>NZ_QNRT01000005.1 GCF_003315245.1 Arenicella xantha | reverse complement strand
CCTCGACATGGTCAGTACCGCCAAAGTGGCAAGTACGATACATGTAGTCATTGCGATAATGATGATTCTCATGACTTCACCAAAAAATATAACGCCGCTATAAATTGCGGCTTTGGAGTTGATTGTTTTGTGGTAGCGTAGCGTTAAGCCACAAAACAAGCGACGGAAAAGCCGTCGATTTGATAGCCTTGTTAAATGAAGCTACCAAAATCGCTTTTTGTCCTTTCTGTAACACTTATATGCAAGGACTAAAAAAGAAATTAATGAGAACCAAGCAGCTTTATCATATTTTTTTGCTAATTTGCTTACTATCACATCCTGAATATTGGCGTATGGACCTTGTAATTCAAAGTTTGAAAGTACATGTAGGCCAAGCAAATGGATGCCTACAAAAAACACAACACCCAAAATTATAGCCCACTGCGTTTTCTTAGAGAGAGCTAAAACGTACAAAAACTCACTCAGCCAATTCGGCATTTACTGGATTCTCCATTAGCATTTAACGCCAAGCCAAGGGGCGGCGCGTAGCAGCCGTCCCGCGGAGCCGCAGGCGGAGTGAACTTTGACGCCTTGTTATGTTTTTACTACATGCCATTTCTGTATGTTACACCAAGTGCAATTCCAACCGAAAATATTGTTAATTGCTGAAGAATGCTTATTTCTGCGGTAACAACGATTGGACCGAAGAGCAATTTAGAAATGATGAAACCTATGAAACTAACAGCGCAGAGACTAAGGTATTTTCTTTTACCCAGAAAAATAGCTATGTATGTGAATAGCCAAGCGAAGAAAAAAGCTATGCGTAGAAACATTGAAAAAGGGAAATCAAAATTTTGAACATCTTGAATGTTTCGATATTCACCTAACGCAGATGGTAAATTTTCTGGAAGATAATCTACGACAACAGTAAAAATCCCTAGTGCTAAAGGTATTAAATATATCAGTCTACTTTTGATCATTGAGGCTCAAAAAAACATAACGCAGAGTGCAGCGGCAGTTTGTGGAGTGGAGTTTTGTGTTACAGCGTAGCGAAAACACAAAAAAGCCACGGAACAAACTGTCCGACTGGCACGTATTGTTACATGTTTTTATGCCCATTCAAGACCGCCGGGTAGCTTATAACTACTGTACTCTAAATGAAGTACCCTGCGAGGGTGATTTGACTTAGCTTTGCTGGATGAGTGCAGTGTGTGCGGACGCATGATCAATGCTGACCCGGCTGGCGCCTCACAGCTTATTACGGAATGCAATTTTGAATAGCTATCAATTGACGGCTGTGACATAACACCTTCTTTATCGCTGCCGGGGATTAATCGTAGGCATCCATTCAATTCTGTTGATTCGTCTAAATGAACCCTAAAAGTGATCATTTTTTCCAATACTTCGACTGGTGGTTGCACATGCAGAACTCCATCTTTTTGACTCCAAGGACCCCAGCCTGGAGAATTTAGCCTTTTCGAAACTGAAACAGTCTTATCCTGATGCCAAGTCACCAGCCAATTATTTTCAATGGATTTTAGAAAAATTATCGCGCGAACGAAGCTTGCTTCAGCGGAAAGATAATTTGACGCTAGAGATATAAACTTCGCACTTTCCGCGAGAATCTTTACCGATGCAATCTTCTTTTCTGCATTTCGAATTCCGCCTCCCTTGCTTTCCAACTTCCCAACCTCACAGGTAATCGCCTCGATTTCTTCAGTCGATATGATATTTTGTACTATTTCAAAACCATCTTCTAAAAATTGCACAAAACTAATTCCTTGGTGACATGTAACGCCGCGAACACGGGCGCGTGAAACGCGTCCGAGCGAAGCGGCAGTGTTTTGCCTTGTTATGTGTGATTTTATAATGAACCTTCATTCCACTTTTGTTCGAATTCTCTTTTCGCTTTTATTCTTCTGTTGGCACATTCAATCATATGCTGTTCCGACTTGTAAGAGAGGCACTCTTCTGGATCTTTAAAAAAATTAGCCCATGCTTTGGCTTTCTTCGCAGCTTCAAGCCTTTTCTGTTCTGCAGCCGCTAGCATTGCTCGCTCTTCTCTTCTTGTCGCTGCCCTCTCAGCGGTAATTTTGTCTTTTTGAATCTGTAGTCTTTTCTGGGTTTGATTAGCAATGGTTTCATTAACCTCTGCAACAGATGTCATTGCCTTATTAAATACATAATTCACGTATGCAATACGAAATAGAAAAACGATTAAAGCACCGACAAAAACACCCAAAGCTACTTTAAGAACTGTATCCACGAACTACCCCTCCTACACATAACAGTTTTCATATCCTAACTTAGTTATGGATATTTTTATTGAGAATATTTTTATAGTGACTTTCATAAATCCATATTAATCAATGCGTTAGCGGTTTCAGAAAAATATAATCTCAACTGAGTTGTGTTTATATCGACATCGACAGAAATTCTTACTCCTTGATTTTATTTCAGTTTTTCAAAAAATAGTTACAACTTGTGTATATTTCTTGAATCGTTAAGCTAGTATTTTTAGAATAATTAGCACCTTAAAATGATTCAAGGAGCGGATCTACGGCTAGAGTACTAAACACTGCCTTCGCTTTCGATTACTAAAACTCGCGCTTCGCCATGCGGATGCGCCACATGCTCGGTGCCAACTGAAGCATAAAATATATCGCCAACCTGCAACATCACTGATAATTCAGACTGGCCTTGTTTGTAAAACATTTCTACCTGCCCGTCGAGCACCACAAAGACTTCTTGGCCATCATTAACATGCCACTTATAGGGCGCATCCGTCCAATGCAAACGCGTAGTAATGCCGTTCATATTCGCAATATCAATTGCGCTCCATGCCACATCCGGCGCGTATTCTTTACTTCTAATTATTTTCATTAACTACTCATATTCCGTATAACTTCGACCGATTATTAACAAGTAATCGGTACAATGTGAGAACTACAGCAAAGGCTTATTTTGTTTATGTCATGCTTTCCTATTCCATCCGATACTAAATACATAGCGGCTCCCTTGAATAATTTTTGTGACTTGATGCACTGACTGATCTGGACGAAAATATTTTATTCGACTTGAGTCATAGATTGCATCGTGGCAAATAAACAAACCGCCTTCTTTAGCATGTTTCAAAATAATATTTACTCTATGGTGCTCACCGTTGTTCACTTGGTCTTGGTGTGGCGGTATTTCATCACCAACGGAAAACCGCAGCAGATACATGTCAAAAGCTAGCGGCCAGGCAGCTGTCGCTAGCAACATTTTTTCATAGCCAGTCTGTTGCCGACCTTTATCCCAACGTCATAATTTCACTTTTTAACAGTCATTCGGTATCAGCAGCTCAAAAGCTTACCGGTGATGGTATTTAGATTAGTTGAGTAACAACGCGTTGTCGATGGGAATAAATTCACTGGCTGCGTCGATCAGCGACTTAGCGGTTAAGTCGGCAACACCATAAACCTCAACTCGTTTGCCTTTCTCGTCGCGGATTTTTTTAGCTAGGAGATCAAAATCACCATCCCCCGACACTAAGATTATGACATCGACTTGATCCGCATACTCCATCACATCGATAGTAATGCCAACATCCCAGTCACCTTTAGCCGAGCCATCGGCGCGCTGTATAAAAGGCTTTAGTTTTACCTCAAACCCAATCGCTCGCAAAATATTTTGAAACTCAAATTGCTTTCGATCGCCTCGCTCGATTGCGTACGCAAACGCCTTCTCCACTATTCTATCTTCGGTAGCCTTTATCCAAAATCTATTGTAATCAAAATTCTTCCGAAACACTTGCCTCGCAGTGTAGTAGACATTCTGAACGTCAACAAAAATAGCTACTTTAGTCATTATCGGTATTTTTCCGTAGGTTGTATGACGCCATGCAGAAACATAGTTCAAGCATTCGCAGTTAGAGGCCTTTAATTTCTCAACAAGGCCAATGCAGAGAACTTAGCGTTGCTTGGTAAACTCATTCGCGGCTTCAGATAGATACGACAACGCTAATATAGCACCACAACCAAGACCAAAGACATGAGCAAACAGCGTATCAAAACTCGGCGCGATGGCTAGGCCAAATAACGGCGAAACAATACCGATTGCCAACATCGTCAAGGCAAACATCGTTCTTGCCCAACGCTTGAAGAAATACAAACCAGTGAGCGACACTAGCATGGCCGCGACAAACACATAGGGTACGACGCCGTAAATACTAATCAGCCCGCCGTAACCCCACCAAGCCAACACGCTCAACACTTGCTTAGAATAGAAGCTTGTCCACAGATAGGGCAGCACCAATAAAACGCAGTAAGCGGTCATAGTCACTAGCACTACCTTTCTGAAAACATTTGGCACGTTAATTTTCGTAGACATAAAAGCTTATTTAATATTGATTGATTTGGGCATTGCTGGAAGTAAACACTGCTTTTCTTATTTTTTCATCTGTTTATATCTCAGACAAACCACTTGTCGACAACGCCTTTCAGATGCACCAATCCAAACACTAAACAGATTATTGAGCTCCATACCCAGAAGCCGACACTGTTCTGCGTGACCTGGGGATGGTCTGAGATAAACGGCGCGACCAAGCCTAAAATACCGCGCAGCAGATAGATTGATGTAATCAAGACCAACGCGGATTTCAACACGGGAAACGCAGGAAGAATGCCGGCAGCAGACCATGCATACGCGCCCCACAATGCGAGTACTGCGGCAATGGCCAGAGTCACCACTGTCGGCTGTAATAATCCTTGTTCCGCCATACTGGCCATATGCTCGCCAGCACCAAAAAAACGATACCAAGCAGGGCCACCAACTGGAATTAGTAAATGCACAAATGCGACAACAAAGCTCAGCCCACCGGCAATTTTCAAATAATCAGAGTTCATTTAAAAGTTCATTTATCAACGGTGCTGGAAACTATACTACAGACGCCTTACGCTTGGTTGCACTAACAAACTCGATTTGCAACAGCGTCGTCGCCAACTAACGTGTAAGTTCGACAGTTGATTACCCAATTGATGTTAAACACGATAAGATCATCGCGCACCCTTGATCCGAAACCGCACTCCGACATTCACTGAATACTATGAACTGGCCACAACGCATTATCTGCATGACCGAAGAAACGGTTGAGACTCTGTATCTACTTGGTGAGCAAGACCGTATAGCGGGCATTTCAGGATTTACCGTTCGCCCCCCGCAAGCGCGCAAAGAAAAACCAAAAGTATCCGCCTTTACCAGCGCTAATATTCCGAAGATTCTCGATCTAAAGCCGGATCTTGTTCTTGGTTTCTCGGACTTACAAGCCGATATCGCGGCCGAATTGATTCGCGCAGGCATTGAAGTTTACGTACTAAACCATCGTGATGTGGCCGGCATTCTTCGTATGATCCAGACCCTTGGCCGACTCGTCGACGCACCGTTAGCCGCAGACCAACTCGCTTCTAGCTACCAATGCAAGATCGACGACATGCGCGCATTGACCGATACCTGGGCGGTAAAACCACGGGTATATTTCGAAGAATGGTATGACCCCATAATCAGTGGCATCGGCTGGGTCAGTGAGCTTATCGAAATCGCTGGCGGGATTGATTGCTTTGCCGAAAATGCCAAGCATCAAGGTGGCAAACAACGAATTGTCGCCGACCCACTGACAGTCGTTGAACGTGCGCCGGACATAATAATTGGTTCATGGTGCGGCAAAAAATTTCATCCCAATAAAGTCGGCGAACGACAAGGTTGGCAAGATGTTCCGGCGGTAAAGACCAATCATGTGTTCGAAATTAAGTCCGCCTATATTTTGCAACCCGGGCCAGCAGCACTAACTGATGGCTTAGACCAGTTGTTTGACATCACTTCAAATTGGGTCAAACAACAGAGCCATTCAGGAGAGTAGAGTCATGAAACGTTTTTTACTGGGTATGTTAATGGTGGTTGGCGTCGCCGCACTCGGGCTCTACGTTTTCAATCCGAGCGGCACACCTAGCCTCGACCCAAGAGCGCGAATCTTTGGGCATATTCCGTATCGTCTTCCAGCTACCTCAATGGAACCAACATTACTGGCCGGCGACTACATTGTTTCAAGCACATTCGCCTATATAAAACAGAGCCCTCAACACGGCGACATTATCACCTTTCGGTATCCGCGTGACCCCAAGCAGGTCTACATCAAGCGAGTAATAGGCTTACCTGGAGACATGATTGAAGTGCGCGGCCATCAGGTTTTTCGCAACGATATCGCGTTAGACGAACCCTATGTGCAGCACACGCACGAACGCGAACCCGCCGGTAAATGGCAGGTTCCAGATAGTATGTATTTTGTACTAGGCGACAACCGCGACAATAGTGCTGATAGTCGGGTCTGGGGCTTCCTGCCGCAAGGTTTAGTCGAGGGTAAGGCGATCTATGTATGGGTATCAAAACAAGGCAACACCGGCTCAATCAATGCCGGCGTACCTCGTTAAGACTATTCTTCAATATAAAATTCTGCGCTACTTAACGACTTTAATGCGCTGACCTGGTCTGGGCTCACCATCTGGGTACAAATTATTAATAAGGCGGATTTGTTCTTGTTGGTACTTATCAAGATTTGATTGCGCGGCCAGCGATGCAATCGTATCACCACGTTGTGCTGTGACCACCTTGATCGAGCGCCCTTCAGCTAGGCTCATTTCGCTGGATTTTAAGCGCCGAACACTTTTAGTTACCGATAAAAATGCTTGATCCGGTAATTGTGTCTTACCGGCCGCTGCAATCACAAATGCTTGTGTGCCACGCGTCACCATGCTGACCAATTGATTGGTACGTTGCCCAGTACTCGCGTCGGTTACCGTGACCACACCAGCCAACGCTTGGTCTTCGGATGTTGCCACGCTTTGACCATTGCGGAACTCGGTAAACTTAGTGCTTAAATATCCAGAAGCATCAACCGGAGGCGCAATCGAATCCATATGCATTTGCACCACTTGTGAACGATCCGGTGAGACCGCGCCTAATGCAGTTTGACCGTTAATCACCTGCCAACCATCGGGGAACTCCACAAATAAATCGAGCGCCTTATGATAAAACTTGTTGCCATGTACGATGCCCTGACTCTCACTCTGGCCATAAGCCAGCCCGTCTGTTAGGCGTAAGAACTCGCCATCGTCCGGCTCAGGCTTAGATAGGTCTCGGTATTTTTCAGCCGCTTTTATCACTCCTTGCAGGCGCTGATCGTTGCGCGGATGGGTCGAAAACAAACCATGGTAACCTTGGTAGGCAACGCCTTCATCGGCCGCTTTCTGACGTGCAAACAACTCTTGGTTTTTCAGAATCCCGATCACGTCGATCATGTCTTCGGGATTATAGTTATTTTGCGCGATGTACTCAGCGCCAAGCCCATCTGACTCAAGCTCTTGAGTACGCCCATAACCGCTTAGCAGTGCGCCACCAAGCATCTGCGACGCTTGCATTAAGTCACCGCTGCCGGTCGCCACGCCAACAACTAACGTAGCCCCAGTAACAAGCGGTTGCTGCGCGGCACGTTCGGCACCATGTAAACCTGACACGTGGCCAATCTCGTGCCCAATCACACCAGCGAGGTGCGACTCCTTGGTCATATACGCCATGATGCCACGTGTAACGTATACATAGCCGCCCGGTAGGGCAAAGGCATTTACTTCTGGGCTATCGAGAACGGTAAATGTGAACTTGAGGTGTGACCGATGACTTTTAGCCGCCAACTTCTGCCCAACATCATTAACGTAAGCTTGTAGCTCAGGATCATCATAAACTTGATACTGTTTCAGAATCTCTTGGTGATAGCGTGCGCCTTGCTGTATCTCCCAACTTTCAGAGCGAGCAAGGGTCGGCCGACCAGTAACTGGGTCGGTAGCGCAACCAATTAAAAACAGACTCAGTCCAATGGACACGACACAGCGAGCGACAGTAGTTCGGCTCATGAATAACCTCAAGGCAAATAATTTTTTAATAAACAAACAATAGAATACAACACTGTCGAAAAACAAAGTGTCGATAAAATGTAAATTATCTGCGCGACGCTAAATAGCGCTTGAGCTACACCTATTTGAGAACGCGCTTGCCCTCTACCCAATTAATAATCGGCTCCCATTCTTTCATGTCGGCCTTGACGTCTGCTAATTCCATTTCAAATATACCAACGCCAGTATCCGCGGCTTTGACATAGTGCTGAGAGTTACGAATGGTTCCTACAAAGGGCACGTCGAGCGCCTTTAAAAAACTTAACAGCGCCGTGTAACTTTGATAATTTTTCTGAGTACGATTAGCCACCACGCCCATAACTGCATGCTGATTACTTTTACGCACACGACTAACAATATCCGCAATAAACTTAGCCGCCACACGCATATCGATCGCACTTGGCATCACTGGAATGATCACCACATCAACCTGTTTAATCAAACTCGCCACTTTAGCCGTATTGGTTCGAGCCGGGCAATCGTAAATCATCCGCTCAGTGTCCGGCTTTGGGTAAATCTTTCCTTTGAGCCCGTTAAACCCTTGAATTGGATTTTCTGACTTTGGACGAACTCTCAACCAATCCATGGCCGATTGTTGCGGATCCAAATCTACTAAACCCGTCGACATCCCCCAAACCGAATAGTAAGTAGCTAGGTTAGTGGCAATCGTCGTTTTGCCACAACCACCCTTGGGATTAACAACCAAAATGGAACGCATAGTTCGTCCTCGCACGGAAGAGATTTGCTGAATATCCGCACCAGCATACTATTTTTTGAATTTCTTGCCAAACACGAGCAAAACGAATAGCGTGTGGGCTGAAACTAATACGCTGAGGAAGCATGCGTGAATCACACTGTTTTAATCGTCGAAGACGAAAAAGAGATCGCCGACACCTTAACCTATGCACTGTCATCAGAAAGCTTTGAGCCGATTTGGGTTGCCAATGGCGAAGCGGCGCTCGCCACTCTGTCACAATCCTCGGTCGACCTCTGCCTGCTAGATGTTGGTCTGCCGGATGCTAATGGCTTTGAGTTGCTAAAAACCATTCGCCAAATGGATGGTCCTATGCGCGATGTTCCGGTCATCTTTCTAACCGCGCGCAGTGAAGAGATTGATCGAATTGTCGGACTGGAGATCGGTGCCGATGATTACGTATGCAAACCGTTTAGCCCTCGGGAGGTAGTCGCCCGCGTTAAAGTGATTCTCAAACGCTTAGAACGACAAACGGATTCCAACGAAACAGCACCATCAGCATTCGAGCATCGCCCAGAACAACGCATCATATTGCACGCCGGCGAAACATTAGACCTAACCCGAGCTGAGTATCAATTAATGGCGACTTTTTTGAGTCAACCGAGTCGCGTGTTCAGCCGCCGTCAGTTAATTGAACAGATTTGGTCAAGCAATCATCCTTCCGACGATCGAGCAATTGATACTCATATTAAGACCTTGCGTGCCAAACTAAAGTCACTAAATCCTCACCAAGAGTTCATCGTGACGCATCGCGGTTTTGGCTATAGTTTGGAGGTCTAAAGGTTAGCCCCGCTAACGCTTGGGTTTCAAATTAACGCGATTACTCGCAATCATATTCCTTACTCTCAAAACACTTACCTTGAAAATTAGCTACGGACTACGCGCGTTTGCGATCTACTTTGTCATTCTCGGAAGCTTGATTTGGTTTACATTGGACAATGCAATAGAGCGACTCAATGATGGCATGCGTCAATCCGCCGAAAGTGTATTAGTCGATCTCTCGCACCTTGTAGCAAGTTTCATTGAAGACGAGATTGCGCAAAACCTACCAACCGACGCACTCTCGAATAATGCCGCCGTGTCGTTGTCGAGTGACGAATTAACTAGGGTAATGACACGATTGCGACAACGCGAGTTTGAAGCCAAAATCTACCAAGTCACCAAGACATCTGTCGATTCACAAATCTATGTGTCGAATGCCGACGGCATAATTGTGTTTGACTCAACCGGCCAACATATGGGCCAAGACTTCTCGCGGTGGCGCGACGTTAAGCTTACTTTGCAGGGCGAATACGGCGCACGAACCTCGTATATCGATCGCCGCTTTAGCGAGCCAGATGACCCAAAAGTGATGATTGTCGCCGCACCGATCAAACTAAAAGAAACCACTATTGGCGTCGTTAGCATCGTTAAGCCGATCGCCAGTCTGGAAGGACATTTACTTACCGAAACCAAACAGTTACAACGTTACGCCTTTATCTTGCTGGCCTTGGCACTTAGCCTAGGCTATGTGTTATCGCTTTGGTTTACCAGTTCACTAAACAAGATCGCACGTTATGCGAATAACATGGCCGACGGCAAACAGGTATCACCGCCGACGCTGCGCGACGCTCGCTTAGCCGAGTTGACTTCAGCCATTTCGCATTTACGCACGCAATTAGACGGCAAAGAGTACGTAGAAAATTATATTCACAGCCTTACTCACGAACTAAAAACGCCGATCACCAGCATTCACGGAGCAATTGAACTGTTGTCAGAGGAGATGCCGGATGCCGACCGCGAGCGATTCTTAAACAATATCCGGATCTCCAATCAGCGTATGTCACGCCTCGTTGACCGTATGCTGTCACTTGCCAAACTTGAAGGCTTAACCCAGCTAGTCGCACGTGAAAAATTTGATTTAGTGCCGACCATTAGTCGTTTATTACAAGAACGATCGCCGTTGATTGACGCCCATAAATTACAAGTAGAGTTTAACGATCAGCAAACATTTCCATGCGAGGGCGACCGCACCTTGATTGGTCAAGCAATTGCAAACTTGGTCGATAATGCGATTGCCTTTAGTGCTGCTGGAGGAGTGATTTCGATCGAGCTGAGCCACCAACCGGAGCGCTATCAAGTGACCATCGTTAATCAAGGCCAACTTATTCCAGACTTCGCCGTTAGCAAAGTGTTTGACCGCTTCTTCTCATTGCCCAGCTCACAAGCCAAATCCGGTGCGAGTAAAAGCACCGGCTTAGGCCTAAGTTTTGTGAAAGAGATAATGAAGTTACACCGCGGTCACGTCACAATTGAAAATACCTCCAGCGGCGTTCGAGCAATCCTACACTGGCCCAGTAGCTAGCCACACCTGAGCTATATGAGGGTACGCATAATTGCTGTATACAGTGACCAGGCTCAGTCGATTTCATAGCTAAACATATAACGTTGTCCGTCACTGGCAACCGGCTTGCCATTGACATTACGAGCGCGATATCGGAACTTGCTAATGGCCTGTAGTGCAGATCGGTCAAACACGCCAGCCGGCTCAGACTCTAGAATATACGCATCAAATACTTCACCAGCTTGACTCACACTGAAACCAACGACTGCGAATCCTTCGATATTGCGTGTTAAGGCTCCGTTAGGATAGACCGGCGGATACCCCAAGACTAAGGTGAGTTGTCCATCAGCTATCGCGAGCTGACTACCTTCGACCGTTGGCGGTGAGTACTCAGTCCATTGTGCCGGCAACCCCTCATCGGTGATCTCTGCAACAGGATGAGCTGGCAAATCAGGTAGGGGCTCAACTAATTTCGGTTCAGGTGGCTTGGGTATAGTGATTATCACATTATCATCCTCGGGCACGTTAGCAAACGTAAATAGCGGCGAAGGCATCGCCTTTAGCAGCTCGGGTTCCTCCATGTGAACCAATGAATACATCAATAAAAACAAGCCAGCTGTGATCAGTGATGCGTTTATAAAAGGCAAAGTAATCCTACGAAGTACCTGCATGGTAACCTCCTGTTGGCCGCTGTATACGGCACGATTAAGTGGAAAGAAAAGTTAGTTGAGCAATGACAAAGCTAGTCGAGAGCTATGTTGAACTCGCTCGAATTTACACGTGCGTCATCCAGTACCAGAGCCTGGCCGAGTAGCATCGGTTTGGTGATTGAGTACCAAGACTTCGAGTGAGCTAGGTAATCCGCAGTAGCGGCATTCATCACGCAACGTGTCATATCGCTGCCGCGCGTCATTAAGTTGCCCCTGCTTTATCATCAGGTTGATCTCATTCAGCGCCAATTCTATATTGCCGGTCGCCGCAATGCGTTGATGTTCAAGCTCGAACTGCATGCTAGCTATCACCATACGAGTATCTGGCAACGGGTAGATCTTAAGCACTTGGTCGCGGTCGTACTGCGTGTCAATTGGCTGCGGCTGCGCAGCAACAAATTGCGGTGGCAGTATGCGCTCTTGGTGAGATTCGGTGGCATCCTGCTCAATGCCATTTGTGTCAAACGGCAGTCTATTGGTATTGGGTTGCGCGATCGGCGCAACAGGTTCAACCGCTAACCAATGCCCCATCGCGAGTAAAATCCCGAAGGTCATTACTATCGCCAGACTAATTGGCCGCAGAAAATTGAGCAATTGGAACAACGGTCGTCGCGGTCGCTGCTTGGTATATTGCTCAGCTTGTAGGTGAGCGGCAGCTAGAATGGTTGCATCGAGTTCCGCTGAATTCGTTGTCGCGCGATCTTGCTCCAACAAATACTTTAGTTGATTGATATGTTGTTCAGTCATGAAGCTACTCCCATTGAAACACGCAAACGTTGCGTGGCGTAGCGCAATCGGCTTTTTACTGTCTCAGGTTTGGTCGACGTAATATCGGCAATTTCGGTATGGCTAAATCCGGCGGTCTTTAGTAGCAAGGTTTCAACTTGCTCTTGCGGCAGTTGTTCAAGCTGAAGCAATAAATCATCCAGCTCAATTTCCCGAGTTGTGGTATCAGGCAATACCGCCAGCGCGTCACTCAACTCTTCGAACAACACGTTTGAGGAGCTACCGAAACGCCGCCAATGATCAACCAAACGGTTATGTGCCATTCGGTACAACCATGTTCTGAATTGCGCCGTCGGCTGATAGTTTGGCGCGCCATGTATCACTGCCAACCATGTGTCTTGCACAAGTTCCTCACACACCTGCACGCTTGGGCATTGCCGTCTCAAGAACTGAAAAACGGCATGTTTATGCCGTGCGTATAACTCATCAAATGCAATTGCATCACCTTTGGCATACGCCGCCATGAGTGATTCATCTCGCATAAATTTTCGGGTCCATCGACGCATGAGTGTGACCGTTAGTTGATCTTCGTTACTAGTTCTATCGTATGCCAACGCAAAAAGGGGTTAAACAAATAAAAACTATTCCGAATCCTAGCCGGCAAAGAGCGCTGTAAAACGTATGGCAGATACTGCGACTAATAACACATGATTTACTCACGCAACACCATACACGGCACATTGTTCCCCCATATTAGCGCGGCATAATTTACTTAATGGAAGCTGTGTCACAGGGATGTTTCTACTTAAAGCGAAACCCACAACTCAGGAGAGAAACCTTGATTAAACGACTTCGCTTATCGGTTGATTTAATCTCGATTAGCGCTTTAGCGCTGCTAATTTGGTCGGAGCGCTATAAGCCAGGCTACACCGTTGCTAAGCATCTGATCGCCAGCGGATTTTCGTTTACCAATTAAAACGCGGTCAACAAACCAACCCAGAGCAGCCCACCAACCCATGCATTATTCAAAAACACTTGAAAGCAGGCTTGCCGTTCACGGTGGCGCAACAACCATTGCTGATAAACAAACAATCCCGCCATTAGCAGCAAACTGAATAAGAAGGTCGGCGATAGCTCTAGTAACCACATGATCGACAACCAAATTAGTAGCACAACAACCTGCAATAGGCCGATAACAGTTCGGTCGTGTTCACCAAGATAGATAGCCGAAGACTTAACACCAATTGTTAAGTCATCTTCGCGATCTGACATCGCATAGGCGGTATCGTAAACCAATACCCACAGAAAGTTACTCAACACCAATAACCAAAACACCAAGTCAAATGGATGGTCGCAAGCCACATAGACCATTGGAATGCCGAACGAGAAGGCGATACCGAGAACCAGCTGCGGCGCTTGAATAAAACGCTTCATAAATGGGTAAGCGATGGTCACTATTACTGCCGGAATCGACCATGGCCAAACACGCATTGGCAGCAATAACAATAAGCCTAAGGCTATAACGCCTAAGCCGACGAACAACAGCAGAGCAGCACGCACACTTACCTGGCCAGCGGCAATCGGTCGAGACTGTGTGCGTTCTACTAGAGGGTCGAAGTTTCGGTCCGCGATGTCATTGATCACACAACCTGCTGAACGCATAACAATCACACCAAGACTGAATATCCAGAAAAATTTTGCACTTGGTTGACCCGCCGACGCAATCCATAACGCTAACAAAGTCGGCCACATTAGCAGCAACCAACCAATTGGCTTATCGAAGCGCATCAACGAGAGGTAATGAGAAATTTGAGTCATGAATAGATAATTGCTTAGCAAGTAAACCGAAAGTCTAACTGTGAATATACACTGAGCTTGGCGAGTGCGCATACCGGAGCGAAGTTACTGCAAAAAAGGCGCGGCTACGCATAACTAAACTTAGGCGTTAACATAATCTTCTTTGGTGCCAACCCAGCGTTCAATTAAGGCATCGACATTCTGCGGCGTAGTTTTCTCAACCGCAACCGCTATACCTTCAATTGACGGCAATAAATGTTGATCCCGAATGAGGTCAGCCACTTTAAAACTGATACTACCGGTTTGGCGTGTGCCAAGTAGCTCGCCGGCACCACGGATTTCCAAATCTTTTTCCGCAATCACAAACCCGTCATTGGTTTCGCGCAGGGTTTTCAATCGCGCTTTGGCATGCTGACTTAGCGGTTGCTGATACAGCAGCAAGCAAAAAGATTGTTCACTGCCACGACCAACTCGTCCGCGCAACTGATGCAATTGCGCCAACCCCATACGCTCTGCATTTTCGATCACCATTAAGCTGGCATTCGGCACATCGACGCCGACTTCAATCACCGTGGTTGCGACCAATAAGTCTACTTCACCAGCGCGAAAATGTGACATCACCAACTCTTTTTCTTTGCTTTTCAAACGACCGTGCACCAAACCGATACGCAAACCGCTTAATCGTTTAGATAACTCCTCAGCGGTATCAGTTGCTGCTTGCGCTTCCAGCACCTCAGATTCGTCGATCAGCGGACATACCCAATACACTTGGCGACCTTGTTGGCAAGCTTGTCGAACCCGTTCTATTACTTCATCTCGCCGCGAGGCGGCCGGTATTACCACGGTTTCGACTACTTTTCGGCCAGGAGGCAATTCGTCAATGCTTGAAACATCAAGGTCTGCATAAAATGTCATGGCGAGGGTTCGAGGAATTGGCGTGGCGGTCATGGCGAGTTGGTGCGGAACCTTACCGGCCGGAGTCTTAGCGCGTAGCGCCAAGCGTTGCTCAACGCCGAAACGGTGTTGTTCATCAATTACCACTAAGCCTAAATTTTGATACACCACTGACTCTTGAATCAGCGCATGAGTTCCAACCGCTACCAATAACTCACCGGAGGCTAATTGCTCTAACGTCTGGCGTTTTTCTTTAGCCGGAGTTTTACTGGCTAACCAGCCGATACTAATACCGAGCGCTCCAAACCAGTCACTTAACGTTCTAAAATGTTGCTCGGCCAACAACTCTGTCGGTGCCATCAACACGGTTTGGGTTCCCGCGCTCACGGCTTGTAACATAGCCATCGCGGCAATCACGGTTTTACCGGAGCCGACATCGCCTTGAATCAGCCGCATCGCTGGACTTTGATTAGCCAAATCCTGCGCAACTTCTTGGCTGACTCGAGTTTGCGCTCCAGTCAACGTAAAACCCAAGTTCGCTAAAAACCGATTCTCCAAGTCAATATCCTTGCGCATGGCAGGCGCTTGCTCATGAGCGCGTAATGAACGGGATCGCCGAATACTAAAATGGTGCGCCAATAACTCTTCGATAATCAATCGCTGATGCGCGGCACTGCCAGCTTGTTGCATGGCAGCTAAATCCACGCCAGCTTGGGGGCGATGCAGAGCTTTAAGTGCCTCTTGCAATGTCGCCGCCTCGTAGGCCGCCTGAAACTTAGCAGGCAGACACTCAATGGCGACTAACTCATCAACGTTTTGCAACGCGCCAGCTAACACTTGATCGGTTAGCTTACGCCACAGCGCTTGACTCACACCTTCGGTAGTCGGATAAACCGGTGTCAGTGTGGAATCTAAGCCGCCCTCCGGCTCATCGGCTGAAATTCGGTACTCCGGATGAATCATTTCGTAGCCTTTTAAACCCGGCCGAACTTCACCGAAACATTTAACCCATAAGCCTCGTTGAAAGCTCTTTTCCTGTGCTCGGTTAAAATAGAACATACGAATTGTCAGGCTACCAGTGCCATCGCTAATATGCACCAATAGACTACGGCGCCGACCAAACACCACCTGCGCCACATCGATCTGACCGATCACCACTGTCGATAAATTAGGCAGCAACGCACCAAGTTCTGTAACATGAGTTCGATCTTCATAGCGCAGTGGAAGGTGAAACAGCACATCCTGAACTCGACGCACATGCAATCGCTCAAGTTTGCCGGCTAATTGCGGCCCTACCCCGGTTAATTCGGTTACAGGATCAATTAATGCAAGCGCCATACGCAATCTCCATTTGCGTGAAAATTCCGGAGTCTAGCTAATCGAGACACAATACCGCGTCTATTTCGATTTGAGCATTCTTAGGTAACGCACTGACCTGTACCGCCGCCCGTGCTGGAAACGGCTCGTCACAAAAGCGCGCCATAATCTCATTTAAGCTTGCAAAATTTCCTAGGTCAGTAAGATAAATAGTGAGTTTTACCGCATTCGCCAAAGTGCCACCACTCGCCTGCGCAACTGCTAGCAAGTTAGTAAATACCTGCGTAGCTTGTTCGTCAAAATCGGGGCCGACCATCTCCATGGTAACTGGGTCTAACGGAATTTGGCCGGAAACATACACGGTTTGACCAACTTTGACAGCCTGTGAATAGGCGCCAATTGCAGCTGGGGCGTGAGCAGTACTGATAATAGTTTTGTTCATGTCGCCCATTTTGGCACCGGCAGCGACTTTTCACAACTAGCGTGTGCCTTCAGGGCAAATCGGTTTAACCTTTCTGGCGCGTAACCTTGATAACGTACGGCGCGCGATAAATCGCTTTAATGATCCGCGCCAAATGTACGCGGTCTCTTACATCTACTACAAAATCCATCTGCCGCACGGCACCGGACCCATCATGTAAATCAACATGATTGATATTTGATTCGTTTTCGGCAATCGCCATCGCAACGCCGGCAAATGCTCCAGTAACATGATTAAGCTTAACTTGTACTTTAGCCTGGAAATTTCGATCAAGATTTTCATCCCAATCGACCATCAAACAATTCTCAGGCTGCTTACGTAGCTCGGCCATATTGGGGCAATCGGACGTGTGTACAACTAAGCCATGACCAGCTGTAAATGTACCCACAATGGAATCGCCTGGCACCGGACAACAACAACGAGCATAAGTCACTGGCAATCCTTCGGAACCTCTAATCACTAAGGCTTCTTGCCCCAGCACCTTGCCCTCGACTTTAGTGTCCGACAACTGCGCAATCTGGCGTGCAATCATGTCGGGCAAGCGTTTACCTAAACCGACGTCGATCAATAACTCGGACCAATTATCTAGGTTCAACTCGTCCAGCAGTTTGGTTTTCACTGCCGCAGGGATCTTGCGACGACCAAACAAACGCTGCTTAGTTGCACCGGCCAATAAGCGTTTACCGAGTTTTAGCGCATCTTCTTTAGTCTGTTGCTTCAGGAAGTTGCGAATATGTGTCCGTGCTTTTGCCGTAACCGCATAGCTAAGCCACGCGGTGGTTGGCCATGAACTTTTTGAGGTGATAATCTCGACGCTATCGCCGTTATTCAGCAAGGTTGGCAGCGATGCAAGCGCTCGATTAATTCTCGCCCCAGTACAATGATTACCAACGTCCGTGTGCACCGCATACGCAAAGTCCAGCGCCGTTGAACCACGCGGCATTTTCTTAATATCGCCTTTCGGCGTGAAAACGTAGACCTCGTCGGGATATAAGTCGGTTTTCAGGTGCTCTAAAAATTCTACCGCGTTACCAGTCTGGTGCGCCGGATCAAGCAAGTCTAACAACCACTGGCGAGCCAAATGGTTTGAACTATTATGCTGAGTGTCGCCAGCTTTGTATATCCAGTGCGCGGCAACCCCAGCTTCGGCAATCTGATCCATCTCTTTGGTGCGAATCTGCACTTCGATATTATCGCCAAGCGGACCAAACACTACAGTATGCAGACTTTGATAACCGTTTGCCTTCGGTATCGCCACGTAGTCGGCAAAGCGTCCAGGAATGGGTTTATAGGCGTTGTGAATAATGCCTAAAACGCGGTAACACTCATCGACCGATTCGACAATAATCCGAAAACCATAGATGTCGTGCAGCTCCTCAAAAGAACGCCGCTTCTTGATCATCTTCTTATAAATACTAAAAACAGTTTTACGTCGACCTTTGATCGAAAAGTTTTCTAAACCAGCATTATCTAAGGTGTCTTGTAGCGATATCTGTAGCTTCTCAACTATGAGCTTTCGATTACCTTCACGTTGCTCAATGGCTCGGCTGATCGCGGAATGTCGCTTCGGATAGAGATACAGAAAGCATAAATCTTGTAACTCACGTGCCCAGTGATACAACCCCAAACGCTCGGCAATCGGCGCATAAATCTCTAAGGTCTGTTTGGAAATGCGCTTCTTCTTGTCAGCACTCATGCTTTCCAAGGTGCGCATATTGTGTAAGCGATCGGCCAACTTAATAATCATCACGCGCACGTCTTCCGACATCGCCATCAGCATCTTACGGAAATTCTCCGCTTCGGCCTGCTCGCGCGTATCAAATTTAATCTGACCAATCTTGCTAACGCCATCGACCAGCAAAGCCACGTCGTCGCCAAAGCGCTTTACAATCTCGTGCTTAGTTGCTGGAGTATCTTCAATGACGTCGTGCAATAGAGCCGCAATCAAGGTGCGGGAATCCATTTGCAACTCCGCTAAGGTAGTCGCAACTTCAATCGGATGGTGTATATAGTGCTCACCCGATTTTCGGGTTTGACCGCGATGCGCCTGCTCAGCAAAAAGAAATGCTTGGTAGACTTCATCTATCGCTTCCTGCGACAAATAAGCGGCGAGCTTGCCTTTGGAAAGCGCTCGAATAGCTTTCTCAGGAGACGGCGAAAAAAACCGTCTTTTCGAAATAGTAGGCGTGCTGGTAATCATCGAGCGGTGATAGTCGAACTCTGACGACCGAGCTATAAAAATCGAATTATCGCCCCGGCAGGTCGTAAACTTGCCAGGACTAGAATCAGTAGCTCGGTGAGTGCACTAATTGGCAGACTGACTACTCAGCCGCACCGGCTAGTTCAGCTTGCAACGCAGCGGTTAGCGCGTCTAGTTCAGCAGGGCCTTCTTCAACTTCTTCTTCAACGGCTACCGCTTCAAACACATCTTCTTCAACTGCGTCATCAAGAATCTCGCGAGTAACCATGCCTTCAGCGATTTCTCGCAAAGCGATTACCGTTGGCTTATCGTTTTCTTCGTCAACAAAAGGTGTGGAACCCAAAGAAATTTGACGTGCACGCTTGGTAGCAACCAATACTAGCTGAAAGCGGTTATCCACATTGGTTAAACAGTCTTCGACGGTAACTCGAGCCATGATTTACTCCTGAATATCTTATAACAGTAATTTGTTCATTGTATTGTGCGCTTATTCACTCGCGTTCGCAGCTTATCAAGGCCACTGACGCTAAAGCACAGATACACTATGTTTCATCGCAACAGACTTAGGCTGTTAGCCGTATTCCAAACGCGATGAGGTTGTTGCTGGCCTCGACTATTTTTCCGCAGTCTGTGCTAGACAGGCACGCTATATAACGTTTCGGATGAGGTCAGCAGGTCAGATTAGTTCGCTTTAGCCATTGTTACTATAAATACCAACCCGTTCAGCAATCGTGACCGACGCGAATCTTTATAGGCAATTGCTAGCCTACGGAACCAGAGTTGGCGAGCAGTTCATCCAAATCTACCGTAAGGGGACGAATTCTATCACTTTCACCTGCAAGTATCAGTGTTAAATCGTCTAAAGCTTGATTAAAATCATCGTTCATCACAATGAAATCGGCCTCTCGACAGTGCTGCATCTCATCCAAAGCTTGCTGCATTCGGTTTTGAATCACATCTTCTGAGTCACTGCCTCGACTACGCAGGCGTCGTTCCAGTTCGCCCACCGAAGGCGGCAAGATCGAAATGCTAACCGCTTCAGGCATTTGCGCTCGAACCAGCCGAGCCCCCTGCCAGTCAATATCCAACAGCACATGCGTATCGGCATCCAATTTACGCTGAACGGCGACCCGCGACGTACCGTAATAATTCCCGTACACCTCAGCGTATTCTAGAAACACACCTTGATCCGCCATACCTAAAAACTCACTTTGGGTCACAAAATGGTAGTCAACGCCCTCTGTTTCGCCTGTACGGCGCAAACGCGTAGTATGCGAGACCGACATAGTGGCATTGCCAAAGTTAGCAATTAAGGCTCGCGCCAAGCTGGTTTTACCAGCACCAGACGGTGCAGAAATAATAAAGAGTTTGCCAGTCACGTGAACGAGATATTTAGGTAGTTGTTTGCTAATTTTCGCGACATTCTACGCGAAAGCTGGTACGCCCACAAAGCAAGCTTTGAGATTATCTAAAAAAACATAACGCCTATTCTTATGCTATGCCGCTGGGAAGCAAATACCGCCTCAATCAAACTCTGACACTCCGGCTACAAGCCTGTCTCAAAATTGGAATACTTACTTCTAGCGTGTGGCTGAGCGTACGCGCCGATGGCGGCGGGTCGTCTGGGCGCAGCAGCGTCTAGTTTTGCATTTCACGGACGATATAAATTGCCTGCTGATAAAGAAATTAGGTGACATATATACCAGCAGTCTGTATAGGTCTAATTTTGATAAACCTGTATCTGTTATGGCCAGAGTTACAGTCTAAACTGACTGGCTCTGATCGAAAATGGAGCCACTGGACTCCTTGCTGGAACCATGAAAAACGCGACCTTATATGTACTGACAGTCTTGATATGGGGCTCAACCTGGCTGGCCATCGAGTTTCAACTGGGCAGCGTGCACGTGCTCGCTTCGGTGGCGTATCGCTTCGCAATTGCCGCAATCCTGATGTGGTTATTTTGCCTATGGCGACGTATTCCAATGCGCTTCTCCTTGCGCAACCACGGCTATATCGTATTACTGGCCTTGTTCAACTTCAGCCTTAACTACGCGGTGATTTATACCAGCCAAAAGTATCTGACCTCAGCTATGACCTCAGTCGCATTCTCGACTATGCTGCTGATGAACATTATCAATACTCGAATATTTTTTGGCTCACGAATTAGCCCTCGCGTGTTTATCGGTTCAGGGCTCGGTATCTTAGGTATTTACACGCTATTTCGCGACGACCTATTCGCCGCGAACGAGTCAGGCACCTCGCTCGTCGGACTGGGACTGGTATTGCTGGCGGCACTTATCGCGTCCATTGGCAACATGGTCAGCGTACGTAATTCGAGGGCTGGCATGAACGTATTTGCAGTCAATGCGTGGGGCATGCTGTATGGCACGATCGCATTATGCGTAATCATGCTGCTGACCGGCACCGAGTTCGGATTTGAACTAACTACCAACTACCTAGCTTCACTAATATATTTATCAGTATTTGGAACCGTCATTGCGTTTGCAACATATTATGTACTGCTCAGCAACATGGGGCCAGAACGCGCTAGCTATGTAATCGTCTTGTTTCCCGTGGTCGCCATTGTCCTTAGCAGCCTATTTGAAAACTTTGCATGGACACACAATACTTTTGTCGGCTTCGCTTTGGTGATGCTCGGCAATGCAGTGGTGCTCACACCATTTGACCGACTAAGACGCCTAACTCGCATTTCAACAAGTTAGACGTCAAATTAGTCACCAGACGCTAGAATAAAAAGCGCAATCCTGCTTCGATCCGACGACCCGCCGCTGGCGCAAGGTCTTTAATAAACGAAGTATGGTTGCGCTGCTCTTCGTCACCAAGATTACGTCCTTGCAAGAACACTGTAACTTCGGTTGAGCTCACATCCATGCGATAAGAGAGACGTGCACTGATGTCAGTATAAGACTCAGTAGGTAACTCCAAGATCGCAACATCTCGCTGTGCTGCTACGTAGGTATAGTTCAACTTAGCGCTAAACGCGTCACCACTCCACGCCAGACCAACACCAAGACGATCTGAAGGAATTCGCGGCAGCGCTTGCTCAGAATTGCCAGAACCAGACTCAAGGTCGGCATTAACCGTGTCAAACATAGCCGTCACATCAAGATCGCCCGAGGCAAAGTGTCCGACGTGCACACCAAGCTCTAAGTCTAGTCCAGTAAATGCCGCGTCCACTTGACGATAAGCAAATACCGGTAATTCATCGTCAATAAGCCCCGTATTAGCTTGATAGATAAAATCATTGAACCTTGTGTGATACACGCTTGCCCGCACATCGAATAAATCTGACTCATAATTTGTGCTGAGTGTGACCCCTGCGCCAGACTCAGTCTCCAAATCCACGTCACCGATCACAAACGTCTGCGTCGCTAAATGAGCACCATTTGAATACAGTTCCTCAATACTCGGAGCCCGCTCAGTGTAATCCAACAACGCCGACCAAGTTAGAGCGTCAGACTGGGGCACGACCACGCCTAACGATGCGCTAGTTGTGTTGTACTCGCGCTCTGACAACGATGTCTCAGGGTCATGCTCAACCCTTTCGACTCGCACACCGCCTTCAACCGAAAAACCTGAATAATTATTTTCACCAACCCAGAAGAGCCCGCTTGCCGAGGTGTTAACTGGTGGCACGAATGCTTCTTCGCCGAGCGCGCTAAAATCTCGATCGTTCAACTGCACACCTAACACACCAGACCAGCCACCAATGGCAACGTGCTTAGCTTCGAGACGAGCCTCCCATGCCTGATTGTCAAACAAGGTACCAACTTCACCGCTGGCCTCGATTTCTTTATGTTGATAATCGTTGATTCCTACCCGCAAGTTCAATGATTCAATACCACGTAACGGGTCATTTAATTGCGCTTCAATATCAACTCGAGTTTGTTCCAAATCAATCCGACCAACATCGTCTAACTCAAACTCCTCGTCATGGTCATCATCATGCTCGTCATGATCATCATCGTGATCGTCATGATCATCATCGTGATCGTCATGATCATCATCGTGATCGTCATGATCATCATCGTGATCGTCGTGGTCATCATCGTGTTCGTGATTGTGTCCGCCAATCAAACCGTAATCTGAGTTCAGCTTACTCACGGACACGCCAATCATGCCCACCTCACTCACCCAACTCACACCAAGTGCACCACCATCAATTGAATAGCGGCTGCCAGGCAACAACTGACTCTCGCCATCCTCTAATGACTCGCCTTCGCTTGCACGCAGCGCCCGAGACTCTACTTCTCCAGGGACTTCATAATCATCCGCCTCTTTAGAAAATGCGTCTAAATGCCAAGCCACTGCGTCACTCAGCCGACCATCTAAGCGCACAGCTCCGGTACGCGTATCAGCATTATCCCCGGCTCGCAGTTCTGCACGGCCTGAGATTGGCGCTTCTGGCACCTCAGTCGGTATTCGACCCGTTTCAGTGTCCACCACGCCACCAATTGCACCGGCTCCATACAATAATGTACTCGCACCCTTTAACACGGTAATTTGATCGGCAATGAACGGTTCCACTGTCACGGCATGATCACCACTTGTGACAGATACATCGAGGCTATCAATTCTGTCTTCTGTGGTTTTAACTCGTGCACCGCCCAAGCCATGGATCACTGGGCGACCAACTGCGCCGCCAAAACTGGCTGAACGAATCCCTGGCGACCCAGCCACAGTTTCGCCCAACGAGCTCTGTAAGTTTTCCGCCAGTTCATCACCGCGTAAAACAATGGTTGATTGGGCAAGGCCTTGTTCAGAGAGTGGATGTGCTTTAACGACGATTTCTTCAATTTCTTGGGCACCAGCTTGGCAAGCTGCACTCAGACAAACAATACTCAGAATTTTTTTCAAGGGGGTAGTCTCCGAATATCAGCCACAACGGCCGATATCGCTCTAATTTACTCTATCGATTTTCTAGGCTCTAGCACGCTACTGCGTTAGCCAAAGCCATACAAACTGGGCGACGCTACACAACGCCGACTAACAATTTCAAAACCAATTAAAGCGGGGGACTTCGCGCTGGATGCGCTAATAATATTGGCGTGACCGAGGGTACACTCGGCGCCATGAAGGAGTTGCTGATCGAGATCGCCACATTGATCGTGGCGCAAGGTGCGGCGATTAGCTTGTTGTGCTCTGCACTTTGTAGCGCTTGACACAACTCTGAGCTTTCATGCCAATTATGTTCGACATCGTGCACCGCCACAGCCGCTTGCGCCCAAACGAAGAGCAGCAGAAGCAGGATGCGAGAGATAATTGCAGGATGACGAATCAACATACAAATAAGTATAAATGTTACTTAATAACATTACAAGACAGCTTGCTCGGCAAGCTCAACTGACAACTGAATTATTAACTAATCAATTCAATCTCGCGCTTCCAACGCAGCTTTTTCTCGACAGATGAAATGATCAAACCAGCGATATCTTTACCGGTGGCTTGCTCAACGCCTTCGATACTCGGTGACGGCACAACACCGATAACTAATGGCCCGTCATCGGAGCGAATCAAATCAACCCCAGCAACATCTAAGCCTAAGGCTTTCGCTGCATTAATCGCTAAGGCGCGCTCCACCTTACTGATCTTAACCAGCTCGCCTTCCGGTGCTCGGCGAACGGCACCGCTCGCGGCTGAGGTTACGGCGATATGCTCGATTGATGCCACCACTTTACCTTGCACCACGAGACAACGAATATTTTTACCGTCGATTTCACCAATAAACGGCTGAACTAACACGTTGGCGCTGAGCGACTTAAATGCGTTAATCATTGTTTCAGCTGCCGCTTGATCGTCTGCACGCACCACACCTTGGCGCCGCGTACCCTCCAAGAGCTTCACCGCTAACGGTGCACCGCCCACCATATCAATCAAATCACGAGTATCCAATGAGGAATAAGCAATACCACTGCAGGGAACCTTCACGCCCTGCTTCAGCAGTAACTGCAATGCCAGCAATTTGTCACGCGCCTGAGCAATCGCCGTGGAGGTATTCACCGTTTTGATTCCAAGACTTTCAAACTGGCGCGTCAACGCTATTCCATAGAAAGTCATGCTGGGTCGGATGCGTGGTATAACCGCGTCAAGCTCATTGAGAATACGACCTCCACGATACTGAATCTCAGGCTCAGCGGCATCCAGCTTCATAAAGCATTGCTTGATATTCAAAAACTGTATCTCGTGTCCGCGCTCCTGACCGGCCTCAATTAAACGCCGATTACTGTAAAGGCTTTGATCACTCGCGAGAAGACCGATCTTAAGCCCACTTCGATTAACTATCGCATGCCCATATAAGTCATCTAGCTCCGGCTGATCAAATTCACCCAATGCAGTTTTAATCGACGGGTCAACAATCATACGACCGTTCATCGCCTCGCGACCGAGCAACATTCTAAAACCCATTGAGTCACGATTAGCAAGGGTCAGCTGAATGTCCCATTGGTCATCGCCGAGCTTCATTGGAACACTAATCACATAGCGCGCTTCAGGTACCCCGCTAGAGCTTTTAACAACACGCTTATCCACCAAAGGCCGCTCACATCGAATCACCACACGCCGATTCTTCTGCACCGGATGCACCTCAAAACTCACCCAAGCTTGGCCGCCACGGCGAAAGCGGTGAATATTGAATGCATGGATAGACGAAGTCTTAGCGCCGGAATCAACACGCGCTTTAATAGCCGGAATTCCAAGCTCGGGAAAGGCACACCATTCTTGGTTACCGACAATAATTTTTGAATTCAATTGGCTCATCTAAGACGCTCGCAGTTTGAACAATGATTGGTACGTGACGTTCGCTACGAATAGTACATCCTTTCTGATTTAGAGTAACGATTGTATCGTCTACTTAAGGCAAGCCACACACTATCAATATCGTTACATTTAATCGCCAACCCACTACAGCACCGCCGATATTTGCTAAGCTTATGAAATTAGCGCACCCGATACCGAATATAAACGAGAAGGAACATTATGAAATATTCAATCAAAAATTTATGCCAGATAGCTGCCTTAGCGGCTGGCCTGTTCGGCTTGACCACACAGGCATCGGCCATGCCAAGCTTTCTGATACTCAGCCCTCTTATTGAATCAAATGAGCAAAATAATCTCGACGGTGAAACCCTAGACGTGTCGGTTGGGGATGCCTTGAGAATATCTTGGATAGTGGAAAACAGCGCGCCTACAGATGGCAGCACGTCGTTCACTCACTATATTTCTGATAATACGTTTATCTCCAGATTTGACATTCCTTTAGGCACATCTTCGGTGTCTAACTCATTAGCCTTCACCAGCATAGATAAGATAACCGCCATTGCCGACGTTACACCAGGCATCTACTACATTGGCACTTGCGAAGGACAAGAAGGTGATTGTGAAATAGCCGGCAGCGTCAATGTTGTCCCGGAACCCAGCATATTGCTACTCAGCCCATTAATTTCAGCTGCTGGCAAAGACAATCTTAACGGCGAAACCGTAAAAGTCAGAATAGAGCGTAAACTCACGATTTCGTGGATATCCGAAAATAGCTCCCCGGCGCCAGGCGTAACCGCCTATACGCACTATCTGTCGACTGACAACGTCATAACAGCGATGGACACTATTATAGGCGACGCTGAAATCGATAATACTTTAGAGCTCGCCGGTATAACAAGCGAGGTGGTAATGCCCGACTTACCGCTCGGACTTTACAAGGTAATAACCTGCGAAAATATCGACGACGCCTGCGAAATCGCCGGCACTATTGAGCTACTTGAAGCGTTCGATATGGTTACTGCTCCATTACTCCTATTATTAGATTAGCAGCTCGACGCACAGCAAAACACACACAACAAAGCGACGCACGAAACAGAGTAATAATGAATAAGCTTTTTATGATTTTGCTAACAGCACTGATGCTCAGCTCGGTGGCATCAGCCGAGCCGTTGACTCAGTACGACAAAGAACTGAGTGCGTTTAGCTATCCGTTCGACGTGCGAACATTCAACTTCAACTCGCAAAACCAAGACCTATCAATGCGCTACATGGATGTTGGCGCCAAAGATGCGGACAAAGTAATTGTGCTACTACACGGTAAGAATTTTTCCGGCTACTACTGGGAGAGAGTCGCAAAAGACCTGATAAACAAGCAATACAGAGTGATCATCCCAGACCAAATCGGCTTCGGAAAATCCTCGAAACCAGAGTTCTATCAATACAGTTTTGCGCAATTAAGTTTGAATACCAAAGCCTTAATGGACAGCTTGAATATCGATAATTATGATTTGGTCGGGCATTCAATGGGCGGCATGCTAGCCGTTACATTTGCCGTTAATTATAGCGATTCGGTAAACAAACTCATTCTAGTTAACCCTATTGGTTTAGAAGACTATAGCCAATATGTCGAATTCAAAGACACCAATTTTTTCTATCAACGAGAACTCGCAACAACGCTCGACAAAGCCAGAACCTATCAGAAAAATAATTACTACGATGGCAAATGGTCAAGCCAATACGAACAGTTATTAACACCATTAAAAGGCATGCTCGCAGGAAACGACTGGGAAGTTGTCGCTTGGAACAATGCATTAACTTATGGACCAATTTTCGCCGAAAACATAGTCGGAAAATTTTCACACATCACCAAGCCGACATTTCTAATTATTGGCACCAGAGACAAAACCGGCCCCGGGCGGGCGTGGCTGAAAGACGGCGTAACGAGAGAGCTAGGCGACTATCAATCACTCGGAAAAGAAGCGCAGCGCATGATAAAAAACTCGACACTTATTGAGCTAGAAGGCTTAGGTCACATGCCTCACTACGAGGACTACAGCGCGTTTACCAACGCATTTAATCAAGCGCTCGATAACTAATCGGTTGATTCAGAGTACGACTCACACCACACTGCCTTATTGAATATTGAAGTTTGGCTCATCAACAAGCTTGTCACCATGCAGTCCCTTTAATCAATAGGCAATATCTTAAATCGCGTTAACCGCGTCTTACCGTTAACTGAAACGACTTGATATAAATTATCGTATTCGCTTTCATCGATAGGATCAACCGAGACGCCACTCAATAAGGTCGCTAAAACCGGCGTTGTATTGCTGTGCCCAACAATCACGATGTTGCCCGACTCAGCTTCTAGAGCTTGCGCGAACTCCTCTAACTCACTTGCATTATACGATTGCACCGCAATGCCTAAGAGGTCAGACAACGGCTTAGCCGTTTCTTGAGTGCGGTGATAATCAGTGGCATAGATTTTAGTGATATTGGCTAGCGATAACTGTTTCGCGAAATATTCAGCACGCTCTTGCCCTCGCTCAGTTAAATGCGGGTCTTTGATGGCATCTTTTTGTTTTTCTGCGTGCCGCAACAAATAGTAGGTGCCGTCGGCATGCGCCTGGCTCACTAATAGTAAGCTCACAAAAGTGAGTGCAAAAATACGCTTTAAAATTGTCATAAAGGCCTTCTCGTTTTGAATCAATTTAGTTAATCGTAACGTGCGAATATCGCCGACGGCTAGTGCAAAACAGCTAGCGCAATTATGTCAGGTGACAGCAATCTTCACACAGACCGGTACCGCAACCGCATTCTGCAAATTAACTTTTTGACATAATGCGCAGGATCACGTGGCTCACAACGTCTTATTAATAGCGTAATCTAAATTACAAGCAAATCATGTGTTCGTGCCACGCCTTGCGTTTGGCAAACCTTACTCGAGCCACGACACATGACCACGAGGTATTAATTAATGACAAATTCTATTAGAGCACTCCTACTTACGTCCCTAGCTTTGGTACTTTCGGGATGCGCATCAAGCAGTCTCCAGAGCAAAACGCCGACGCAAATTAGTATTCCCCCAGCGATCGACGTGCCATACAGCGACGTAATTGAAAATGTTACAGATCACGTCGGAGTCAACGTCCGTTGGGGCGGCCAGATCATTGCGGTCGAGGATGCCGAAGAAACAACCCGCTTAACCGTATTAGCTTATCCGCTAAATCGCAAAGGCCAGCCAGAACTAGACCAAGTAAAAGGCTTTGTCGGTGGTCGATTTATTGTTGAAACCAACTCATTCAACGCACAAAAGAAACGCCGCTTTTTAACCGTATATGGGCCTATCTCCGATGCAGAGGTCTTAACCAACGGCAAATTAACAAAAACAATTCCAGTCGTAACCGCGCTTGCCATAAAAGAGTGGTCCGCAAACGATCAGCGGTATGCCCGCGAACGTTATCGCCTACCCTATAACGGACTGGGGTTTGGGCTACGATTACATCATGGATACATCGGCTACGACTACTACAGTCGCTTTGGCTACATTAACTATTCGCCTTTTTTCTATCCATACCAACACCGCCTTTTTAACTCGAGAGTGATTCGCCGCCACCGCCTTAAATAGCGGCGAGGGTATGGTTTGAAGCGAGCGTGATCAAAAGAGCAGCCAGCGCGTCATTTTAGCGCTGGACTGACCAAACAAGTGATAGAACCCAAGATGTATCATGAAGTTAGCTAGAGTTGGCGATCATGTCGGCCTGAACTAGTGCCTTACGGTTTGCGTGGCCGCTCCAGCGTCTTGCTCTGCATTAGCTAGCTTCAACGCCGAGCGCGCGGCATGAGTCAACGCAACCAACTCTTGCCGAACCTCCTGACCAGTGTGTGCTAGCTTATTGAAAGCAAGATACAGCGGTTTACTATTGTCAGCTGTAACAAAACAGCCATCTGGATTGACCAACAACATTCTCACTTTCTCGGCTTCTAAGCCAAAACGGTGGCGACACATCAGCTGCATCGCATCGGCATGATCGTCATTCATGTGCGTTATCATATTGGCCTCCGATTCAAGCCATTCAGGCGTCGCTAAGCACCAATCGCTCTGACTGATCCAGTGAATATCGCCGAATCCACCGATAAAACGAACCCGCTCGCACCGCAGTCTATAAAACTTAAAGTCGTGCATACCTTGATACTTTCGAGAGTCTGGATAGAGTGTAAAAAATCTGTCCTTTACTGCGCAGACATCATCACCAGTCAACACTTCTGCACTACCGAGAATACTAAGTCTTGCACCAGCATTCGGGTCTCCCCCACCATCTACGCTCGTCGATTCCGAGTTAGCAAACACCGTAAAACACATTTTATCATTATGATTTATATTCTTGGTGTGCTGAGCTAAATCACTGATATAAAAAACGACATCGCCATTCACAGTGCTTAGATAGGTTGACACTGAGCCGAATGGGTAACCTTCATTGGCTTTGGAGTGCGTGGACAAAACACCGAGTTCGCTCTCTCTCAACAAACGGCGCGCGTTAGCAATAGATTGTTCTTTTTTCATAATTTTTTAGTGAATAAGGGCAAGTGAATTTTAAACAGATGAGGAAAGCCTATAACCTTGGCACCATAAACGGCTGCTGCGTATCAGGATGAGCCCCAATAGATACCTCTACACCAAAGGTTCGGGCGATACGCCGCTCTTCAAATACAGCATTTGGCACGTCATGCTTTATGAGCTTCCCAGCTTTAAGGAGCAAAACCTTGTCACAGTAGAGCGAAGCTAAATTGAGGTCATGGAGTATTACTAACACACCAATATTACGTCCAAGCCCAATACCGCAAAGCTTACGTAACATCTTAAGTGTCGAGTATTGATGCTTTAAATCCAGCGCCGAGGTTGGTTCATCGAGCAGTAAAAATCGGCTTCCCTGAGTTGAGTAAGCACTTAGCTGGCAGATAACTCGAGCGATTTGCACTCGCTGCTTCTCGCCGCCAGATAAACTCAAATAGTCTCGATCGATAAAAGGTAGCGCGTCAACTAAATCTAAGCATTCACGAATAATGCGCTCCTGATCATCATCACTGATTGAGGTCAAAGACAAAGCCAATCTCACAATCTCTCGCACGTCCAAAGGAAAATTTAACGTTGAATTCTGCGGCAAGACAGCGCGACACTTAGCTTGCTGTTTAACACTCATATCACGCAATGAATGAGCATTAATGTAAACATTACCGCTGTACTTCAGGCTTCCTGACAAGCAATTCATCAATGTGGACTTACCGGCGCCGTTTTCTCCCACAATTGCGTTGATCTCGCCTGGCTGGCAACTAAAATTTAGCGTATCTAAGACCACCTTATTTCGCAGGCGCACCAGCAAATTCTCAACACGAATACTCATAAGCTAAATCCTAGTCGGCGCTTTTGTTGTATAAGCAGCCCGATAAAAAACGGCGCTCCAATTAGTGACGTGAGGATTCCGATAGGTAGTTCGGTGGGAGCAATAAGCATTCGCGATGCGATATCTGCCAATGCCAACAGCCCACCTCCCAGCAACGCGCTATTTATCACTAAATAACGATAATTGGTGTCTGACGCGGCGCGTAAAATATGAGGAACAACCAATCCTATGAAACCGATTATTCCACTAAATGCTACAGACACGCCAACGGCTAATGCGGTCAACCAGAGTATTTGGCTTTTAACTTTGTCAACATCGACACCGCTGAACCGTGCATTCGCCTCACCCAAAAGAATCAAGTTTAAAGCATGCCGTTTGTTGTATATCGCCCACAACACAAACATAAGCACAGGCATGCTAATCGCAACAGTTAACCACGTGGCACTAGCCAAACTGCCCATCATCCAAAACGTGATTAAACGCAACGCTTGATCATCAGCAACAAAACTCAAACCACCGATAATTGCACCTGATAATGCATTGATCGCAACGCCCGCAAGCAAGAATGTTGATATTTGAATATCACCATTCACTTGCGCCAAACGGTAAACCGAAAATGTAGCAATCGCGGCGCCAGCAAAGGCTGACAGGGAGACTAAGTAAGGACCCGCAAAGCTAAAAAGCGGCAAAAACTCTTCAAACCGAAGATGCTTGGCAAATAAAATCATCGCCACCGCACCAACAGCTGCGCCCGATGAAATACCCAATAAGCCAGGGTCTGCTAAGGGGTTACGGCACACTCCCTGCAAGCTTGCGCCGCTGATCGCTAAAGACGCCCCGACCAGCAAAGCCATAATCACGCGCGGAGCTCGTATATTCGCAACGATATTATGGGTAACACTAGCTTCCAAATTTCCGAGAAAAAAGTCGCGAAAAGCATGAATAGGTAACATTACGTCAACTTTAGATGCCCCTATTGCCACGCCTAGCCAAGCCACCACTAGCACGCCAGAAGCTAGAACAATAAACTCAATTAAACGCCTTCGGTTTCTCACTATTCGGCCGTATTTTTCGGCTGCTAGATCACTCACAGACGACGCAACTACCAACCCAGACGCTGAAGCTCGCATGATATAACCTTACACTCCGTTAGCGGCGTCAATTATGTCGCTAACCGCTTGATCTAAACGCGTACCGAGCCCCATAAGTAGCAGGCCATCCATGACTACAAGGTTGCAATCATTCGATGTCGCCATTTTAACTATCTGGTTTTCACAAATAGCTGCTTCGCCACCCAAACCATCAACTACGTGTGAAGGAACCAATAAAATATCAATCCTCTCTTGCGCAAATAGTTCACTGCTAAACGGTTTGTAACCGTCTAAGTTTCCCGCAACGTTATTGATCCCCGCCAAGGTCATAAGTAGATCAGGCACCGTATTTCTTCCAGCAGCGACTGGCCCACGCTGGCCGATACTCAGCACTGTAATCGCGTTGATTTCTGCCCGCCGGTAAGCCCGAGTTTCTTGCGATCTCGAAATATTGCTAGCTACTCGCTCTACTAGCTCTTGTGCCGCATGCTCTTTATCGAAATCTTTGCCAACGTCACTGATGAGCTCCTTCCAACCTGCCAACGTATAGACCGATTGATCATAAAGCCTAACATCGACTCCAAGCGCTCTAATTTGATCTAAAACAACTGCTGGACCAGCTCCTCGAGCAGCGACCAACATTTGAGGATTCAACGACATTAAGCCTTCTGCCGCCAAACTACGGAAATAACCAACATCAGGGAGAGCTGTTACCTGCGGTGGAAATGAGCTTGATGTATCGACAGCAATAATATTCTCACCCAGACCCAGCTCATACATTATCTCGGTAATACTACCGCCAGCACTTACGATTCGATCTGAAGACCTCTCACCGGCATAACTCTCAATGCTGACACTAAGAGCAAGCGCAAGGATCAGCAACGCGACATTCATTACTCGATTTTTCATAACGATTTATGATTTGATTAGAAACTCTATTTGCGAATGTTAATGCGAATCATTTGCATTTGCAAATAGAAATGATATATTTCTGCCCACTCGTTGTTCAGACAGATGTCAAACAGCGTCCGCTAATCATCTTCAACAATCACCCAATTTAGAAAGGCAGGTTTGACATGCGTAAACTGATCGCGACCACATCCAGTAATGTTCATTTACCCAACAGCATCCAATTACGGAAATTCACTATCCAAGGAATACTTTGCGCGTCACTTGTAGTGAATCAAGCTAATGCCTGGGCAGAAAGTCAGTCGCAAGAGATCATTACCGTAACGGCAACTCGTACCGAGAGACCCCTCTCAGAGGTTGCTAACACGGTAAGTGTTATTGATGCGGAACAAATTCAACGAGAGATCGCAAATGGTATTGATGATTTAGTTCGTTACGAGCCCGGCGTATCAGTCTCTGGCAGCGGGCGTTTCGGCTTAAATAGCTTCTCTATCCGCGGCATAGGAGGTGACCGAGTTCTCACCTTAGTTGACCACACCCCCACGGCAGATGAGTTTTCATTTGGTCCTTTCTTATCTTCACGTCGAGATTTTGTTGATCTCGATGCACTTAAGTCTGTTGAAATTGTCCGTGGCCCCGGCTCTAGTGTTTATGGTAGCAATGCGATAGGTGGCGTTGTGAACTTTATCACCAAAGATCCATTCGACTACCTCGATGATCAGTCATTTGCTGGCTCAGTAAAGCTAGGCACCAGTTCGGTTGACTCGAGCACCACCGCCACAGCACTCGCGGCATTCGGCAATGAGGCACTCTCAGGCATGATTATAGCCACTCTACGAGATAGCGCCGAAACGAGCACATTTTTTAGTGGCAATACTACGGGCGAACAACGCCGTTCAGAAAACCCACAGGATAACGAAAACAAAAATATTTATGCCAAGGTTGTTTATGCACCTAATGATGATCACTCTCTCTCGTTTACCGCTGAACGTTACGAGGCCGAGTCCATCACCGACGTATTATCAGATGTAGGGACGGTGTCACGCGGAGTGCTAACCACCGCGCAAAAAGGGGTCGACGAGCGGGCGCGCGAGCGCTTCAGCATTGATTATGACCTAACTATAGACAGCACACTAACTGATTCGCTAGCTGTATTGGTATACGCACAAAATAGCAAAGCCACACAAAACACACTCACTGAGCGTCTCTCACTAGAGACCATCGAAGATCGCATTCGATCGTCTAACTATGCACAAGACAATATTGGTTTGCGTGCCCAACTAAGCAAAACATTTGACACGTTGGCGGCGTCGCATACCCTTGCGTATGGCATCGACTACGATCAAAGTGACACAAGCACTATACGCTCAGGCCAAACTATCAATCGTGCCGACGGGTCTTTAATTGCTGAAACGAGCAACTTCCCGACACGCGACTTCCCTAACTCAGAATCCACCAGTCTTGGTATATTTTTACAGGACGAGATCGAACTACTTGCGGGTCGAATTAGACTCATTCCAGCACTCCGTTACGACAGCTTTAAGCTCACTCCCACAGCCGACCCCATCTACCTATCAGGCAATACTGGATCACCAACCCCCGAAGGCTACGACGAGTCACAGGTGTCAGCAAAATTCGGCATGATCTACAACTTAAATGACCAATGGTCATTGTTTGGTCAATATGCCGAGGGGTTTCGTGCGCCGCCTACCGACGCCGTCAATACAGGATTTACCAACTTTGCCGGCGGATATACAGCCCTACCAAACCCAAATCTACGGCCCGAGCGTGGAGAAAGTGTTGAGTTCGGACTTCGCCGTGTCAGCAACTACGGTAATATTGAAGTGGCGGCATATAAAAATACATACGAAGACTTTATTGAGAGCTTAGCCGTAAAGGGGTTCAACCCACAAACTCGTTTACTTGAATTCCAAGCGCGCAACGTAGATGAAGCCGAAATCATTGGCTTCGAACTCAAAGCCCAATACCAGCTCATCGCGCTTTCCGACGCACTCAAAGGCGTTCAAGTTCGCGCTGCTTATGCTTATACCGACGGTAACAATAAGGAAAATGATCTGCCATTAAACTCGATCGACCCACAACAATTAGTACTCGGGCTCAGCTTTACGCCTAGTAACGAGAAATGGAGCATCGAAACCGTAATAACAGCAACCGACCGCAAAGACGCTTCGAATATCGACGCCAGCTCATTACAAGCAGCTGGGGAACCCGCTATCACACCGTTTGAAACGCCAGGTTTTACGACCTTAGACTTAATCGGCCATTATCAGCTAAATGATCAAGCTCGAATCAACTGGGGAGTATTTAACGTAACTGACAAACAAAACTATCGATGGAGTGAAGAGTTTGTACAACACCCATTAAGCACCAACTTCGATAGACTTAGTGAACCCGGACGAAACTACTCGGTGACGATCAAGTACATGTTTTGAACTCATCATTATGTGAACTTAACAACGAGAGAGCCGTTCTGCTCGATTCAAATTTTCACATGACGTGAAAATAGACACCTCAAATGATTCAGGTGCGTTAGTCTCGGCGCACCTGATCAGACTCGAAATAACCTTTTTGTAAGACCTGAAGCTTGGAGTAGCAAGCTCACCCACATCTCAATTGCTCCAGCAAACAATATCCTTCGCTGTAGGCCAAAACGAGCATATAAACATGCTACTCAATATTCTGAACCTGCTCACGCATTTGCTCAATGAACACCTTGAGATCCACTGATGCCTTGGTGAGCCTTGGGTCTTGTGATTTAGAGCCCAACGTATTTGCTTCTCGGTTGAGTTCTTGCATCAAAAAATCTAAACGACGCCCAGCCGGTTCGGGCTTATTGAGAACCGCGGACACTTCATCAATGTGCACGACCAAACGGTCCAATTCTTCAGCGACATCGGTTTTTTGTAGAAACATCACCATTTCTTGCTCTAATCGGGACGGGTCAAGCTGGTCTCGGATGTCGGCCATTTTTTCGTCTAAACGGGCTCGATAATTGACTGCGATCTCTGGCACAAAGGCGGCTACGTCTGTCACTACTTGTCGAATACCGTCAAGTCGTTGCTGAATCAACTCGGCCATTTTGCCGCCTTCTGTCGCGCGTGACTCTAACAAGCCTTCGACGGCCTGATTGACCACGGACATCAAATGTTGCTTCATCAGCGCCGGATCAATTTTCTTGGCTTGTAGAATACCCGGCCAGCGCAATACATCAATCGCTTGAATCGCTTGCATGCTCGGCACGTCTACGCGCACCGCATCCAATAACGCTTGTAGATTCGCCGCCGCTTCAGGGTTGGGTTCCAAGCTGGCCGACTGACTTTCTTTTAATCGAATAAAGCAATCAACGCGACCGCGCGACAATTTGGCTGATATCGCCTCACGCAAATCTCCTTCATAAACCCGCAGCTCTTCTGGCATACGCGGCGCGACCTCGAGATAACGGTGATTAACACTACGAAGTTCGCAACTTAATTCTCCTAGGTCGGTATCAACGACGGCTTGAGCATAGGCGGTCATACTGTGTGTCATAAAGTCTCCTTTTAGGTCGGTTTTACGCGCAAATTATCGACCTTTTGTATATAAAGAAGGTCGGAGTAAACAAAAATTGATGATTTTCCCAGCGAGCGACTATAATACCTGAATGAGCATCCTGAAACCTAAACCGCAAAACATCCCGGCGATGCCGCTACGGCCCGACACAATGGTCGAGCACTATAAAATTGGTAAAGTGATCGGCGTCGGTGGCTTTAGCGTGGTGTATAGCGCACTCGACACAAAAACCAACACTGTGGTGGCTATCAAAGAATTTTATGCTACCAACTGCATGCGCCGCGCGCGTGATGCATCGCTACACGTGTTCCCGAAAGATCAGGAACATAAGTACCATATTGGTTTAAAACGATTCTTTGACGAAGGCTTAACCCTATCGCAAATCGATCATCCCAATATCGTCAACGTATCAAATTTTTTCCGCTGCAATAATACCGCGTATTTGGTGATGCGCTTTGAGCACGGTAAAGACTTGCGGTGGTTTATTAAAAACACCGAATACGTGCCTGACGAAGAATTCATACTGAGCGTATTTAGTATGGTGCTAGCGGGTTTAAAAGAAGTGCACAAGAACCACTTTTTGCATTTGGATATCAAGCCCAGCAACATATTATTACGTGCCAGTGGTGTTCCACTGATCCTTGACTTAGGTGCCGCCTATAAGTTTCCGCAAAAAGAGCGTCACAAGGTGCATACCTTAACGCACGGTTATTCGGCTCCGGAACAGCATGAGAAACAAAATCTAGATTTATGCTCAGATCTGTACGCAATCGCCATGACGATGCGTGCCTGCATCACGCACAAATCTCCACCGTCAGCGGTAAAGCGCTTGAAAAAAGACACATTGAGACCGCTACGAGAAACGCACGGCAAACACTATCGCAAGAATCTTATCTTAGCGATCGATAAAGCCAGTCAGCTTGAGCCTAGCTTGCGACCACAATCGGTTGATGAATTCGTGGAGATCATGACCACGCGCTAACACGCGAGTCGATTATTAGTTATGGATTACTCTCTTGCACAACAAAGCCATCAAGGCGGACGCGATTACAACGAAGACCGCACAGCTATTTACGAGCGCGACGATTGCGTCTTGTTGGTGGTTGCCGACGGCCTAGGTGGGCACGCTGGCGGTGACGTCGCGTCGCAAGCCTTTGTCGACGCGATGGGCGATTCCTTTCGCAAAGCGACGCCTCAACAGTTGGAAAAAGCCGAGAGCTTTTTGACGTTGTCGATAAACTACGCACACCACACCATTCACCGACGTGCGGTGAGCCAAGGCTTTAACGTCGAATCTCCCAAAACCACCTGCGTGGTCTGCCTGATCTACAAAGGCGTTGCCCGCTGGGCGCATTCAGGTGACAGTCGACTCTACTTAATTCGCAAGCGATCAGTAAAATTCGTAACCACGGACCACGTATCTAAAAAAGAAGGCCGTGAACATAACAGCCCAATCAACCGCTGCGTTGGAGGCTTAGAAGGACCAAAACCGGAAATCAGCGAGCCTCACGAAATGCGCGATGGCGATATTTTCTTTTTGGCTTCCGATGGCGCCTGGGCCGCATTTAAGCCACAAGATTTGACCGATTATGTTGACCCTGAACACCCGAGCCTTGGATTAGATAGTCTGCTGCAAAAGCTCGAGAACCGAAATAAAGCACCGAGCGACAATTTGTCCGTGGTAGTGATGTTTTGGGGTATTAAGCAAATGGAATCACCAAACTATGATGAATTTCACGAGCCCGATACAATTCAATTATTAGATGACTCAATCACCGCATCACGTGTTCAAAGTAAAGCATCTGAAGAAAAAGACGCTGCACCGAAAGAAAAGTTCGATATGAAGGATCTGGACAATGCTATTTTTGAGATCGAAAGCTTTATTTCTGAACTAGACGACAAGCTTTAACCCAGTGTCGAGAAAATCCTTCTCGACACACAAATCACGCGGCTAGATCCCGCCCAGATAGAAATCACAAACAATGACAAATATCACTCGGCCTAGCGGTCGCCAGCCTGACGAGCTTCGCCAGATCACCATTGAACGGAATTACACCGCGCACGCGGAAGGTTCCGTATTGATTTCCTGTGGCAACACCAAGGTGCTCTGTACCGCCAGTGTTGAAACTCGCATTCCACACTTTCTCAAGGGCAAAGGCCAAGGTTGGATTACCGCCGAATATGGCATGCTGCCGCGCTCAACAGGGTCAAGAATGAACCGCGAAGCAGCTCGGGGCAAGCAGTCTGGGCGTACTCAAGAAATCCAACGCCTAATAGGTCGGTCATTACGCGCTGCCGTTGATTTAAACAAGCTTGGCGAAAATTCTATCACACTCGACTGCGACGTTATTCAAGCCGATGGCGGTACGCGAACAGCGGCTATCACTGGCGCCTACGTGGCATTGTGTGACGCTGTGCAATACATGATTGATAAAAAGATTCTAACGACGTCCCCGATTACTCGGCAAATCGCATCGGTATCGGTTGGCATATTTGAAGGCAACGCAGTATTGGATCTCGACTACCCGGAAGATAGCAATGCGCATACAGACATGAATGTGATTATGGATGAGCAAGGTAACTACATAGAGGTTCAAGGCACCGCTGAAGGAGCGCCGTTTACTCCTGACGAAATGCAGTCCATGCTGGCCTTAGCCGGCAAAGGTATTCGCGAACTAATGGATCACCAAAACTCGGCACTGGAAGGCTAAGCAACTTATTAAAACAGCTTACTTGATCAACTTACTTGAACAACTATGACCAAAGTCGTACTCGCCACTGGCAACCAAGGTAAAGTCCTCGAAATGCAAGAGGTCTTGCGTGAATTTGGTTTTAGCGTATTGCCACAAAGCGAGTTTGATATCCCCGAAGCCGTCGAAGACGGCTTAAGTTTTATCGAAAATGCCATTATTAAAGCCCGCCATGCCTGTCGACTTACCGGCCTGCCAGCCATTGCCGACGATTCTGGGTTAGAGGTAGATGCATTAAATGGCGCGCCTGGCATCTACTCCTCTCGCTATGCTGATGGCCAAGGCAGTGATGCCAATAACACAAAGCTATTGCATGAATTAACCGGCGTCACAAACCGCGCAGCGCGCTTTCAGTGTGTCATCGTTTACCTCCAACATGCACTAGACCCAACGCCAATTATTTGCCAAGGCACTTGGGAAGGCGAGATCGCCAACAGCGCCGCCGGCGATCATGGTTTCGGCTACGACCCTCTATTTTATATTCCCGAATTAGGCTGCCACGCCGCACAATTGGCGGCCGATCAGAAGAAAACACTCAGCCATCGCGGTCAAGCGTTGGCTCAACTCAAATTGTCACTTACCTCTGAAAATTCTCTATTCTTATGAGCCTCTCCTTAAAAAAACACCATAGTTTTGCCGGCCGACCAGGCCCAGTCGTGATTTTAGTCGCAGACGGCGTAGGCGTTGCACCTGCCGGCCCCAGCAATGCGGTCACTGAAGCCAACACGCCAACCTTAGATAAATTAGCCAAGCAAACGCTATACACCGAATTAGCGGCTCATGGCACAGCGGTTGGCCTACCAAGCGATGACGATATGGGCAACAGCGAGGTTGGACACAATGCAATCGGCGCTGGGCGAATCTTTGCACAAGGCGCTAAGCTGGTAAACCAAGCGATTGCGAGTGGTGAGGTATATGACACCGAGGTATGGCAACAAGCCATTCAACATGGCAAAGCCAATACCCTGCATCTACTCGGCCTGCATTCCGATGGCAATGTCCATTCGCACACTCAACACTTATATGCGCTGATGCAGAAAGCAGCCGACCAAGGGGTAACCGAGTGCTGCATACATATTTTGCTCGATGGTCGAGATGTTGCGGCTCGCTCAGCGCTCACTTATATAGAGCAAACCGAATCGCTTATTTCTAAAATCAATGCGCAATACGCGGCTAACTTTCGCATCGCCAGTGGTGGCGGTCGCATGGAAATCACCATGGATCGCTACGAGGCCGACTGGGACATGGTCCGTCGTGGCTACCATTGTCACACCCATGGTGTTGGCGTTGGCTTTGAATCAGCCGCGCAAGCCGTGGAAGCCATGTATGAAGCCAGCAGCAAAGGTGACCAATATTTACCGGCTTTTGTCATCGAAAAAAACGGCGATCCTGTCGGTCGAATGAACGATGGTGATGCCGTCATTCTGTTCAACTTCCGCGGGGATCGCGCCATCGAGATATCGCTCGCCTATGAGCGTGATGACTTCGCGAAATTTGATCGTAACGAACACCGCGCGCATCCAAGCCTGTTTTACGCCGGCATGTTGCAGTATGACGGCGACGAAATGGTGCCACAACAATATCTGGTCAACCCACCACAGATTGATCGCACTATGGGCGAATTTTTATGTGCGGAGAAGATAACCTCATTTGCTATATCCGAAACGCAAAAATACGGTCATGTTACGTTTTTCTGGAACGGCAATCGCTCGGGATATCTGGACAAATCACTCGAAACATATATCGAAATTCCATCGGATAACATTGAATTCAACCAAGCTCCAGCGATGAAAGCTTACGAAATCACCGAAAAGACTGTGGAACTAATTGAAAGCGGTAAGTTTCGCTTTGGCAGATTGAATCTCGCCAATGGCGACATGGTTGGACACACCGGCGACTTAGCCGCCGCCATTAAAGCGATGGAAGTAGTCGACGAATGCGTGGCTAAAATTATCCGCGCAATCGAACGCCAAGGTGGTGTGCTGTTGTATACCGCCGACCACGGGAATGCCGATATTATGTACACCGAAAAAGACGGCGTCAGACATCCCAAAACCAGTCACACCTTGAGCCCCGTGCCGTTTGCCATAGTTGACCCGCTGTACGCTGGCGAATATCAACTAAGCCCACCAACAGATGCTGGCCTAACGCACATTGCGGCAACTACCATCAACTTACTTGGGTTTGAAGCACCGGAAGACTACCAACCCAGCTTACTTCGTTTTTCTTAACGGCTCGACTATCTTGCACTGGAGGTCACACGCCCAATGACTAACAAATTGATACATGCTGGCCATTTGATAGAGTTACACCTAGAACGCGTTGACTTCCCTAATGGCGGCCACGCTCATTTTGATATCGTTAAACATCCTGGCGGTGCCGTAATTGCCGCCATCAACGAACAAAATGAAGTGTGCTTATTGAAGCAGTGGCGACATGCCGTGGGCGCATTTATCTGGGAGTTTCCGGCCGGCTGCCTAGAACCCGACGAACCACCTCTACTCACCGCACAACGAGAACTCGAAGAAGAAACCGGTGTTCTTGCGAGCCAATGGCGAGACCTCGGTCAAATCTATTGCAGTCCAGGCTTCAGCAATGAAGTCCTGTACTTGTATGAAGCGCGAGGACTCTCTGCAGGCACAGTGAACCTTGACGAGGCCGAACAGCTAGAAGCACACTGGCTGCCAATACAAACGGTTAAAGACTGGTGTTTGTCTGGGGAAATTGTTGATGCCAAGACTTTGGCATTATTGCTTCGATTAGAGCAGTGACAACATAAATTAAGCGGCCAATGCTCAGCCAAACCAGTTAGTTAATGCCACGCCTAAGGCGAAACCGGCAACAAATATTAGCGCCATCCATGGCGACTGAATGCTCTTAGAATCACCCGAAAAACGATGATGATCGAACTGCTCAGTGGTAATTAATAAATCCGCGCTGTCGAGCTCGAAAACCGCAGCATACGCGGCCACCGTTTCATTGGACGCGACACCATCTTTCTCAACACGCTGAATGGTTCGCATGCTCAAACTACACACGTCAGCTAGGTGTTGCTGCGTCCAGTTACGAGACTGGCGCAGCACCTTCATTTTTTTGGCGTCGACTAACATTTATGATGCGACTTACAGAATCCACGACACGGCAAAACCGAACGAAAACCCAACTACCAATAGCCCAAACAGTGCATGAACAAAATGGCGACCACGTAGCGCGCCATAGACTGGGGCGGTAGTCCGGCCAGCTACAACGCCGTTAGCAATCAGCGTCACGTCTTGTGACATAGTCGCCAGATTTAGCACGCGTGTGACAATTCGATAATGCACGCCATTGCACACAATTTCGGTATTTGAAGCAAAAGTAGAGATTGGTGAAAAGTGATCAAACACCTCGTCGCCATTTATATAGACTCGACGAATACCAGACAGCATATTGTGCACCAGCACCACCTCGTTACCTTCGTGTTCAAACACGACTCGAGAGGTATGAAGGTCATAGCCAAGTAGTTCGCCAATTGATTTCATAGTGCTAGAGAACAGGTTGTCGTTATTGTCATTGTTGAAAGCTGAATCGGAAGTTAAATGTGTCATGGTTGTTACCTCGACTGGTTAATGGAGATGCCATTTCAGCAGTCCGAGCGAGACTTGACGACGACACTATACCGCCTGTCGCTTTATTGACCTATGACAGAAACACGACAGAAACCATAACCGATTGTTTACGTTAGACTTTTTATCAACTGGTAATTCTTCTCTAGCGCACCTCGATGCGCCGCAATAAACGCTCGACCTCGGCGCCCCATGTCATCGCGCATGGTTGGATTGGATAACAACTCGGCAACGACAGCCTCCAACTCGAGCTCATCTTGCACCATGCGCCCAGCACCTTCTTTAATCGTCCAACGACTAATATCTGGAAAATTAAACATATGCGGTCCAAACACCACCGGGATACCCAGGGCGCATGGCTCTAATATATTCTGCCCACCAAGTGGTTCTAGACTACCGCCGACAAAAGCGACGTCGGAGCTAGCATACAGCAGCGATAACTCGCCCATGGTATCGCCTAGATAGACGTCAACGTCCGACGTTAACTCAACCGGACCATCCGTACGACGCACACAGACAAGGCCGCGCCGTTGAACTTTGCGCGCCATATAATCGAATCGCTCCGGATGACGCGGAACCAGTATCAATAACAGCGATGGAAACGACTGCTTCAAGCGCTTGTACACCGCAAGCACTTTACCTTCTTCGCCTTCGCGTGTGCTACCGGCGATCCAGATGAGCCGGTCTTGACCAAGTTGGCGCCGCATCACTTCAGCGGATTCGAACAAGCTAGGCGGCACATTAATATCGAACTTAATACTGCCAGTCTCCGAAATTTTGTCACTTGGCACGCCAAGCAATTCTAAGTGCTTTCTATCAAGCGGGCCTTGAACAGCAAAATGATCAATCTGAGCCAGCGTCGCAGCAACCCAATTGGAAAATCGAGCATATCCGCGATAAGAACGTTCCGATAATCGCACGTTCGTATAAATCAACTTCGCACCGCTGCGCCGCACCGCGCCAATCATATTCGGCCAAATCTCGGTCTCCATGATCAGCACTGTGCGAGCTGATACCAATCTAACAAAGCGGCGCATCGCCCAAGCTAGATCGTATGGAAAGTAGCAATGAGACACCTTGTCTTGCAACATCATGCGCACCATTGCAGATCCCGTAGGCGTAGTCGTGGTCACCAAAATATTGATATCTGGCTGGTCTTGTAGCAAACGCTTAACTAGCGGCGCCGCGGCCCGCGCTTCGCCGACCGAGACCGCATGGAGCCAGAGATCAAACGGTGCGCCATCGAGCACCTCGGAATTTGCAAAGCCAAATCGCTCAGGCCAGCGTGACCAATATGCCGAATTTTTAAACCCTCTAACTGCTAAACCAATCAATCCAAACGGAATAGCCAGGTTCAACGCGAGCCGATACAGCCAAATCATCCCAACCAATCCTTAGCAACCAAGAAATCTTGCAATAACGCGTGTTCAGCACTGCCCTCTTGAGGCTGCGCTTGATAAGCCCAAGCCACCATTGGCGGCATCGACATTAAGATAGACTCCGTGCGTCCGCCAGACTGCAAGCCAAATAGCGTTCCGCGGTCGTACACCAAATTAAATTCAACATAGCGTCCGCGACGCAGCAACTGCCAATCGCGATGACGATCTTCATACGGTGTATTATGACGTTTTTCGAGAATCGGCAGATACGCTGGTAAATAATGGTCCCCCACACTCTGCATGAAGCTAAAACAGGTATCGAAGTCGGGCGCATTTAAATCATCAAAGAACAATCCGCCGACCCCTCGTTGTTCCTGCCGGTGTGGAAGATAAAAATAGTCATCGCACCACTTTTTATATTCCGCGTAGCGTTCATCACTAAGCATTTCACAGGCTTGCTTAGCCGTTTTGTGCCAGTGCACGGCGTCCTCGCTAAAACCATAATAGGGCGTTAAGTCAAAGCCACCGCCAAACCACCAGATCGGATTATCCGTATCGGCGCCAGCAATAAAGAAACGCACATTCATATGCGACGTTGGTGCAAACGGGTTACGCGGATGAATCACTAATGAAACCCCCATCGCCTCAAAGCGCTTACCAGCCAGCTCCGGACGTTTTTGCGTGGCACTAGCCGGCAATTTGTCTCCATGCACATGTGAAAACAGTACCCCACCTTTTTCGATCACATTCCCATTGGACAAAACGCGCGTGCGACCACCACCAGCACCGCTGGTATGGGTCCATGCATCTTCCTCAAATACTTGTCCATCAAGCTGACTCAATCCAGAACAAATAGAATCCTGCAATGATCGTAGGTAGTTTGCGACTTGATCTCGCATAATATCGATTCGGTAAAGTGGGGGTTAGAAAGACCTGATTATCGCAGGATTTGGCCACTGATGGCATCCCGAATTGTCGATGCAGCCGTTGCACCACCAACTGGTGCGTCAATTATGTAGTCTAGTTCGGCCCCCAATTCGTGCAATACCGCATCTGCGCTTAATAATGCAGGAGAACCGTGTCGATTAGCACTTGTCGAAACAATTGGAAAACCGAATTCTTGGCACAGTTTTAGACTTAAATCGTGACCTGGAATACGCATAGCAATTGAAGTGTGTCGGCCCTTGACCCAGTTCGGCACGCTTGACCTAGCTGGCAATAACCAAGTATTCGGGCCTGGCCAAGAGTCTAAAATCTGCTGCTTGCTAATTAATGCATCTAAATCAGCATAGCACTCTACCTGCTGAGTGTTCGCCGCAATCAAGATAACTCCTTGCTCTGGCTGTCGATGTTTTATTGCCAGTAGACGCATTACTGCAGCTTGATTACGCGGGTCGCAGCCCAAGCCAAAACAGTATTCAGTCGGATACGCAACCACGCCACCATCACGCATAATGGCAGCGGCAAGTTGAATCGGATCATGTTCTGTAGAGCCTGACATCACGCTACCGAGGTGCTATGCAAGGACATAGTCGCATTTACATCGAGCACGTGATGAGACCAACAATGGAAACACCGCCTATTCAGGCTTATTTAATGACCAATCGTACTCAAAGACTGGCTCGTTAAGCATGCCGATTGCGGAGCTCACTTGAGGATTAACATGCTTACGTAGGTACTCCCATAACTCATCTTCGGAGGAGGCAAAATCGGTTCCATACCAATCAAACAGTGACGATAACACTAGCTCACCGGCATCAATACGCGCAGCACGTGGATGCTGCATAAATGCCTGCTCCGCACCATTCAATAGCGCCTCGTTATTCTGCCCTGTGAATGCGGTTTTAAGTAAATTTGGGCAACCTAAGCTGGCACAATTAAGCACAAAATGAATTCGGTGATCGCGCCAATGAGGGCGCAAAATTCCGTGTTCAATATCGTCTAAACTTAACTCTTGAGTCGCAATTTCCAAACCTTTACGCTCCCAGGGACCCGGCGTAAACACGCCTGAACGTATTTGTCGGATGCTACTAACATCATCGCCATCGAGATACGCCTTAACCACCAAATCAACGGTCTTGGCATTATATAGGTTGATCCAATAAGCCATTTGCTCTGGCTTACTTAGCTGGCGCGGCTCCATTTTTTGTAAATAATCAAGGTAGTCACTTAAGCGTTGCGAATCAACTTCGGATACCCCAGCATAGTCAAATCGATTAATCCCACTCGGATGTTCATCATCCAAATATTTATCGAGAATGGCTTGCCAAGGCTGATGGTTTATATTCATCAGACTTTCTTCTTCGTAGTCATCCCAAAACTCGATACTAATACTTGCGGGACCTGGCGCGGCATTCAGTATTGCGCTTGCACACAGTGCAAACATCGCTATCACGCCAGCCAATGTACGACGTTCTCTTGCGGTCGCGCCTTTGCTTCGCGACGTCTCAACCCGGTAAAACATAGATGTATACCTCTTACTCCGTTAGCGCTGTCATCGCGGGCCATTGTGGCACCGACAACCAGCTGGGCATGGTTCTTATTCTAATTAGCAAACGAATCAATATCTTGACCGTATTTCGCTGTCTGACAAACCGTCAACAGTCGTTTGCTTTTATCGCCTGCGCCAATTATGAAACTTTTCTACCCATTTTAAAAGGGTGTGTGGCTGATGGGCACGCTTCCAGTTGCCAGCAACGTATTTATTCGCCTCAGAAAAGCTCGGATACAAGTGAATTGTACCGAGAATTTTATTCAAACCTAAGTTGTGCTTCATTGCCAACACGTACTCTGCGATTAACTCGCCGGCATGTGGTCCAACAATAGTCACGCCAAGAATTTTATCTTTACCTTTCGGCGTAATTATTTTCACAAAGCCATGCGCTTCACCATCAGCGATCGCGCGATCGAGATCATCAATACCGTAGCGAGTCACTTCGTACGCAATATTTTGTTTTTTGGCGTCGCCTTCACTCAGTCCAACGCGAGCCACTTCAGGCGCGGTAAACGTCGCCCAAGGAATGACCCGATAATCTACCTTGAACTTTTTAACAAAACCAAAAAGTGCGTTAACCGCTACATACCAAGCCTGGTGCGATGCCGTATGCGTAAATTGATACGGGCCGGCAATGTCTCCGCACGCAAAAATATTGGGAACCGCAGTTCGCAGGTATTCATCCGTCTCAATTGTGCCGTTCTTATTAAGCTTGATACCAAGCTTCTCGAGATTCATTCCGGCAGTATTAGCTTTACGCCCGACTGCCACCAACACCTGATCAAACGGTATATCAACGGGGCCATCATCGGACTCGCAATGCAACACCTTCTCGCCTTCGTGACTAAAACGAACCGCCTTGTGCTTGGTTAGCACCTGAATGCCGTCTGCACCAAAATTCTTCTCAATGATCTCAACGACATCAGGATCTTCACGCCCCATTAATTGGTCGGCCATTTCAACAATGGTGACTTCTGACCCTAACTTAGCGAAAGCCTGACTTAACTCACAGCCAATTGGCCCACCGCCCAACACTACCAGTCGCTTAGGTAAGTCTTCCAGCTGCCAAACGTTGTCGGACGTTAAATAGTCTATTTGATCGATCCCCGGTATTGGCGGCACAAACGGGCTAGCGCCAGCTGCAATCACAATACTTTTTGTGGTGATCGTACGATCCCCGACTTTAACCGTATGAGGATCCACAATCTCAGCTTCGCCAGACACACAATCAACCCCCAACTCAGTGTAGCGCTCGACTGAATCATGCGGTTCAATTTCGGCGATTACATTGTGCACACGCTGCATTACGCGCTTAAATATAGGCTTGACCTCAACCGACTCTAAGCCAAACTCCTCGGCACGTCGCATCATGCTTGCGACTTTGGCAGAACGCAGTATCGCTTTACTTGGAACACAGCCGGTATTTAAACAATCACCACCCATTTTGTGTCGCTCAACCAAGAACACCTTAGCCTTCACTGCGGCCGCGATGTAAGCGCTGACTAAGCCACCGGAACCAGCACCGATTACCACTAAATTTGCATCATACTTAGCCATATTATTGATTCTCTCCAGGAAGTGCGTCTTTACCTTTAACTAAGGTCAGTAATTTTTTAGCAATAAACGGGAATACAGCCAACAACAAGAACGACAGAACGATGCGAATATCCACAATATCGCCCATGGTTTCAATAGTCGCTAATTGGGTTCCTGCATTCACATACACAGCGGTACCCAACAGCATTCCTAACTGGCTAGCCCAGTAGAATGTAACTGTCTTTAGACTAGTCAGACCCATTACCGAATTGATCACAAAAAACGGAATAAACGGCACTAGTCGAATACTGAAGATATACATCGCACCTTCGCGCTCAATACCTTGATTGAGCTTCTTTAGCTTATCACCGAATTTAGCCTCAACCGCATCGTGGAATAAATACCGAGTCAATAAAAATGCGATAGTTGCACCAATGGTGCTAGCAAAGGACACCAAAATAAGGCCGGTCCAAAAACCAAATATCGCACCGGCAGCCAGGGTCATAATGGCCGCGGCAGGCAATCCCAAACCGGCAACAGCGACATAACCGATAAAAAACACCACGATCACTAACAGCTTATGTTGCTGGAAATAAGCATTCAGTGCCTCTTGTTGTTCTTTTAAATTAGCCAGCGAAAAGTACTGGCCTAAGTCAAACGCAAAAAACGCTCCAATTAGGGCCACCACGATGGCCGCTAGGATAAGTTTGCTATTCATATTAGTATCTGGTTGAACTACGTAGTTAATGGTTAGTCATATCGGTTTGACGTGACGTAAGCTCGAAGCTTATCTTAGTGTTGATCTAAGCTTAGTTTACACCGCTTCGATCAGATCAATGTACAAGACCCACCATAGCAGCGTTTTCTTGCTAGAAAACTTATAGATTTTCACCTAATGACAGAATCAATCGGCTTTACCCCAGCTTGGCAAACGGCGTCATTGGTATCGATGCCGACACTCGACCTCGGGGAGTTACACGTATGGTGGCTACCGCTCGAGTTAACCGAGGCGCAGCAAACGGCGGCCAAGACGCTGTTAAGCGACATTCAACGTGATCGATATTTGCGCCGCCAAGGCGCTGATGCACAACATGCCTACCTTGCTGGGCGCTACTATTTATTGACCTTACTTGGCGCGTATACTGGCATCGAAGCCCACGCGGTACAATTAAGCTATACCCGCCTCAACAAACCGTACCTAAGTAATCGACACAACGACCTGCATTTTAACTTTACCGATACGCGAGACATCAAACGCCGGCACGGCGTCTTCGCCTTTAGTCGACAACACGCGGTAGGCATCGACATCGAGAACACCAATCGTCGCAACAACTTTCAAGCCATTGCACAAAGCCGCTTTACTGCGCCAGAACTCGAGTACGTGAATTCTAATGGTTCATTTTGTGTGCGCAGATTTTTAGCCATATGGACCCGCAAAGAAGCCTTTGGCAAAGCCACTGGCAAGGGCATCAACTTTAAAATGAATGAACAGGACCTATGCAGCGGAGATCACCCAGAGTTATTATTTTTTGGCCCCGATGATCGCGCATGGCGACAATACCAATTGGCGCTGAGCGATACCTTAATCGCCAGCGTAGTACACGAGACTCACGAACCTTTAGCGATCAAAGCCTTTAACGCGCTTGAAATGTGATTAAACCATGCGCCGTAGTACTCATGTAACGCCACAGTCGAAAGCTGTAGCGCCGACGCCGACGGAATCCAATCCAGCACGCCAGGCCATTGCGCATCACGAATTAGTACATCTGCCGAAGCCGGCGTGATCGCAATATCAAGCGGTTTAAATAAGTCGTACGCACGCGGCATGTGTAAAGCCGAGGTCACTAATAACGCCGATTCAACCTTCTGATCGTCGAGCAGCGTTCTCATAGCCTGACTATTTTCCGCGGTCGTGCGACTCTGATCCTCGAGCAATATAGCCTCGCCAGGCACGCCCCATTCTGTAAACAGCTGCTTGGCATAATACGCCTCGCCATGCATACCCGGCTGCTCAAAAACGTTACCTCCAGCTACAATAATGTAGCGCGCCTTATTCGCCTTATACAAACGAGCAGCATACCAAAACCGATCGCTCCCATGCCCCAACTGCGTATGCTGCGCTGGTGGCAACGGGATCCTTAAACCACCTCCAAGCACAATAATAGCGTCGTGTTCTGCGATATCTTCGAGCCGATTCTGCGGGTACTGCTGCTCTAAACTGGAGGCGAGCCATGCCGCGACACGCGGATTAGACGCCAACAAAAAGACCGTGACACACAGCACACCGAATACCCGCGCCATCCGCCGCCAACCCAACTTCCTCGAAAGCGCCCACCCGACAAATGATGTCGCCATCAACCCTGTAGGATAAATTAATGCTGAAATAATCTTAGTAAGGGTAATTGTGTCCACGTGAATTTCTAACCAGTGCGATAATATTAGCGCTCTAACCAACCTAATTAGGCTTGGCAAATTGAATTATACAATGCGCGGCGAACACTAGTGTTTAACTGGTTTCACCGTACGCTGGATGATACGATACCTGCCTACCTACCAGTCACTCATTAGCATGGATTTATTTAATTTCAGCGCGGGCCGCGAAGGCTACTACGGCGAGTATGGCGGCACGTTCTTGCCAGAAATACTGCATAGCACAATCGAAGAACTCAAAATTGAGTTTCGTAAAGCCAAAGATGACCCAACGTTCTGGCAAGAATTCATCGAGCTAATGCAGTCCTACTCTGGTCGGCCCACTCCGGTAACCCACTTAGCCAATCTTTCGAACCAGCTCGGTGGTGCACAGATCTACGTAAAGCGCGAAGACCTGAATCATACCGGTTCGCACAAAATCAATAACGTGATGGGCCAAGGATTGCTAGTAAAACGGATGGGGAAAACCCGTGTGATAGCCGAGACCGGCGCCGGACAGCATGGCTATGCGACCGCAACTATGGCGGCCCGCTTTGGCTTCAAGAGCAAGATATATATGGGCGCAGTAGATGTCGCTCGCCAGCGGCCCAATGTGTTCTGGATGGAAAACATGGGGTCCGAGGTGGTTGCGGTCACGGATGGGCAACAAACACTTAAAGATGCCATCAACGAATGCTTGCGTGACTGGGTCACCAATATGGACGATACCCATTATGTGCTTGGCACTGCATGCGGCCCGCATCCGTTCCCAGAGATGGTCAGCTGGTTTCAATCGATCATTGGTCGAGAAGCCCGCGAGCAAATCATTCAAGCGGCTGGCAAACTTCCCGACCGAATCTTCGCCTGTGTTGGTGGCGGCTCTAACGCGATCGGATTATTTCAAGGCTTTATGGATGACCAAGATACGCAATTAATCGGCTGTGAAGCTGGCGGCTTTGGCCCAGGCAAAGGTAATCACGCAGCACGCCTAGCCTATAAAGATGCAACAGTCGGCGTAGCACAAGGCATGAAGACCTATTTCTTACAAAACGACGATGGCAATATGTTGCACACGCATTCTGTGGCTGCCGGCCTCGACTACATTGGGGTCAACCCAGTCTTGGTGCATCTGTGGGAACAAAATAGAGTGCGCTTCGAAGCCGTTACCGACGCCCAAGTCACCGAGGCCTTAAAGCTGACGATGCGCACCGAGGGCCTGATTCCAGCCTTAGAAAGCTCACACGGATTTGCTCAGGCCATTCTCGAAGCGGAACAAATGGCCAAAGACGAGGTAATCCTAATCAATATGTCTGGTCGCGGCGACAAAGACATTTTCACCATTGCTGATGCCCTAGGCGACGAGCACTGGAAATCATTTATTAGACAAAAATCCGACGAATATGGACCTGAATAATTATTTATTAGAGCGCAAGTCAGCGCTGGCTAACAGTGATCGTCCAGCGATGATCATGACACACGTCGTGTGTGGCTACCCATCGTTCGAAGACAACTGGAAAGCATTAGAAGTCATGCAGTCGTTCGGAGTGGACTTAGTTGAACTACAGTTTCCGTTTTCCGAACCATCGGCAGATGGCCCACTGTTTGTTAAAGCCAATCAAGAGGCAATTCTCAACGGAGTACACGTTGACGATTGCTTTGAATTCATGCAAAAGGTAACCGCCCACTTTTCATTTAAAGTGGTGATGATGGGGTACTACAACACAGTATTCAAAACTGGCCAGCAGCAATTTTTAGAACGCCTAAAAGCAGCTGGCGCGGTTGGCTTTATCTTGCCTGATTTACCCGTCGACGAGGCTGGCGAACTGCATAGCATCGCCAAACAATTAGGCTTAGCTCCAATTCTGCTCATGACACCGACCAATAGCGACGCACGCCTTGATGAACTGGCGCAAAGCGCAGACGGGTTTATTTACACAGTCGCACGCAAAGGCGTAACAGGCTCCAATACCGACATGAATCACTCTGTTTCTGATTTCATTGATCGTTGCCGCCAATTCACCACGCTACCGCTCGCAGTTGGCTTTGGCGTAAGCACCGCAGCGGACGTGGAATTTATTGGCGCTCATGCTGATATTGCGGTAATCGGCACTGCCGCATTGAAAGCCTGGGAACACGGTGGTGAGGCATCTCTAACGGCCTTTTTCAAACAATTACTACCCGCACAAGTCGACGTATAAGCCAATGAGCACTTACTCCCACAAATGGAAAGAAGGAACTGCCTGCGGCTTACCCAACGGCAAAGTAGTCTGTATCGGTAAAAACTACGCAGACCACATCAAAGAAATGAACTCGTCAACGCCTAGCCAGCCAGTGTTGTTTATCAAGCCGAGCACTGCATTGTGTGATGCCGGTGAAACCATCGCAGTGAGTCATTTAACACACTTGGGCAGCCTCCATCACGAGCTTGAAATAGCATTATTGATTGGCACACAAGTAACCAGCCAGACGCCCGACCCAATGAACGCGATTGTCGGCATCGGCCTCGGTATAGACCTGACATTACGCGATCTCCAATCCTCACTCAAACAAGCAGGTTTACCGTGGGAGCGTGCCAAAGCATTTGATGGCAGCTGCGCTTTATCCGCTTTTGTTCGCCCAGACCCGTCGCTTGCTTATGACGATTTGACCTTAGAACTGCAGCTCAACGGAAAGCAGCAACAGTTTAGCAATAGCGCGCTAATGCTGTCGCCGATCCCAGCTCTATTAGAAGAGATTGCCAATGTCTTCACATTGGAACCAGGCGACGTAGTGCTAACCGGCACTCCCGCGGGGGTTGGTCCACTCAGCGCTGGCGATCGACTAACCGGCAGTTTGAATGGCAGCGTGTTTTTCGAGAAAACTTTGGTCAAGTAGATCCAAGCGCTGACTCAATTTCGGTTCAATCTAAAACACCGATTCAGTACGGCTCGACTGCCACTCATCTTAGACTTGCAACACTGCGCGTTTTCACGGCATTTCAGCGCTAGAATTTTAATCCTGCGTTTGCGATACTGCATAGTCCTAACTGAGTTCGAAACCATCAAGCCTTAAACGTTGAGTTACTGAACGCAGCACTTTTTTAGTCGTCAATATTCGCGAGGAGGAACGTATCAATTACCGCTCTTTGTTTTATCCGACAGGCATTTGGGCAGTCATCGGTGTACCACTCGTGCTCCTCGTATTGGTTGCTGGCGTTGAATGGCGGGACATCGAAACCGATATCGCAAACCGAGCCAACACTCGACTGGCATCGGAAGGACTAAATTGGGCGCATGTCGAAACCTACAGTCGCGGACGAAATGTTTTATTGACTGGCGAACCAAACAATCAGACCGAGGTCGACCGCGCCACACAAATCATCAAGTCAGTTCGAGGCGTAGAGTCGCTCACGTTGAGTGCTGAAGTAAGCGTTGCCAAGGCCGCACCCGATTTGCGACTCACCTTCTCAGACCAAGGTGTCGAACTGCGCGGCACCTTAGCCAGCCAAACCGAAATTAAACACGCGATAGCGACAGCTAAGGAGCTCTTTCCATCAAGAAAAATCAGCTCAGAGCTACTGAGTTCGGAACACGTCGGGCAATTAGTGAAGCTCAAAGACCTGCTGGCCGCACTGGCTGACTACTCAAACAAACTTGACCACGTCACCATCGAGTTAGCCGATTCAAAATTACTTATGCGTGGGCACGTCGATGACCAACCCAGCAAAAACACCCTGTTTGCCACACTCAAAACGGCGTTTAACGGCCCAGTGGCGAACCAACTTACCGTGGTGACACCAAGGGACTTTTGCCAAGAACTCATAAACACACTCTCTGAAGAACAAAATATCGGATTCAATAGCGGTAGCACCGTCATTGAGGAATCGAGTTTCGAACTGCTAAAAACACTCAGCCGCAAAGTTGAGCGTTGCCAAAACGCTAAGCTTCAAGTCGTCGGACATACTGATTCCAAGGGCAATTTGGAAACTAATATGTTGCTGAGCAAAGATCGCGCACAAGCAGTCATTGATTTCTTAGTCGAGCAAGGCCTGGATGTCGCACGCTTCTCAGCGGTCGGAGCCGGCCCCAACGAACCGATAAGCGACAACACCAGCGAAGCCGGTCGTGCTAAGAATCGTCGCATCGAACTACGTTTAGTTAACTAGCGAAGAAAACGAGGAAAACCTTATGGAATATCTATTCTTTCAAATATGGCTTTGGCTTTTACTTGCCTTTTTACTTGGCTGGGTATCGCATTGGTTTTTCAATAGTCGAGCAGAGAATTCTGACTCAGACCCTATACAAAACAACACTATCCCGCATGATGACAGTTAAGACGCTACTAGCGCTATTTTGCCTAGAGCGTTCTACTCAAATCATCAATGTGAACGAATAACAAAGCTCAGTTTCGAGGAATAACCAGCCACTAATAGTGCATATCAACAATATGCATAAAAAACTGTAATCCCAATTGGTTTTTTTCACTTTAACGCTTGATTCCAATTCCCTCTCTCAGTTAGACTAAAGTCTGAACATTGAGGTTGCGCAGTAACCGCGGCCCCTACCCAACCCAAAACCCAACCGCGGTTTCTACGCGACTTCTTTGTTCAATTTTTTCATCTCTCAATTATATTCTTGAGCATTATTGTCGCCTCGACGAACCCTTGTCATCGCTTATTCTTAAAGTAATAATTGGGAATTAAATCATCATAAACAGTATCTTATGATGATTTATTTGCTTAACCAGAATCAAGTTTAATTCTGTATTAAAGAGTTTTAAGGACATGCGCATTATGGCCTTTCTCACCACTCTTTGAATTACCCTACACCCTACGTTTTATTGTAAACGCCAGACCAGTCTGGCGTTTATTTTTTTGTTCAGACTAAAGTCTGATATCGGCATATCAATCCACACGCAATTGGCTGTGGCAAATTCACCCTGAAACGCTAACAGCAATCACAGTAAAACGAGCATACAGCCTCGCTCGCAATAACTCTAAACATAGCCTGCTGGATTTTCTGACTGCCAACGCCAATGATCACGCATCATCGCAGCCAAATCGTGTCGGGCCTCCCAAGCTAATTGCGTCTTACTTAGGCTCGGGTCAGCAAAGCAAGTTGCCACATCGCCCGCTCTACGCGACTCCATTCGATACGGAATAGCAACGCCACTAGCAATTTCAAACGCCGCAATCATTTCCAGCACAGAATACCCAATTCCGGTACCAACATTATGGATATGGCAACCGGGCTCATGCTTAATAAAGGCAAGCGCTTTAATATGAGCTTCGACCAAGTCAAGCACATGAATATAATCCCTAACGCCAGTCCCGTCACGCGTGTCATAGTCGTCACCGAATACCGAAACAAACTCGCGGCGACCCACACCAACCTGCGCGATATAGGGCAATAGATTGTTCGGCGGCCCGTTCGGGTCCTCGCCAATCAGGCCACTCGGATGCGCTGCAACCGGATTAAAATACCGAAGTAGCGACACACTCCATTCAGGGCTAGCCACACACAAATCTCCGAGAAACTCTTCAATCATACGCTTACTACGCGCGTAGGGATTGGTGGGCTGCAACGGTGCGGTTTCAGGTATCGGCACAGCGACTGGGTCACCGTAGACCGATGCCGAAGAACTGAACACCAGGCGATGACACGCATGCTTAGCCATCACGTGAAACAGGCTTAGCGCGCCTTCCAGATTGCACTGATAGTACCGCAGCGGTTGCTCGACTGACTCGCCCACCGCTTTCAGACCGGCAAAATGAATAACAGCATCAATATTATGTCGCTTAAACAATTGATCGAGCTGCGCACCATCACGCAGATCAAACTGATAGAAAATCGGTCGCTGCCCAGTTATTTGCTCAATGCGATCAATCACCACAACCTTACTGTTCGAAAGATTGTCGACAATAATCGGCTGAAAACCGGCCTCATACAAAGCAACTACGGTATGACTTCCGATATAGCCTGCACCGCCTGTCACAAGAATTTGTTTCATAAATCCATCTACCTTTGATACCAAAACCACATACTGGATACTGGTTGTAAATTGCCGTTCTATGATACTATTTATTGCTGATCGCGGCGACTGTATAGGTCGGTCATGACCTAAGCCAAAAACACAATCTTCGACGAGCCCAAATTGCTCAAAAATCGATTTTTGAGCGCTATTTAAGAGTTGGCAAGCGCCAATTCAATACAATAACTATTAAATAAATTTCGGTGAGACAAACCTTCAATGCACACGCTAAGCCAAGAAGCACCCGTCAATCACCAAGCCGCCAGCCGAACTCGCGGTTAGCCGTATTTTGCGTTACCAGCCGCCCCGCACTCACCACCGCTAAATAGTAAATAAATGTATCAGCTATATCGCGACCGACCGCTTTTAGTGCTCTTCATGGTGCTAGCAAATATTGCGCTGTCAGCGTGGTGCGTGTATCTAGATCCAGTAATCAACAATGATGGCATTACCTATTTAGCGATTGCCAAATTAATGCTGAACGGTGAATGGTCGCATGCTTTCGACTATTACAGCTGGCCTTACTATTCCGCGTTTATTGCCGGCTTGGCCAAGACATTCCACCTAGGTATCGAATCCGCAGCATACTTACTCAATACCCTACTAATCACCTCACTCACGCTAGCGTTTGTTTGTATTGTTGGCGAACTGTCACACAACAACCGTCGCGTGATTATCATTGCTATGGTGGTGATTCTATTCTTCCCCAGCATTACCAAATACCGTTCTTTTATAATTCGAGACTTCGGCTATTTAAGCTGCTATTTGTGGTCTCTCTTCTTCATTTTTCGATTTTGCAGCACACTCAATAAAGGTCACTTAATTGGCTGGCTGGCATTTGCCGGCCTGAGTTGCCTATTCCGGTTTGAAGGCATCGCTTTCCTATTAATCGCGCCTTATTTTTTACTACTATTCAGCACAGAGCGTGTACCGCACCGTCGCGTATTACTTTGGGTCTTGTCAGTTGTTATTGTGTCGCTCTGCGGCGTTTTAATGACTTGGTACGTCAATGACAAATACGCTGCAATGATCGAAGTAGCTCAGAATTCAGGCAAAGATATTCACAACGTATTGGATCTCTTTCTAGCCAACACCAAGAATCAACTCGGGGGCGAACAGCTGACCCTGGCCAACTACGCTGGCGTGTTTGCAGCAAATGTCGGCATAGTTGGCTATGAATTAGTGCGCCGTATGGCCGTGTTCTTTTTCATATTCGCGGTGTATGCATATTGGAAAAACATTGGTTTCAACAACCGCTTTGTGAAGCGCATTTGGATTGTCTATGTTGCTACTAATTTTCTCGTACTAGTTTGTTTCAGCGTCTACAACAACTTCTTAGTCAGCCGCTACACCATGGCGACCGCACTGACTCTACTGATTCTAGCCCCATTCGTAATTGACCGGCTCATTGGCTCATTTAGTACCACATCACTAGCAAAGCGCGCTGCCGTCGTGCTGGTATTAGGGCTGCTTGCCGCGGTGTCGCTGGAAGGCCTAAACGTTTCCACCAAGAAAATTCATATTAAGGAAGCAGCCGCCTGGCTTAAAACTGAATTTCCTAACGACGATAGCTACTTTAGCAATGATCGCCTAATGGTCTATTACGCCAAAGACGATGTCATGGCCAACATGATGACCAATTACAGCAACGTCCATCTACGCGCCCTAATGGACTCAAATCAACTGCGCCAATATAAGTACGTAGCCTTGTCGGTTAACCCTAAAAGCAAGCTCGAAGACGACTTCCGACAAACGCTAGCCTATCAATACGGTAGGCCTATTAAGATATTTAAAGGCGTTGAGGGCCGCGCGGTCTATATCTTCAAAACTTCACGTGACTGACCATAGAATGTGATCATGGAAAAAACTCGACGAAACTTTTTGCTTGGCATCATGGCCGTAGGCGGTGGCTTTATGGGGTACAGCGTCTATCGCGGGATCCGCCTGCCGACATTACACTGGGATCCACAAGAGCCAAGCACCAGCTTTGACTTCTCTGACCAGATCACCGCGCAGGGCAACAATTTTATTCAGACTAAAGCACAAAGTAGCACCGACGTAAGACTGCGTGCTTATGCACCAGAGCCGACGCTCACTATTCAGCCTAGCACTAATCAGAAAATCAGCCTCGAAGTTAACAATATCGCTTTCGAAGCCACGCTCAGCAGCAACGATCCGAGCCGCATACTGACTGAAGCCGTTAGCAAAATAACGCGTGTCCTTGAACTCGATTTGATCGCTAATGAACCACTGACTTTGGCCTGGCAAATGCCTAACATCGACACATATCGGTTTGCCTGCATTGGCGACACTGGCGGCGGCCAAGAACTCGCTTGGTGCTTAGATCGCGCTAAACAACTTGATGCGCTATTCCTCCTGCATTTAGGCGACTTCAATTACCAAGCAGGCGACTACCAAAGCTCGATAGATCAATTCAGCAATAGTGAAATTCCAATTTACGTGAGCATTGGCAATCATGACTTCCACGAAGATGGTGCTATTTACGACACCTTCACTCGTGAAATCGGCCCACTCAATCATGCCTTTACGCTGGGCAATACCCGCTTTGTCAATATCGACACCGCCGCAAATTTTCTACCGTATGGTTCAGGTGCGCGCGGAAAAACGTTTGAGCGGCTAAAGAATTCAGCGACAGTCGAGAACACTATCGCCTATACACATTGCCCGTTATATGACCCAGACCCCGAACGTCATCATGACATGGGTAGCGAAGGTGAAAAGCAGTGGCTAATCGAGCAACTCAAAGAGTTAAATATCGACACGCTGTTGAGCGGTCATATCCATATTTACGATCAACGAAATATTGATGGCATCGACAATATAATCGTCGGCCAAGGACTCGGGCACCAAGACCTGATAACCAACAGCGACTATTCCAAAATCGCCGTCGGCGACGTAGATGCAAGTGGTCGGGTTACGATCTCAATCGAGCCATTATCCATGCCAATGGAGATGCATTGTCATCCGCGATCCAATCCAGTTAAGCAAAGCTTAAGCGATCCAGCACATCAGTCGATGCTACAAATGGTCGAACAAGCCTGCGATACCTAGAAGCCTAACGCGGAACACCACCCGATCAAGCCAGCTCGCTAAATCATTCACCGAACTGGCTGCCGCTAGCGCTCTCCAAGCAGGATAACGCTAGCCGAGAATAAATCGCGTTCTAGCGCTTCATTGACCCAAAGAACTCCGAATTTGCTTTAGTCGCTTTAAGCTTATCTAGCAAAAATTCGATTGCTTCAATTTCATTCATTGGATGCAATAGCTTACGCAAAATCCACACTTTTTGAAGCTCTTCTGGGTCCATCAACAGCTCTTCTCGACGCGTCGATGAACGGTTAACAATGATTGAAGGGTAGACACGCTTTTCAGCAATCTTACGATCCAAATGCACTTCCATATTGCCTGTGCCTTTAAACTCTTCGTAAATAACTTCGTCCATTTTGGAACCAGTTTCGATCAGCGCAGTCGCAAGAATAGTTAAACTTCCACCTTCTTCGATATTTCGCGCGGCACCGAAAAAACGCTTCGGCCGTTGTAGGGCGTTAGCATCTACACCACCAGTCAAGACCTTACCCGAAGCGGGAGCAACGGTATTGTAAGCGCGCGCCAGACGAGTAATTGAGTCGAGTAAAATGACTACATCTTTCTTATGCTCAACTAAACGTTTGGCTTTCTCGATTACCATTTCAGCGACTTGCACGTGGCGCGCTGCTGGTTCATCAAAAGTTGAAGAAATCACTTCACCGCGCACAGAGCGCTGCATTTCTGTCACTTCCTCTGGCCGCTCATCGATCAACAACACCATGAGCTCGACATCAGGATTATTGGTCGTAATCGCTTGTGCAATTTGCTGCAACATTACCGTCTTACCGCTTTTCGGAGACGATACGATTAAGCCACGCTGACCCTTGCCAAGCGGTGCAATTAAGTCGATAACACGCCCGGTCAAATCTTCTGACGTACCATTTTCCTGCTCAAGCTTCATGCGCTTATTCGGATGCAATGGGGTCAGGTTTTCAAACAAGATTTTATTACGCGCTTCTTCTGGCGTTGAACCATTAATAGTTTCAACTTTTAGTAACGCAAAATAACGCTCGGAGTCTTTTGGCGGTCGAACTAAGCCAGCCACTGTGTCACCGGTGCGCAAATTGAAGCGCCGGATCTGACTCGGGCTCACATAGATGTCATCGGGACCAGCCAGGTATGAACTGTCCGCTGAACGCAAGAAGCCGAAGCCATCTTGCAAGATTTCGACCACACCTTCACCTTCTATATCTTCGCCTTTTTTAGCTAAGGATTTAAGGATAGTGAAAATTTGGTCTTGTTTACGCATACGGCCAAGGCCGTCAAGCTCCATGGAGCGACCAATTTCGGTGAGTTCGGTTGCGGTTTTTTTCTTTAGATCGGTTAAGGATGCTGACATGATGAGGAAAAATTGCTTAGGTTAACACTGGTGTGGTGCATTGTGAGGGCACTTGAAACGGAATAGACACGAGTGGTGGTTGGTTGTGGTCGATGGTTTAGTTAATGGCTAATCCAGACGAAATTTAGTTAATTGAACGTAACTTACGAAGCCGCCGAATCAAACATTAGTGTTCGGCAATTGCCGGTCTACAAATGTAAGCACTGACGAATCTCTGCAACGCCTACTCAGTACCACAAGAGTGACGTGTTCGACGGCGAGTTTATAATGGAATTCTTTTTCGGGAATAGGATCCGACGGTCGCGAATCTCCTTTACTTCGACTGAGACGATATCATGCCATTGACTACCGTGTCCAGCGCTAGAAATTTGGTTGTGGATCCAGCAGCAAGCTAACTATAAAACTCGCCCTGAATAACGCTCTACAACATGTATCTAGCATGATCGCACACTGACCAAATCCCAATGGACCAGTGTGCACTCAGCGCGTGTTAGATATTTTCGTCGATAAATGCAGTCAGTTGAGATTTTGACATCGCACCAACTTTGGTCGCCGCCACATCACCTTCCTTAAAAAGCATCAAGGTAGGAATGCCACGAATACCAAATTTTGGTGGCGTATTTGGATTGCTATCAATATCGAGCTTAGCCACGGTCAACTTGCCGCCGTACTCAGCTGCCACTTCTTCTAGAATCGGCGCAAGCATTTTGCAGGGACCGCACCACTCTGCCCAATAGTCAACCAAGACTGGCTTATCAGCTTGTAATACATCCGATTCGAAGCTCGCATCGGTGATTTCTACAGTATTTTGAGACATATGTAATTCGCCTGTTTGTTTAAATTTAAAAAAGAAAGCTCTGATTTAACCTAAAATCATTGCTAATCAGCCACGTAACTCGACCTCAGCCCTTAGTTCCCTAGCCTATCATTAGCAAATAATGGCGGGAAATACGTTGAAATCAATTATTTTCGGCTAGCATTAACGATTCATGATTAAATCAGAGCTTCCTTGAGGTATAGTGTGCGGATTATTTTGTATATTGCAAGTACAAAAACTTCCGAATTCGCCTCCGCGCGGTTTCCTGTCGAAAACACAGTGAATCCAAGCTCTTGAACTATTCTGATGCAGGCACCACACATGGTTGTGAATGACTGACAGCGGAAAACACTGAGAAATTCGGCCACGATACACATAACGATCGCGCTTCTGCGACGATCTCAGGCAAGAATACAACCTGACAACTATGACTGATACACACTTAAGCGACACTCGATTTACTGAGCTCGCCATTCACCCTGATGTCCAGAAAGGAATTGATTCCACTGGCTTTGAATTTTGCACGCCGATTCAGGCGATGACACTACCGCTGGCATTACAGGGCAAGGACATTAGCGGACAAGCGCAGACGGGCACCGGCAAAACCGCCGCGTTCCTAATCGCTTGCTTGCACAAACTACTGACTTCAGAACGCAAAGAGACCAAGAAGAAAAATCCAATTCGGGCGCTCATTGTGGCTCCCACGCGCGAACTAGCTATTCAAATTCTTGAAGATGGCAAGCCACTGGTGAAGTTTACCGACCTGAAACTCGGCATTGCCTACGGCGGCACTGATTACGATAAGCAACGCACACACATCGAAGCCGGTGTCGATGTATTGATTGGTACACCAGGGCGAATTATCGACTATTTTAAACAAGGCGTATTTTCGATGGATGCCTTGGAAGTCATTATCCTTGACGAAGCAGATCGCATGTTCGATTTAGGCTTTATTGCCGACATTCGATACTTATTCCGCGCCATGCCGCCACCGGAAGAACGCCTTAACATGCTATTTTCCGCCACCTTGTCGCACCGAGTTGCTGAATTGGCTTATGAGCACATGAGCGAACCTGAAGTGGTCAAGATTGAATCGGAAATGACCGCCGACCGTATCGAAGAAATCGCTTACATGCCATCTAATGAGGAAAAAATCCCGCTATTGATGGGCATTATCGCGCGTGCCGCAAATGACAAAGGCCTGGTATTTATTAATACCAAGCACATGGCGGAAAAAATCGAAGCCTGGCTCAATGCCAATGACATTAAATGCGCACTGCTGTCTGGCGATGTACCTCAAAAGAAGCGTGAGAAATTACTGAATAACTTTAAGGAAGGCGAGTGCAATATATTAATCGCTACCGATGTAGCGGCACGCGGCTTACATATTCCTGACGTCAACTTTGTTGTTAACTTCGACTTACCGACAGACGCCGAAGACTATGTCCACCGCATCGGGCGTACTGCTCGCGCAGGTGCCAGCGGCACTGCGATTAGTCTAATCTGTGAAACCTATGCGATGAACATAGTAGACATTGAGGAATACATCGAACACGCGATCCCGGTTGAACGCGACATTGCCGACCTGATGTTCAAAGATGCGATAAAACCAGACCTGTCGAAATTGCGATCGAATCGCAAGCGCGATGATCGCAAAGGCGGCGCCAATAAAGGTGGACAAGGCCGAGGCGCAAAGAAAGACAGCAGCGCGCGTCCGAGCAAACCGCATTCAAACCGAAGCGAAACGTCGGAAGAGCGAGTACGTCGAGAGAAGGGCAACCCGAACCGAGTGCCAAAAGAAGCGCGCAAGACCACCGAAGTAGCTGAGCCGACGCAAACCCCAGAGGAACGCGAGGCTGCTAAATTAGTCGCTTTGGAAAAACGTAAAAGCGAACCACAAAAAACCCCGCGCATTCCACTTCGCGGCCGCCGTGGGAATGAAATCCCTGCGATTGGCTAGTTAATTTAGGTAAATCAAAGGTTATGGTGGCAAGCTCAGAACCGACCACCGAGGTCAAAAAAAGCCGCTCAGCATTACTTCTGGGCGGCGGTGGCGCGCGTGCCGCTTATCAAGTTGGAGTACTCAAGGCAATTGCCGAGCTAGTACCCGAGGGCGCCCCCAATCCGTTCCCAATAATCTGTGGCACATCAGCCGGCTCTATCAATACGGTTGCGCTGGCCTCGAATGCCGAGGACTTTCATCACGGTGTCGATCAGATCATATCAGTTTGGTCAAACTTCGAGTTAAACCAAGTCTTTTATGCTGATGGAAAGAGCTTATTTAAACGAATTGCACAATGGGCTTGGTCAAATTTGGGCCCCGGAACCTGGCATAAAGGCCCTAGCTCAATACTCGACAACCAACCGCTACGCGAACTGCTCAATAAATACATTAGTTTTGAACGGATCGACAATGCGATTGAAAGTGGCCATTTGCACGGATACGCGCTAACGGCCTGTAGCTACACCTCCGGTGAATCCACCACTTTCTATGATGGTGTACCTGAGATAAGCAATTGGCTAAGAAATCACCGAGAAGGCCAGCGAGAAAAGATGAATATCGAGCACTTAATGGCATCGTCAGCGATTCCAGTGCTATTTCCATCGGTCAAACTCGGCGACGAGCACTTCGGCGACGGCTCGATGCGACAAATTTCTCCGATTAGCCCAGCGTTGCATTTAGGCGCCGAGAAAATATTGATTATCGGTTTGCGCACCAAGGCCATCTCAAATGAGTTCGAACCGCCACTATATCGCCCTACTTTGGGTCAAATATCCGGCTACGTACTCGATACCTTATTCTTAAATAGCTTGCAGTCAGATATAGAACGAATGGAGCGCATGAATCGCACGCTAATTGATGGCACTGCGTCGAATGGCGATTCACTCAAGGTAATCGAACACCTTGTGATCAGTCCCTCGCTCGACATCGCCAATATTGCGATGAACCACTTCCTTGAACTGCCTAAGAGCTTTCGCATCGCGCTACGTTTCCTAGGTATGGCGAAGGCAAACAGTCGCAGACTGATTAGCTACCTCATGTTTACTAAAACATTCTGCCAAGAGTTAATAGAACTAGGCTACAACGATGCCATGGCGCAACGCGACGAAATTATCGAGTTTCTAGAAAAATAGCGTGCTGTTTGCGGCACGCTATTGATCAAAATAGCACGCGACTCAGCTGCGTAATGAGTTGCTTAACGACTGCATTTCCTGAGGCCGTCAGTATCCAAACAACGGCGCCAACATTGACTAAAACCGTCAGCCAAAATACCCACTGAAATGATTTCTTGCTAGATTTGTGACGAATTATCTTTTGCGCAAGCAATGCCCCAGGCCATCCACCTAATAGGGAAAGCACATGCAAACTGCGCTCTGTGGTCCGCCAATGACCTTGCTCTGCCGCACGCTTATCCGACCAATAGAATAGCAGCGAAATAACACTCAACAGCACAATCCAAAGCAGCACTGGGGTCGGCAAACGACCAAGCAAATTTGCACCAATAACAGCGGTGAAATAGCCCAAAACCAACCAAATCCATACACCATACTTGAACGAGCCCGATGTTGGCTTAGCTGTGCGCTTAGATTTTTTTGAAGTAACCTCGGTGCGATTCGCGTATTGGATTTTCTTGGCACATACTCGGCCTTGACGATCTTTACCAAGTCGATACTTCACCACATCACCTATCGCGGGGGAGACTGGTTTATGCGTGAATGAACTGATATGCGCAAACACCTGAGTGCCGCCGCCTGCGGCTTGAATAAACCCATATCCCTTATCGGCATTCCAACGAATGATCATCCCAGTATCATGCATACTTCAAGCTCAACTATATCGCTACTACTAAAATTACCTAAAACTTATTGAAGAGCGAACTCAGCATTGGCGAATCTTGCCAATTCTTTAGAAATCGTCGTCGATCTTTACGGTGACTGCGGTGCCAGCCAAATAGCGTCCAGTGCTGCTTGGCCGCGTCCAAATCAATAAAATACAAAGCATTGTTCGACCAAATCAAATTACTCGCCTTCAAATCACCGTGCGAGATTTTGGCTGAACGCATCCGCTGGAAGGCATCATCTAGCGCTTGCTTCACCTTTGCTTGATTGGCTTCATCCATTTGCGGAAGCGCAGTCAGCAACTCCGAACCGTCGAGCAGTTCACTCGCAAAGTAGGCATTGCCACGAAATGGGCCAAAGCGATGTTCACACATCATGATCGGTCGAGCCACATTTAAACCAGCCTGTTGAAACGCATAGCTCATATTCCAACAACGTCGGGCTCGCGAGCGACGGAGTGCACGCTTCACTTTATGCCAAGCATTACGTGGGTTATACCGCTTTAGTATCAGCCAATCATCACGCACAGGCACTCGCATCACTGTCGTGGTTCGATCATGCTTTAAAGCATCAGCCGTATCCGCGAGCAGTCTCTCAAGTGCCGCAATGTCGGTAGGAAAGTTCGCCGCGTCGGATTGACTCACATAAACACGTGAAAACCAATCGACCGATCGCAACACCGTTTGCTCGGCCCATGCCTGATCGTTCATCAAGCTTACTTACCGACAACCGAACGAGGCTGGTCAGCTGTTTTTGTAGAAGTTGTTTCATCAGGTAGCGAATCCAACAGGCGCTCTTTTGCTTTTTGTCGCAACACCTTCTCCATCACCAAGGCCTTACGCTTCTCGGACTCATACAGCTTATTGCCACGACTTACTACCTTGCGCCAAAACCCCGTCTCAGTGCGCAATATTTCGCGCAGAGGCTTACCTCGATACAGCTTCATAAACCGCAACAAGTCACGCTTAGTCAAACCAATATCCTTGCTGGAGTAATACAAGCCAGCAATATCCTTAACCGCCCAACGTTCAGGCGTTTTACGACGCATTTGAATACGATGCAAGTCAATTAAATACAGCTTACTCTCAGGCGAGACCATGTCATCCGCCTGAAAATGCGCATCCAACAAAAAATGACATAAGTAGAAATCACGGTGATTAGCCCCGTTCTCATGGATCACGCGCGCAGTCTCAACCACCTTATTAAGAATCCAGCGCTTGAGTCGTATTTGCTTGAGGGTCCGAGGCGGATTGGACTTCCAATCGGCACAAAAATCTTCCAAACTGGTTTCGGTTGGTAACGCTTCAGTGACAATAAACGAATGCTTGGTTGCCGGATTACGACCGCGTATACCGTAGGCCGCGACCGTCATGGTGTCGATCTCCAAATCTTTTAAGCGATGCACGCCATGCCATTCATTCAACGCGCCAACCACCGGTGCTCGCAGATAAGTAATATTCTTGATGATCTCTCCCCAGCCAACACCAGTGTGCATCTTCAAGAAATAGTCTTTGTCGCCGCGGGTAAAACGAAGCGTACGTCGACCTAACGCTTCTCGGTAGACCTTACCATCGATATTCATCATCTGGTAAAACGAGTCCTCACCTTTAAGCGCCTGACGTAACTCATTCGTGATATACAACGACTCGTCCCGCTTTTGACGCTCATGACTCGGCAGGTACAAGCGCTGCTGAGCGCACGTCTGCTCGATAAAGTCGACCGCGCGCTGAGGCATCACGTACAAACTCGGGTTCTGACCGTATTTCAACCCATTTTGTCGCCATTCTTCCTTACGTTCCGACAACAACATCTTCTGTAACTTATCGTTTAACTCATCCTGTGAGAAACGTTTACGCAGCACGTAGCCAGCATTCGCGGTCTTTATATGCGGGGCATACCCACATACCGGTGTAGCAAGCACAGGCAGACCAGAAACAATTGCTTCTAGCAAGACACCACCGGTGGTTTCAGCATAAGCTGGATGCAATAGCATATCGCCGGCTTTCATTAACGCTGGTACGTCTTTACGGCCACCTAAAAAGTGAATATGGTCAGCCACATCAAGACGTTTAGCGGAACGCTGGAACGAATCGATCTTGTCTTGCCCAACCACAAATAATTTAGTTTTAGCAAGTAAGTCTTCCGGCAGTGCTGCCAGCGCAATAATAGCGCGGTCAAGACCCTTGGTGGCAAAGCCGGAGCCGATCAGCAACACCAAGTTTTCGTCTTGTTTAATACCCAGCGAGGTACGCAAAGATTGACGGTCAGGCAAGTCCGCCAGGTTCGCCCAACGCTCTTTCTCAAGGGTTGGCGGCAAGCACAAGAAGCGGGAATCCTGAGTCAGATAATACTGCTGGTAAATCAGCTTCTCACGATTCGACAACGACAATATATTAGTCTTAGACGACGCATCAAACACACCGCGCTCGAAACTGGAAAAATACAGAAAACGCGGCGTAAATCGATAAAAAAATGAGTGCCTTAAAAAGGATCGCCCGACATAGCAATAATCACCGCAGTAATAGATATCCATACCGGGGATTTTGTTGAAACCAACCACCACATCAAACTCGTACTCGGCAAGTAAGCGTTTAAGCTTACGGTGGAAGGTGTGCGCGCGCGTGTGATTGGTCAAGCCAAAATGCTTAATGATCACGACTTCTAGACCGTCGGGAACATCGCCCTCCCAGCTGCCAGTAAACACTGTCGCTTTGTGACCACGCTGGGTACACTCATTAGCGATACGCAGCATATCCAGAGAAAGCCCAGAGTATGGGAAGTGTTTATATAGGCAAAACGCGAAGTGCATAGTGTTTTTCAATAGTCTGTTAGACGAATTATACGCTTAATTATTAAGCAGATTAGACAATTTGCTGATAGAGGGCCTGCCACAACCGGTCAGCATCCAGTTGCTGGTAGCAAGGAGGAGTCAGTACCTGAGCAGTTAGTTTGGGGCAGGTTTTTAATAAACAAGGAGAGCAAGGGTAACTACTTTGCAATTGAACTTGATGCTGACCGCGTGTACCCGTTAGATTTGCATCAGTGGCGCCATAAGCCGATACACATGGAACCCCCAACGCTGCGGCGAGATGACCTAAGCCAGTGTCGACCGCGATCGCACCACTCGCGGTACGCAATACCTGTGCCAGCTCGGTTAAATTCGATTTTTCTAACACGGTAACGTTCGATTTACCTTTGGCGATCCATTCTGCCCGTTGGCGCTCAACTTCATTGCCCCAAGCAAGCTGCACTTGGTAACCGTCATCGGCCGCAAGATCCGCCAGCTCTCGCCACACAGCATCAGGTAGATGCTTGGTCGACCACGTGGTGCCATGCAGCAGCATCACTGATTGCCGCGGTGCAGCAGGCGGACTCCCAAGCTCAAGTTGATAATCGAGATGAGCAGACTTAACGGTGTACCCGAACACGCCAGCAAATAACGCTCGCAAGCGATCAATCGCGTGCTGCTCACGCTTCACTGCAATGCGTTTTTGATACAACTTAGCGGCCGGCGATTCCTTGATAGAATCACCGCTAAAACCCGCTCGCACACCGCCTTTAGCAAGCTTGGCAAAGCGCGCAAATACGGCACTCTTCATTAAGCCTTGAGCGTCAATAACGACATCGTAGTGTTGCCCACGCAAGACACGCCAAAACGACAAAAACTCACGCACCGAAGCTAAATTAAATTTGCGCCAACGACGCGTTGCTACCGGAATAACTCGATCCACGGCTGCATGCCATCGTGGAATTTCGGAAAAACTGTCTTCGATCATCCAGTCGACCGTCACATCAGCGTGATGCGATTGCAAATCAGTCAACGCCGGCAGCAAATGCAAGGCATCTCCCATCGACGTGAGCTTAACTACCAGAACGCGCATTATACCGCCGCACTGAGCTTTATCACATGCTCAGGAGATAGTTGCACTAAACAATTTAAATGCTGCAATGGACACTCGCGCTTAAAACAAGGGCTGCAATCCAAACCGAGGCGTGCCACCACATGGTTAGCGCTGAGCGGTGGAGTATGCCCTGGGTCAGTTGAGCCATAAATCGCCACTAACGGCCTCTGCAACGCCGCCGCTATATGCATCAAGCCCGAATCATTACTCACAACCAATGATGCCAATGACATCAAATCTACGGCCTGAGGCAAGGTAGTCTTGCCGGCTAACACTTCACATTGATTCTCATTCGCGAGCGATATCTGCTGGCACGTCGGCAGGTCCTTATCAGAGCCCATTAACCATACCTGCCAACCTTCACCTAAATAGTGTCTGGCCAAGCTAGCATAATGCTCTGCGGGCCATTGCTTAGAGGGCCCAAACTCAGCGCCTGGGCATAAAACCAAGATCCGCTTGTCACGATGCAAGGCATTCGCTTTTAAGACCTGCGCTACCGATTCAGCATCGACTTCGAGTAATGGGGCCGGCACCTCAGAAATCGGCCGAACCGGATCGTCTTTGGCCAGCCCAAGCGCGATAAAGCGTTGCACGGTCATAGGCCAGCGCTGCTTATCTAAACGTCGAATATCATTCAGCAAGCCCCAACGTTGCTCGCCCAACCAACCGGTTCGTACAGGAATTCTAGCAACCGCAGGCACAATCGCCGACTTGAGGGAATTGGGCAGCAGAATAGCATGCGTGTAGCCTTTACTGCGTAACGCTTTACCGAGACAAAAGCGTTCCGCCAAACTTAGCTTACCGTGATTAAAGTTCGCCGCCACCAACTCACTAACTTGCGGCATACGGTCGACGATAGCCGCCGTCCATGCCGGTGCCAACACATCAATATGCGCATGTGGCTCACGCTGCTTAATATCAATAAACAGACTCTGAGCCATTACCATATCACCGACCCACGATGGGCCGATGATCAGATACTTTTTAATCGAATCGGACATGCCGAGAAATCGGCGCGAACACCGAGTTAGTTAAACTACCGTCAGCCAGTCTAAACGATCTGGGTTACGGCCATTAACCACATCAAAATAACGACGTTGAATATCGGTTGTCACGGGGCCACGCTTACCGTCGCCAATGATTCGATCGTCTAATGAGTTAATCGGTGTCACTTCAGCCGCCGTGCCAGTGAAAAAGGCTTCATCGGCAGTGTAGACCTCGTCGCGCGTAATTTGCTTCTCGACAATTTCCAACCCCATATCTTCTTGCAACAATTGCACAATGGTATCGCGCGTAATGCCTTCCAGTGCTGACGTGAGCGACGGCGTATACACTTTGCCACGTCGCACAATAAAGATATTTTCACCGCTACCTTCAGCCACATAACCCGTAGTGTCGAGCATCAATGCTTCGTCATAACCTGCGTTCTCAGCTTCTTGCAAGGCCATAATAGAGTTAGTGTAATGCCCATTGGTTTTTGACTTCGCCATGGTGCTGTTGACATGATGACGATTGAACGATGAGGTTTTAACTCGAATGCCTTTTTCAAGCGCTTCGTCGCCCAAGTAGGCGCCCCATTCCCAAGCCGCGATGCTCAGGTGAACCTTTAACCCCTTAGCGTGCAAACCCATGGCTTCCGACCCATAAAACGCCATCGGACGCAGATAGGCAGATTTCAAACCATTCTTACGCACAATTTCGCACTGCGCAGCGCTGATCTCGTCGGCTGAAAATGGAATATTCATGCCCATTATCTTGGCTGACTGCAGCAAACGTTCAGTATGACGATTAAGCCGAAAAATCGCTGGACCGCGGTCTGTTGCATAGGCTCGGACACCTTCGAAGACGCCAACCCCGTAATGCAATGTGTGTGTTAACACGTGGACTTTCGCCTCGCGCCAATCTACAAATTCTCCATCCATCCAGATGAAACCATCACGATCATCAAACGACATTGCCTTATCTCCGAAATTTCAGTTTCTGTGCGGAATTACCGCCATAAAAAAGCGCCATAAACAGCGCGTGGTCGGCAATTATAAGGCTTTGCTCAAAATATGACCGTTTTTTTTTACAAAAGTGTCGAAAATCTCGCGACTTATTTAATCCAGCAATAGCCCCGCAGAATCACACTTTTAATCATCAAGATAATTCGACTGACGCCACCTAGTCGCTGCCTACACCTGCGCCCAGCGACGTACCAAGTTGTGGTACACCGCGGTTAAGCGCATCAGCTCGTCTTGATCAACCCGCTGCTCGGCAGTAAGAGCCTGAATCGACTGGTCTAAATCGAATAATATGGCACGCGCGCTCACATCCGGCACCATACTCTGCGCCCACAAGATAGCGCACACACGCTCACCGCGAGTCACTGGCAATACTTGATGCAAGCTGCTCGACGGGTACAACACCATATCACCAGCATTAAGCTTGACCTGCTGACTACCAAATTCGGTTTCGACCACCAACTCACCACCATCATAGTCTTCTGGATTATTCAGAAAAAGCGTGGCCGACACGTCACTACGGAGCACTTCATTGGAGTGTGGCATCGACATGATCGGCGCATCCACATGCACACCATATGACTCTCCACCAGCATAGCGATTGAATCTTGGCGGATGAATTCGATGCGGAATCGCCGCTGATACAAATTGAGGATGGTTACCAAGCCTTTCTAACAGAAAATTGGCTAAGCTAATCGCCAGATCAGAATGATCATCAAGCTGCTGATTATTCTTCTTGCTACCCGCTAAACCGCCAGCGGTTAGTCGTCCATCGTTCCATTCACCACTTTCGAGATGAGCATGCATTTGACTTAGTTCGTCAGCGTTTAGAAATTTATCAATGGTTACTAACATAGCGTTTCAAATATGCGAAAGCCACCAGCACCCGTTTGAAGGGTACTGATGGCGATTAGACACCGCCCAAGGGCAGCAATTAAGTCGAGTGTGATTTAAAAATTGTAAGTCAATGTAGCACGTACACTTTGCGCTTCACCGAGATACATAAACGCACCCGAACGGTAGGCCGCGGTCCAGTACTCTTCATCGGTCACATTGTTGAGACTCAATTTTAGATTAACTTTCTCACTTGGGTAGTAATTCACAAACAAATCTACCACTTGATAAGACGGTACCACGATAGAGTAATCGCCGATCTCTTGATTGAAGCCGGCAGCGGTGTCAGGTTGACCACCATACATTTCACTCTTGTACGTAATTGCGCCGCCAAATGAAAATTGCGTAGTCGCATCATAACGTAGTTGCAGGTACGCGTGATTATCAGCGAAGTTACTTAACGCTAGACCAACCTGCTCTGGGTTAAACGCCTCGAGCACCTCAGAGTCCATAAACGCAGCATTGAACTGAGCGCTTAGCTTTTCGGTAATCGCACCGGTTAACGACAGCTCGATACCTTGCACGCGATTTTTACCAGTATTCAGCGTACCCAGTGTGGAATACGAGTCACCAACGCTTTCCATTACATCATCTTTGGTAATGCTAAACAAAGCCGCGGTGGCTAACAAACGATCGTCGAATAACTCCCATTTGGTGCCGAGCTCAAAGTTAGTCACTTGCTCTGGATCCGATAACCCGACTTGATCGGGATCACCACACAGCCCACCGTAGCCGCAACTGCCGCCTACATCCGACTCACCACCATTGATGTTAGTCGCCGTACTGTATGTCAAATACACGTTCCCGTTATCACCTAAAGCACGCACGATGCCCGCATGACCGTTCCACATACCGTCTGAATAGTCATACTCTGTTTCATTGCCTCGACTGACCACGCGATTGCTGTAATCGAAGTCGTCGTAGCGCACGCCGAAGAAACCAGACCATCGGTCGTTCAACATGACACTGTCCATCACATAGGCTGAGATAGTTTCTACGTTAAAATCAGAATCTTGACTGCCGCGCTCAAAGGTACGCCCAAGCAGACTATTTAAGTTGGTCACATAATTGCCGTTTGCGTCGATTGCACAATAGCCCTCTGAATCACCACCACGCCCGCTAACCACACAGTTAGTGGCGCCGGTATTTTCGGTATTGAATACGCCGTTAGCAACCTGCTCATCTGAATACTCGAAACCGAAAACCAATTTATGCTCGACATCGCCTTGCGCAAGATCCCAAAACAAGTTGGTTTGATTGACCGTGTAATCAACCTCTTGCCAGCCCTGATGAGTACTCAAACTTGCGGTCGCGACACCAGGCGCAACTGGATCCCCTTCTGAACGCGCAGTACCACGCAGACCGGTTACGATATAACCGTTGTCGGTTTTACCAAAGCGAGTGGCATTTTGTAGCCGCAAATTATCGGTAAACTGATAATCCGCTTTAAATGTAAACGCGTCGACTTGCGTCTCAAGAAAATCACTATCTTGTGAATACGCAGCGATATCTGAAACAGGCTTACGTGTTGCCTGATCAAAGTAACTACCTAAGTCAGGAACATCATTGGCTTCCAAATGATAGTAGTCGGCAAGCAGGCTAAACTGATCGGTAACTTGGAACTTTGCTGATAACAATCCACCGATGCGCTCTTTACTTGCTGGGTCGCGATCAGGCACCTCTTCTTCTGCATGCAAAAGGTTTGCGCGCACGGCTACTCGGTCATTAATGACATGATTCGAATCGAGCGTGACACGATGATAACCATCTGACCCCACACCACCTTTAACCATAGAAAAATCTTGCTGCGCATTAGCTTGCTTACTGATGCCATTCACCGCACCACCGCTCGAACCCCTGCCAGCAAAGGTTGAACTCGGGCCTTTGGTAATTTCAATTTGTTCAGTGGCGAAGCTCTCACGAGTCGTCATGCCTGGATCACGCACACCATCAACAAACACATCGCTGCGGGCTTCATGGCCACGAATGATGTATCGATCACCAAATGCGTTCCCATTTTCACCGGTACCCAAAGTAATGCCAGATTGAGCAGCGAGAATTTCCTTAAGATCCGTTTTACCCGAGTCTTCGATTTGGGTCTGAGTAAGAATAGTTAACGTTTGCGGAGTATCTGCTAATGCAGCACCGCGACGCTCATCACCGGAGCGTAAAGCTTTATAAGGGGCTGTTCGCTGTCCGTAAACCTCGATTAACTCAATCGCGTTAGTATCAGACACACTGCTGTCGTCTTGATTTTCTTGCGCAGACACGCTGCCCACACCTGAACCAGCCACACCGATCGCCAGTGCCACGGCACTTTGGGCGAAACTTGAACCTGTGTTCCGCGCTCTCAAACTCAACGGCTTATTCTGCTTACCCGTTTCAATACTCATTGTTTACCTTCTTCACTTAGTTGCTTACGAACCATAAAAAACAGCAAGCGCACAACGCTGCCCACTGGAGAAGTGGAGAAACTAACAGAGTTTTCTACTGATGTAAATGCGAATCATTATCATTAAGATTAAAAACCCCAAATAGAATCGATCTCGCTCAAAATTGCCTGGCAAACCAAGCAATGTAAAACCGTCAATGGCAGTACCTAGTTACAAACAGCTTGAATGAAAAGAGCATGCCGCCGCACAACCATGCCATCACAAGCACTAAACACCTACTCGCTCAGCCTCAAAACACGACGCCTAATCGCACTTTTCACACGATCAACAAACGTCACTGTCGGTACCGCCTCGGGATATTTGTACGATTCCCCGCTAACATCTCTCACCACTTCCGGCTCGAAGTAAAAGCGACCTGCGGCGCTTTGCACCGGTCGCCACGCTTTAGGTTTACCAAGGTAATAATGCGTCACTTGAGATTTGCGCGTTAACTCACGGTCGTGTTGAACCGCCCCACCATGCAGAATATTCGCGGACCAAATCAAACATTGCCCTTTTTTCAGCAACCCATATTCCGGTTGAAATTTATGCTCATTGATCAAACCTTGAATTTTTTCAAGGTACTGCGGATATGATGCTTCACAGGCTTCTAAATCTAAGTCGGCGTAGTTCATCTCAGCTAGTTTGTGACTTCCCGGATAGTAAATTAACGGGCCTTGATCTGGCCCAATATCCTCAAGCGCCATCCACACACCGCACATAGCACCAAACGGCTCCGAGTTGAAATGAATGCTGTCAGAGTGCACCGGCTGTTGCGTGCCCTTGTAGAAATTAAGCGTTTGAAATGGCTGCGGAGGCTTTTGATACAGCGACTGCAAAACTTCTAAAACAGACGGCGCCGTGGCAATAGCTAATACACTTTGGTTGATATGCCATGCGTCTTGAATTCGCCAAGGGTCGGAGTAAGGTACATGAACGGGTATATCCCTGTCATTGCCAAAATGCTTCTGCAAATCGCCGACTGTCGCGTCCAGAATCGACTCATCAATCCCCGAGTCGAGAATCACAAAACCCTCTCTCTCAAAATCTGCTTTGAGCCTCTGTAACGATCCATCCATGCTGTGTAACGGCGATTTTTTCGCTCTATGCTAAATTAGTTGCATTATTATTCTAGCGCTAAACCAATCTAAAGCCACGTTCTAATTTGACACGAGTCAAGGTTTCAATAACGGCGCTAATGCGCATTTTGACGTCGAACAATCAGCGTACACAAGGTTACTAATGGATTCGACAGTTGTATCACTGACCCGCTGCGTAATAACCGACATAAATGCAGCTGTCGCAGAGATGTTGTCATTTCGCACCGCCGCCTTAAACAGATCCCAAACTGTATAGACACTCGTTACCGATTGACTGTTTGAGGGAGTACTTCGCGTAATTGCCTGATATATCAAAAATCCACACGAGTAATAGGCACCAAACTGGGAATTCTCATGCGCATGATCCAACGATGTGGTTGCCAATGACTCAGAACACTCGGTACTAAAACCCGCCACCTTATTTTTGAGGTATGAACCAGCAGCTGGATACAACACCGTTAGTGCGTCATAAGCAAGAAACTCGGCATGCCCTTCGTGGATCCATGACTCACCGGGCTTAATCCGCTGCGAACCGACGTCCTGGTAGTAATGCCCAACTTCATGAGCAAAGGTCCACAGCAGGTCAAACTTAAACCTGTCATTGTCGGCAACTTGCTCCAAGTTGTCTTTATTCCAATGAATAAATATTTGGTTGGGCAATACACCGCCCTGTACCGAGGTTCCCGGCACATTGGCATACGAGGCAAACAAGCTCGGTGCCGTGGGAGCACCGATAGCACCCATTTTCATCTCAAAATACGCGGTAAGTTTAGGAATATCCGTCAGCAGAGAATCATGAATCGCGGCCGGCAAACCAGCATCGATCATCACCAAGAATCCATTCGATCGTATTGGCTCTTGCTGTCCAACATAGACATTAGTGCCGTCATTGGAATCGACCCACTGCACTGTCGATAAATGCTTGCCGCCATGCAATAAAATATGATCTTGCTCAGGCACCGAAAGCTTGAATGCCCACTGATTTAAATCGTCATTACACACTTCCGCACAGGCAAAAAATCGCCCGCTATGGATTAACATTCCACCATCTGAAAACGGTGAAAATGGCGCGTAATCTTTGACTAAATGCCGATAACTTGGCGTTAGCGCAAGCGTAACTCTTGAAAAAGATTGTTTATCTGCCCTCACCACAAACTCTTCGCCGTTGGCGTAGCGCACCTCAAAACCACTATCAACCGGCCGCCAACGTCGTGTTCGAGAATCATCTGGGTTGCGGCTAAACGCGATTCGCTGGACCGGCTTACTCGCACTATAGGTAATGCTCCAACCACCATCGTCAGACTTAATAATTGAGGTCTGAATACTCTGACAGACACCGCTGCCCCAAAACACACAGCCGCAGAGCGTCAATAGTAGTCGTCGGAGCCAATACGAAGTCATACGTTAAGCCTAGTTTTTTCCATTAGTTCAGTAGAAGCACATCATAACCACGGTACTACCTGTCAAAGCGAATAGCTTACCAATCGATAAGGCAAATCGATTAGAATGGCGCCGTAGAGAGATGTCTGTGATAATTTAGCAAAGCATCTAATTGCTAAGATATAGCCGCCAAGGCGCTCCGCTTTAGACTCCAAACACTTGACCAGCAACCCATTTAGCACATAGCGCCATAGTGAGCGACTAAAGGCATATTCACCATGAAAACCATGCTTCTTTTTATAGCCACAACCATCATTTTGACGTTTTGCGGGTTATTGCTGTACGCGCTTGATAACGGTGGCGCAGGCCAATTCCAACAAACCTACAGCAGCTTTGGCGCTACACCGCCGGCCATCAGCAATTGGCTTTTCGAATCGGCTCAGTATTGGTGGCTTGGCTTGCAATTCTGCATGGCTGTGGGTTACGCACCACTTTTTCTGCGTGGCAAATATCAATACCTTAGCCTAGTAACATCACTGATCTGCTTAGTGTTTTTGATTGGTTTTATCTACGGCCCTATGATCACAATGGGTAACGCAATCTAAACAATAAAATGTGCCAACAAACTACTTTCTAGGCGGCATTTAAACTGACTTGAGAAACGAGCTCAATAGCTAATAACTATGGTATCAAAAGCCAAACTCTATGCTCAGCTCGACTCGCTCGAAGCTCAGTTATTAGAAGGTCTCGTCCCTCACTTAACTCTAGCCGCGAATGGAGGGAATGACTTGGTGTTCTGTGTAACAGCATTTAACCCGTTTCGCCAATTGAAACATAAAACCGATAGCCGCACGGAAGAGTTAATTGAACTCGGAGCACAAATTTTATCGCTCAAACTAAAACTAGATGAACCGTCTGAAGGCACGGTTGCCGCGCGGATTTGTTGGTATTGTAGAGAATGGGGAAACACCAAAAATCATCATCGAGCAAATGCAATAGACCTCGCCAAACGATTTTTAGACGAAATAGAGAACGCCTGCTGAGCACAAGACTAACCACAATACAGAGTACCTTGGCTAACCATCACACTCTCACCACCAATGTAAGTGAACGTGCCTTTCCCCGCTATTTTTTCTGTGCGCGCATTAAGTATGCTTGGGCGCCCCATCTCACAACCTTGAGCAATTCGCCACTCCAAAATCGAGGAATTGGATGAGTCATGATGTGCGAGCAATGCTGCTAAAGCGCAATTTGCGCTTCCAGTGGCTGGATCTTCAGGTACGCCATCAAGCGGCGCGAACATACGCGCACGAATATCAAACTCGTCGTCACTTTTTATATAAACATGAATATCTGGGGTCACACCTCGCTCAGCGAGTTTTTCCAACTTACGCAGGTTTATTTTAGCGCGCGCTAACGCTGCTCGATCACGTAGCTCGACAATCAGAAAAGGCAATCCCACCGAGGCGACTTGCGGATAATGCGTACTCGTAACGATCTCATTTTCTTTAAGTGACAGCACTGCGGCCATTGAGTTAGTTGTCACGAGCTCACCAAATGAAAGCTTTTCTGGCGCTCGGAATTCACACCATATTTGATGGTCTTGCTTACGTATGACGATAGGAACTAATCCAGCCTTTTCCTCAAACGTAATCTCTGTAGAACTTTCAAACTCTTCAATTTCACCTGTAACGGCCAATACGAATGCAGTGCCAATATTTGGATGCCCAGCAAAAGGCACCTCGATGGATGGTGTAAAGATCCTAACCTTTCGCGTATTGTCCTTGCTCGGTGAAAACACAAAAGTACTCTCGGAGAAATTGAACTCGCGCGCAATGCTCTGCATTTGTTTGTCGGTCAGCCCATCCGCGCTAGGGAAAACCGCCAATTGGTTCCCACTAAAACGCTTAGTTGTAAAAACGTCGCAGATATAATACGTGTAGTTCATTGTGTAAAGTTTATTCCTATAGTTGACCAGCCCTCATGATTTTAAACCCATTATAAAGCCTCGATGTTTTATCTTCATCCGGCTTGATAACACTTGGTATCGTTACCCTTTTAAGTTTCTCAGCTAAACATGAGTGAGAATTATTGGCTAACTTTAGATATGTCTAGTTCACCATATCTTGCCAGCGCCAGCATAAATAACCTAACCCAGATAACCGCCCATAATGTCATACTAAGCGCAGACAAAAATTATAGAGCTGACAGCAACAATGGTTAACAAAAAGGTATTGGTACTCGGTGGCAAAGGATTTATTGGTCGCCATGCTGTTGCGAGTTTAACGGCACTCGGTTGCGATGTTACGGTGGGCACACGCTCCCCCAAGAACGACAAACGCCAAGACACAGTCAAAGTTAGTCAGCCGTCAATTACTGAAGAACAACATCTTCTGCATCGCGCAACAACCGCAGACGAATGGTTAGAAACAGCTCAGCAATACGACGCGGTGCTGAACTGCGTTGGCATTCTGCGGCAGCGCATTGGCGAAAGCTATGAAGCAGTACACCATTTAGCACCGATGGCAATTGCCGCGGCTTGCCAACGCGCCGGCACTCGTTTTGTGCATGTATCTGCGCTCGGGCTATCGGCAAATGCGAAGAGCCGCTTTCTTAGCTCTAAACATCGTGGCGAAGAGGCAATTTCAAGTTCTGGCTCAGATTGGATCATCGCCAAAATATCTCTGCTGGACGGCGAAGGCGGGTACGGCGCAACGTGGCTGAGGGGCGTGGCAAAACTCCCCTTGTTTATTATTCCGACCTCTGCAAAAGGGAAGATTGCGGCACTCACTGCTGACGATGCAGGCATGGCTTTGAGTCAGTTGTGCGTCGGCTCCGAGCAAACCTTACAACTGGCAGAAAATCGAGTGTTTGAGTTGGGCGGAGAACAGCCTTTGGGGTTTGAAGCATACATTCGAGGCCTGCGCCTACGTCATACCGACAAGCGAGCTTGGTGTGTGCCGATTCCTGGAACACTAGCGCGCTTAGGTGCGCATATCTGTGATGTGTTGCATTTCAGCCCGTTCTCGTTTGGTCATTGGGAATTACTCTGTCGCGACAATATACCCAAACCAAATCGGCTCAAAGAACTATTGGGGCGAGAACCGACTCGAGTCGTATGAGGCGGGTAATATTAGTCAACTTTAAAGCTTCGCTTTTGCTGGGAGTCTAAAAAATTAGTCCGCTCTTACACGCTCAAATCGTCGAATTACCGGCTTTCCAAACGTGCCAAACACGCGTTGTGCGTACCGCATATATCCCTCTGCGGTAAACCAACCAGACGCACCAAATTCATCGCTCGCTTGCTCAATATGAAACTGCTGCGCAGGCATATAACTATAGCCAACTAGAAACACCTTAAGCCCCGAGTCACTCGCAGCCTCATCGACCACCACTGAGACATGGCCAATGCCACCTTGCCCATTATTCTGAACAATCATATCGCCTGACTCCAATTCGCTCAGCATATGGACTTTTGCTCCGCCACGTTTTATTGAGTATGAATTCGAATAGGCCATATGCCACTTTAAGTACTCGCGGAAGGTTTTCTGCGACGTCGTAAATGATTTCTTTCGACCATTAAAATCATACAAACTGAGCTCACTAAGCGCATCGTTGTGATTGAGATACTCAGCCCAAAAGCGCATAGCAAAATCCGCACATTGTTCTAAATCTTGTTTAAACAACAACGGCACATCAACTACGGCTAGTATTTCATATGCGTCATCGCTCAGCACATCGCCATTCCACAAATCGATACTGTGACTGGGCTTGAGTGGAAGCTGCTGAAGATACTCAGCATAGCTATTTGCGGCAACCGGAACACGTTGATAACCAGTCGGCACCGGAATGCTAGCAATGTTGTTCTGCCCAAAGACTACGCCCGAAGCCGCCATCACCAGCGCGAACAACAAGGCAAATCTCTGACAATACTTCATACCTACCACTTATTCCGCAATTCGCGTAACCCAACAAATACCGCCTCCGGATCATCATTTGGTAGATTAGGAAATTGGCTGCGCAATCGAGCGATCAATTCTTCGCTCTGTAATCGGAAAAAAGTGTTTACCAGACGCTCCATGCCAATATTGGAAATAAAGTGTTTATCGCCTGGCCACTGTTTAATCGCTGCTAATAGGCTTTGGGCTGCGGCATTATTGGGCTCTCGATCGAGAGTGAACTCGAGATTATTCTCAATATAATCGTGGCCTGGATACACCATAGTTTCATCCGGCAACACAAATATTTGCTGAACAAAAGTTTGATACAAGGTTTGAGGATTACCGCCATTATGACAATTACCAACCCCTGCATTAAATAATGTGTCACCACTAAATAACGCTGGTGCCTGCTGGTCATTACCAAGAAAATAGAAGCACGAGTGGCAAAAGGTATGGCCAGGCGTATCCAGTGCAATCAACTCGACGGAGGTTCCAACTTGAATGGCATCACCTGCGCGTAATGCTACGTCTACATTTGGGATCTTATCTACCGCTTGATGATGAGCGTAGAGCGTCGCACCGGTAGCCGAAATAACCGGCCCATTACCGCCAATATGATCGTGATGTTCATGGCTATTAATAACGCCTCGAATCGACCAGCCTAACTCGTTAGCACGCTGCAATAAGACAGCATGATCCAGCGGATCAATGGCCACCGCTTCACGAGTCTCCGGACACGCAAGCAAGTACATGTAGTTTCTAAGGCTATTGTTGACGGCTATCTGTTCGACTAACATGGTTTCTCTCGGCACAAATTAAGGTTATTGATGATACACTGCACACCGTTTTTTCATCCCTCACATCCGCCATGTCGTTAATTTCATTAAAGCAGGTGAGCATCAGTTTTGGTGCTGATGCCATTCTAGACCAAGCCGATCTGGTAATCGAACCAAACGAGCGTATTGGCTTAATTGGCCGAAATGGGGCCGGCAAATCCACCTTACTCAAACTCATCGACGGAGAAATTTTACCGGATGAAGGCGAGCTGATGATCCAGCAGGGCACGCGTACTGGTCGGCTAATCCAAGAAGTGCCGAATGATCTGGACTACGATATCCGTAGCGTGATTGCGCTCGGTAATACCGAAAGCGGTCAAACACTGGCTAAGTTTTACTTAGATGGCGAAGAAGACCTCGACGTACAACAAGCGCTCACCGAGCTCGACGGTTGGTCATTGGATCGACGCGTGCAAACACTCTGCTCAAAATTTGATTTAACCCCAGAGATGTCATTCTCTGACTTATCTGGCGGTATGAAGCGAAGGGTATTGATGGCCCGCGCCTTAGTAGATGAACCGGATATCGTATTACTCGACGAGCCGACCAACCATTTGGACATCGACACCATCATCTGGCTTGAGAACTTATTACTCGGATTAAACGTCACGCTTATTATTGTGTCGCACGACCGTAGTTTTATTGATTCCTTGTGTACTCGCATTATCGAACTCGACCGCGGCATCATCACGTCGTATCCAGGCAGCTTTACCAGCTATTTAACCACCAAAGCCAAAGCACTAGAAGACGAAGAAAAGCATCACGCAAAGTTCGATAAACGCCTAGCACAAGAAGAAGTTTGGATTCGTCAGGGCATTCAAGCACGACGTACGCGTAATGAAGGTCGAGTGCGAGCCCTTAAAAAAATGCGTGAAGAACGTCGACAACGACGCGAACGCCAAGGCACCGCATCAATAAACCTAAACCAAGGTGGCAAATCGGGCAAGATCGTCATCGAGGCGGAGCACTTATCAGCCAAATTCGACGACAAAGTGATTATGCACGACTTTAGCTGCCGTATTTTACGCGGCGACAAAGTTGGAATTATCGGCCCTAACGGTTGCGGCAAGTCAACTTTGATCAAGATGCTCACGGGCGAGAATCCGCCTCAGTCCGGCAAGATCAAGATTGGCACCAACTTAGAGATCGCTTACTTGGACCAACATCGGTCAGCCATCCGCGACGACCTAAGCGTGCAAGACAACGTCTCCGGCAATACCGAGATTGAGATTAACGGTCAGCGCAAACACATCATGGGTTACTTACAAGATTTCTTGTTCAGTCCTGCCAGAGCACGCGCACCGGCAGCCAAGTTATCCGGCGGAGAACGTAATCGCTTAATGCTAGCCAAGCTGTTCACTCAACCATTCAACTTCTTAGTTTTAGACGAACCGACTAATGATCTAGACTACGAAACCCTCGAGCTACTCGAGCAGTTACTAATGGATTATTCGGGCACTTTGTTGCTGGTTAGCCATGACCGAACTTTCCTCGACAATGTGGTGACCTCCACCATTGCGTTTGAAGGTGATGGCAAAGTATTTGAATATATTGGCGGTTATGACGACTGGTTACGACAAAAACGCAGCGATGCCAAAGAGCAACAAACTAAGTCAGATAAAAAAGAACCTAGCGCTCCTACGCCGATCGTCAAGCCCAAGAAACTCAGTTATAAATTGCAACGCGAACTCGACCAACTACCGGCCGTGATTAGCGGACTAGAAGAAAAAATAGAGAAACTCACACTATCGATGGCCGCTCCTGAATTCTATCAGCAGGACGCACAAACAATCGCCAAGGTCGGTGGCGAACTCAAAGAAATGCAAGACCAACTCGAGCAAGCCTATTCACGCTGGGAAGAACTGGAAGACAGTTAAGGCCTAGTCCCTAACAAGCCAAGTAAGTTCTGCTAGGTTTAGCTCTGACTTACTTGGCTCGCTGCGCGACGGATAGAATTTCGTCAACAATAATCGGCAAGCTCTCGGCATCAATATGATGCCCCATGCCATCGAGCAACACGAATTTAGCGCCCGGCACTAGTTGTGCTGTGTGCTCGCCAGCTTGATATGGTATTAAAGCGTCATCAGAACCATGAATGACAACCGTCGGCTGCTCTATGGTTTGCAGTAATTCAACACGGTCGCCTGATGCAATAATAGCCCATATCTGACGCGCAGTGCCTGGCGCATAATGTGAGCGATCGTAAAATCGAGATAACCGTTTAGTCCACGCCTCGTCGCCGATGTCAGCGGTACGCCCGCCAAACTGTTTCACCAGCTGCACCGTGGCCTGTATCGCTTCATCACGTGTTGTAGCATCCGATGAAAAATCCAGCTGCACCTTGCCTTGCGGTAACTCTGCGGCGCCACTAGTAGACATAATCGAGGTTAATGAGGCGACTCGCTGCGGGTATTCAGCCGCCATAATTTGCGCAATCATTCCGCCCATCGAAGCGCCCACTACATGAGCCTGTTCAACTCCGAGGTGCTCAAGCAAAGCGTTGGCATCGGCCGCCATGTCGCTAAGTAAATACGGCGGATTCATCGACCAGCCGAACTTAAAGCGGATACCAGTCAGCCAGTTAGGTGTGGGCGCGTCATAGAATTTCTCAGACCAGCCCGTGTCACGGTTATCAAAGCGTATCACCCGATATCCCGCATCAACTAAGCTAAATACCAACTCATCGTTCCACGCAACCAGCTGAGCGCCCAAGCCCATGACTAACAAAACTGTACCCTCGCGTGGTTCGCCGAAATCTTGATACGCGAGACTAATACCGTTTGCGTGTGCAGTGTAGGTTGGGTATTCAACATGACGAGCAGACGGCGCATCGTCGACGGCATAAACCACCGCTGATGTGACCAAGGTCGTGGCCAGCGTAAGGCAAATTAGTACAATTCTAAACATAACAGCTCTGGAAAAAATAAGTCGTAGCATTAATCTTAACAAACAGAGTAATCGACAGTGTGTCAATTATCACCGCAACCCGGCTTAGTGCGAAACGTTAGCGACAACGCCCTGGCAGAAAGCTCACGTCAAGGTCGGTTAGATTAGTACCTGCCGCAAACATCCCTTGCGGAACTTTTTCGTTGCCACAAATCCAAGAGATCGGCGCGCTGGGTTCGTCCTTAACGTAGACTGGCCGAATAGATAAAATTTTATCATGCAAGCTGGCCGGTAATTTTTGACCTAATGTTAGGTGCATTACGCCATCTCGGATTTCAAGTTTGCGCAAGTAATTGCCTTTGATTTTGTCTGGATCGGGCATGCCCGCCGCCGCATTATCTGCGGGGAACGTCCCGCTATTGGCTAAATAGGAGGCCGCGACATAGGCTTTGTAGGGCTCGACTAGCTCAATAGTTTCGACCATGCGCTTTTGCGTAATTCGCCCAACATTCGACGGCATCGCTAAGGTTGCTAGAATCGCGATAATTGCAATCACCACCATCAATTCAAGCAAAGAAAAACCAACTGACTGCTGCCTATATTTCATATTTTCAAACAACTAATAAGCCAATAATTAAATACGCCGCAACAGTGATGGCTCCCGCCACCAGCGCATACGGCAACTGCGTTTTGACATGCTCAAGAATGTCGCAGCCTGCCGCCAAAGACGATACCGCTGTGGTATCGGAGACCGGCGAACAATGATCCCCAAAAATACCACCACCGAGCACTGCGGCCAACATTAAGGATGGTGGCAAACCTAGGTTCAATGCAATGGGCATGGCAATCGGCACGAGTAACGCAAACGTGCCCCACGAAGTACCAGTGGTGAATGACGCAAACGCACCAGCAATAAAAACGATCGCCGGCACCATGAATAACGGCAGGTAGTCTGCTACCAAACCCGAAATAAACACGCCGGTTCCAAGCTGTTTAACACTGGCGCCTAACGCGATGGACAACAGTAAAATAGTCACCAAGGGCAATAACTCGCCCATGCCTTTGAACCCTTCATCTAGCACCTGCTTATGGGTAAACCGAGCTTGCGTCACTAACATCAAAAACGCCACAGTGGTCGCAAGCACCGTGGCATACAGCACCGACTTAGAACCGCTGCCTGCCAAAACATTCCCATCGCCAGTCCAGAACATAAAACCCAGCATTGAAAAGACCAGTACAACTAACGGAATCAACATATCACGCGCACGCCCATTAGCAGATGTGACATCTGCGTCAGCGGGCGCTACTGAGCTAGACTCAGCGCGTGCCAACGGACCATAAACTTTGCCGGTCCAGACCGTGTAGAAAACCAACAACAACGTAGTAATGGCGTAGATATTAAGTGGAATAGTCGCGACTAACACCGAGACCGCTGACTGTTCGCCAACATACGGCGCAATCAAACCGAGAATAAAGGCGCCCCAAGCATTCAACAAAATGAGAATGCAGATCGGCGCCGAGGTGCTGTCAATAATATAGGCCAGCCGTTCTCGACTCATAGCAAATTTATCAAACAAGCCGCGCGATAAAATACCGGCCGTTAACACGCTCAAATTAGACTCAATAAAAATAACCACGCCGGTAAAATAGGTTACCAAGCCGGTGCGCCGAGCATTGGTCGCAAGTCCGGAGTTAACTAATTTCCGAACCGTGGCTTGGACCCCACCTGAAAAGCGCATATAGGCCAGCAGCGCACCGACCAACACACTGAATAATAATAGCCGAGCATTACCAGCATCAGAAAAAACGCTGACTACGCGCTCAATGGTGTTCAACAAACCATTCACTGGCGATCCACTGCCAGCATCCAGCACTAACAACCACTCCGAGGTAAAAATAGCCAGAGCTAGGGCGATCACCACTTCACGCCGCCACAGCACATAGACAATTGCCACAGTGGCGGGCAGTAGACTCAGCCAATTCGGTAAGTTAGTCATCTCAGGACCTCGCGGTAACGTACGAATGCCATATTCAAATCGTCGATTAAATCCTGTGGATCTTCCAAACCAATACTGAGCCTTATCAGGCCCTTGGATTCGTCCCAAGCGGTTGCCGTACGACGTGCCGAAAACTCACTGGCCGCCAGGATCAAACTCTCATAACCGCCCCATGAAAAACCTATCTTAAAGTGTCGCATACCATCAACTAACGCGTTAATTGCGGCGGGATTATTCTGTCTTAGGACCACCGAGAATAGTCCATTACTCGCAGACATATCGCGCGCGAAATACTCGTAACCTGGGCAGCTCGAAAAATTCGGATGGCGCAGATGATCAACCTCAGGCTGCTCTGCTAGCCACTCGGCAATCAGTTGCGCATTGCTCGCTTGTTCACGCATACGAACGCCCAAGGTTCGAATTCCACGCAAGGTAGTGTAGATGTCATCTACCGACGCACACAGGCCTAACTCATAACTACGCGCCTGCAGCTGCGGCCAATGCGCTTGATTAGCACTGGCCACGCCTAGCATCACATCTGAATGCCCACTTAGGTATTTGGTCGCCGAGTGCACTGAAATATCGACGCCGACGGCTAACGGTTTAAAATTCAGTGGCGTAGCGTAGGTGTTATCCATTATTGTGGTGATACCGTGTGCCTTTGCCGCGGCCACGACTCCCACAATATCTTGAACCTCCATGGTCAGACTGCCGGGCGACTCAATAAAAATGACTTTGGTATTTTCTCGAATAGAAGCCTCAGGAATTATTAGCGGGTCGTAATAGCTCGTCTCAACGCCGTATCGCGCCAAGGTTCCGTCGCAAAATTCACGCGTCGGTTCATACACTGAATCGACCACCAACAAATGATCACCAGCCGAAAGAAACGACATTAACGATGCGGTGATCGCCGATGTTCCGCAAGGGTACACATAGCAGCCTGCTGCTTGCTCAAGCTCACACATAGCCTCAGTAAATGCGAAGGTAGTGGCGGTGCCACGACGACCATAAAATTCGGCACCGTTGTCTTTCTCTCGCCCCGCTGCCAGCATTTCTTCGACTGAATCAAATACAATAGTCGACGCACGAGCAATTCGCGGATTGACCGCTGACCCGGTGTACTTTTTGTTGCGCCCGACCGCGACTAGCTGGGTATCGTCTTTCATAAAATTAGCTTCCTCGTTGCGGCCTGGTCGCCGCTCACTGCAATGCTACAGGACGGTGCCAGCCTGAGCCTAATGCTGCTCCGTCAGATACGCTTCAGGGTACGCGTATTTTTGCTTAGTAACAATCCTGACAGTATGACTGAGCGCAAGTCTTCGTCTCTCAGAATGACACTTCTGGCGACGGACTATTTAGTCGAATAGCGCTGCTGTAATACCAGTCCACCAAGAATCAACACCAAGCCAACCACAGTGCTAGGTAAAATAGGTTCATGCAAAAATGTCGCAATTAACACCAGTGAAAGAAACGGCGACACAAAAATTAAATTCGCGATCCGCGATGTATTCGTGGCTCGCTTCATAGCTTGCAACCATAAGACAAACGCAATACCCATTTCGAACAACCCCACATACACACCGCCAACCCATGCTTGCCAATGGATTGTGCTATCAAGCCCCTGCAGCTCGCCACTCCACCACGCATACACGGCTATCAACGGAACGGCGAAGGTGAAATTTAAACACAGGCCGAGCAGCGCGTCACGATTGTCACGTCGATTCAAAATCCAATACAGCGACCAAACAACGGTACTGATTACCGCAAACAGCACACCCTGTAGGTTGGCAAACTCAAGCCCCAGTACATTTCCTCGCGTGGCAATCACCAGCACACCTAAATAGCAAATGACCGCTGCTAGAATATCGCTGCGCGTGAGTTTCTGACCAAGCAAGGGAACCGCGAGAAACGACATTACGATTGCCCAGCTGTAATTGATCGCCTGCGCCTCCTGCGCTGGTAACAAATCGTAGGCGGTAAATAACAGTAGATAGTAAAGCGTAGGATTCAACAAGCCATATAAAAAAGACGCGATATACGTCTGCCTAGTTTGTTGAAATAGATCGGTAAACTTACCCTGGATCGCAAGCATCACCGTCACAAACAACCAAGAGGTCACTGACGCCAGCAGGATTAACTGGGTAGGACTCAAGTGAACTAAGCTCAATTTAAACGCGGTCGCGACCGTCGACCAGCACAGCACGGCTGCTAATCCGTAATACATGGCTTGTTTTTGCGACACGTTGACTCCTGCTCTCAGATCGAAAGAGGCGTGACGTTAGCACGTAAAGTCGCGATTGAACACGCCCGCAGGCAGTTTTTACATGGTCGGATTGATAATCTTACAATTGAAATTAACTGTATATAATTATAGTATCTTCGCATCAACCAATCCGATGCCCGATATGCCAAGCACTGCCAGCACTAGCCTCCCACAAAAGTACTACTTGTCGCACGCCAGAGAGCTATTTGATTTCGTACGGTTAGAGTGCTCGCACCTACTCGATAAACATCATCTTGACTATTTGCAGCGTTTTAATGAACTCGATGAAAACAGTCAATGTCTGTTAATCCGTTGTTTAGCACGCAAGCCAAAATTCATTAAGCGCGCCAGCTTAAGTTATCCTGAAATCGACTCCCTTAGCTCCGCTCTCAATACCCTACTGGAGCAGGAATTTCTTGCATTGGCCACGCCTTCAGATTGGCCGAACTTAGCAACTGCGCTAACTAAGCCTGAGCTACTGGCGCTAGTCAGACTTTACGGACATGCGGTCAAGTCATCGGTAAGCCGTCAGGAAGTCGTCGAATTCAGCACACAACAACTCGACGCCAGCCATTTAACTGATGCCGACCTGCTAAACAATTTCGTAGTGCGTCGACAAAGCCAAACTGTAGACTATATCTTCTTTCTATTTTTTGGGGATTTGCGCAATCGCTTTCAGAAGTTTGCAATGCGTGATCTTGGAGTGTTACGCACACGAAAAAGTAATAGCAAACCGGTAGCTCGCTTTGAGCAGGCTGATGACGCGTATAGCGCATTCGAGCTGCAGCAACTACGGAGATCGTTTCAAGCCGACCCTCAAGCCACACAAGAAGCGGCTGCGGACTACTTACTCAGCAAACACCCGGTTGGGTTTGCAGCACAACAAACCCATAGCAAGCTACTGCTAGAGGTCGGCAATGAATTACTAAGCCAAAATGCAGACCGAGCACTGCAGTTGTGGCGCACGTCTAATGAACCACAAGCCGTCGAAAAATGGGTTCGCGAAACCCATCGTCAAGGCGACCGCAGCGCATTAAAAGTGGAATTAGAGACCCTTCGTGAGAAGGATTTACCCGCAAGCTGCCAAGTTTTCATTGAAGACTTTTATGCCAGAAAATATCAGGGCAAGCGCACCAGCGTCTATACCGATTTGGTACGAGAACCGACCCGAGCATTGCAGCTCGACGAGGCCTACATAAATGACGTTGAAGACGGCGTTATTGAACACTATCAACGGCAGGGTATTAGTGCTCAGTTTAGCGAAAACAAGTGTTGGCGGGCTTTATTCGCGCTGACTTTTTGGGAGTTATTGTTTGGCGAGCAAGAAATCAATTACGGTGAATTTGATCGCTTACCGCCACTATTACGCAATGGGCAGTTTTATCAATCTCTAGAGACACGCATCGAGCAGATATTACTCGGTTTTGACGACCCTCAGCGCATGCTTAAATCAATTGCTCGCTGCGCCACCATTAACTATGGCCAGCCAAATGGCATTTTTCGATGGCGTGCCAACCTTTTGGACTTACTAAAACCATGTGTTCTACACAGCCCGCCAACAGCGATCGCTCAGGTACTCAGACGCATGGCAATGAACTATCAACATGCCCGCGATGGCTACCCCGACTTGCTGGTGGTAGAAAACAGCGAATTACGTTTTGAAGAAATTAAAGCGCCGGGAGATAGCCTACGTCCCAACCAACTAGTAAGTATCAACCGACTACGACGAGCCGGCTATCGAGTCGATATTAGCCAAGTTCATTGGTCCACCAACCCAGATCAAGTTTATGCGGTCGTCGATATCGAGACCACTGGGTCGATGAAAGGCGGTAATGCGATTACCGAAGTTGCCGTAGTACAGGTTCGTGGCGGTAACATCATTAGCGAATGGTCGACATTGGTGAATCCTCAGCGACGGATTCCAGCCTACATTACCCGCTTGACTCACATAGACGATGCCATGGTCGCCAATGCGCCAGTATTTGCCGAAATCGCCGACCAATTGCGAGACCAGCTGCGCGATTGCATTTTCGTGGCGCATAACGTTGGTTTTGACTATGGCTTTATTAAAGCCGCGTATGAGGCCATTGGTCAATCGTTTCGAAAACCAAAATATTGCACCGTGAGAAATTCGCGCAAGGCGTTTCCAGGCCTAAAGTCATATAGCTTAGGCGCGTTAACCACTCACTTCGATATCGACCTTGTAGGCGCACACCGAGCACTCAACGATGCCCGTGCCACGGCGCACTTACTGCGGCTTATACAAGATCAAAATGCGTCCTGCTAGATAATCGCCTCGACATCTAATCAACGCTATACTCGGGTCATACTCGCAGCCTAACTTTGACTCGAACCATGTCAACTGAAAGCCCTGACCATCAACTTAACCTACCCCCCAAACCAGAACGACCGGCCCCAGAAGAATGCTGTGGTGGCGGTTGCGTGCCCTGTGTCTACGATTACTATTACGATGCAATGGCCAAATGGCAAGCAACTGTGGACAAGTTGCGCGCTGAAGCTAAGGCTAGCTAATCCGCTATGAAATTGTATATCGCTCGACATGGTCAGACCTTCGATAATGCCGCTCGAATACTACAGCAACCGAATTCGCCGCTGTCTGAGCTTGGGCAAACTCAAGCGAGGCTTCTGGCTGAGCGCCTACGTGAGGTACCCATCTCGCATATTCTATGTAGCGACTATCTCCGAACCGTGCAAACCGCTGAACCGATTGCTAATGCCACTGGCGCCAACCTAACGCTAACGCCGTTATTACGCGAAAGAAACTTTGGAGAACTTCGAGGCCGCTCCTATGACGAACTCGAGCTCGACCCATTTTCACCAAGCTATGAGCCGCCAGAAGGCGAGAGCTGGGAGCATTTTTTCGCGCGCGTCGCGCTTGCATGGCAATCAGTGACTGAGCATGCAAACCAGACAGACGGGGCGCTGTTAGTAATGACACATGGCTTTGTCTGCCGCGCACTGTGCCAAAACCACCTAAACATACCGCCAACATTAGCAAGCAACGCAGACGTACAAAACACCTCATTAACCATCGTTGAAGGCCGCCAACCTTGGCAAGTCTCCACGCTAAACTGTGCAAACCACCTAATCGCTGATGTAGCTGCAAGCCTGAGCGCTCCGGTGTAGCAATATTGAACCTGAATCGCCATTACGGCGCACCGCAGACTAAGGACTGGGCACAAAAAGTACCATCAGGTTAACCTTCAAGCATAAGCATGTACTACTTCTCGGATTCGCGCTTTGCGGCTGAGACCATTCACAATACGATGTCGCTAGAGCTTCCACTCGGACACGGAGAAATATATGCCTGAAACCCATCGCAAGTGGCTTAAAGACGAATTACCTGCACTGGTTGACGACGCAGTGTTGGACCAAGACAACGCCCAACGCCTACGCAATCACTACCAACTCGACTCGCTGGCAGAGGCATCGCGCTCAGTCTCGCTAATCACCATTATTCTTGCCGCGTTTGGCGGCTTGTTGGTTGGTGGCGGCATTATTCTCATATTCGCGCACAATTGGGAACACTTCGGTCGTACCACACGGGCAATCCTGGCTTTTCTACCATTACTCGTTGCTCAAGGCTTAACGCTCTATAGCGTAATGCGCAAACCGAATAATCAAGCGTGGCTCGAAACCGCTGGCGCCTTGCTGTTTTGTGCCGTTCCAGCCAGCATCAGCATTATCGGGCAGACCTACCATTTGAGTAATGACACGCAGTCGTTTCTGACTTGGTGGTTCGTGTTACTGGTGCCGTTTATTTATTGGCTGCGCTCACACTTATTAGCATCACTGATGCTCGCACTGAGTGTCTGCTTAATCATCGCCTATCAGTCACCCTATTGGCTGGCATTGCTCATGTTAGCGCCGTACTACTGGTTAGTAAAACATAAGGGCTTTCGACTACGCACCTTACAATTTGGTTGGCTGTTTGCGATTGCCTACGCGATTGCTTGTCCATTCCTGCTTTTCAAGGATCAGCAATCGCAATTAGTGCTTCTCTCGTTTATCTCCGGCGCCGCTGTACTTTATTTTACGGGTGTTCTGATGGAACACTCAAATCGGTTTCGCGACAAACCATGCACCAATATCGGCGCAATCGCCATGTCGATAACCGCACTCGTCCTGACTTATCAAGAGCCGTGGTCGGACCAGCGCCACAATACCGGAGTATTCGAATGGTCAAGCATCACGGCAAGCGGCTGGCATGATCACACCTTTGCAATCGGCTTAATCTTAACGGCACTTACGTTGCTGGGAATCGTAATTAAACGAAGTCATTGGCGCGCAGTACCGATTGGTAGTTTAGTGCCACTGATTTTAATTTTACTAATACTCCCCTTTGCGTTCACCAGCCCGGTGATTCCCGCTGCGGTCATTACCATCGCAGTAATTGGGCTAGGCATTTGGTATGTGCAACAAGGCATAGCGCTCAATAGCACGAGTCAACTGAACTTTGGCTTACTACTGTTAATGACCCTGCTAACGCTACGATTCTTTGATCAGGACTTGAGTTTTATCGCTCGCGGCGTCGCATTCATTGCCATGGGGCTCACATTAATCGGAATGAACATTTGGCACAGCCGGAGGAAATCAGCATGAAGATATTATTAATAACCCTTGCCAGCCTTGCACAGTTAAGCGTACCCGCTTCGATGATTTATCAGCATGAGTCCACATTAAAAAACGGCACTGCATATCGCTTTGAGGTTCGCCCAGTTGATCCGGCAGACCCATTTCGCGGACGCTACGTGCGACTCGCCTTTGAACAGGAGCTATTAGGCGGTGAGCAACGCCAGTTACCTGGTGTTGAGCTGCTGCCGCCCGGTCGACAAACAGCCTATGCACAGCTAAGCATTGATGACTCCGGGCTCGCGAAAGTGACGTCGCTGTCAGTTGTCAAACCGTTATACGATGACTTTATTGAAGTTCAGGTTGGCGTTTCGAGTAAGCAGCTCTACTCACTGAAGTTCCCGTTCAACCGTTACTACGCAAACGAGGCAAAAGCGCCGAGCATGGAAACCACCGTCAGAAATCAGCGCCGTATTGACCCAACGCAAACAGTCACAGCGACGGTGCGCGTGAAAAACGGACGCGGCGTAATCGCGAAGCTATCGGTTGGCGATCAGTCGATCGAAGACTTCTTGCTGACGTCGCCTTAGCGACTAGCCACTGACTTAAGCACTGGCGAGTTGACCAAGCACTGAGTGTTATTCAAGTTTTTTACAAATTGCTGTAAACCATATTCGACGTATCGGCATCTAAGTAATAATAAGCCGCTCAATTGAGCCATAACACTAAGTGAGGAATTGCATGACAAAAAAACTACCATTTCTGGTTGGCGGAGCCGTCATCGGCCTGTTAGCGCTGGGCATAAGCCAAGCAAAACCTAGCCAAACCGAACGTACTTACAAGGTCAACTCTGGTGGAACTTTGTATCTCGACTCTGACTCAGGCTCGGTTGAAGTTGAGTCCCACGACCGAGACTCAATCGAGGTTCGTGTCGAGAAAAAGGGCGCAAATGCCGATGACTTTAAGATCACCATTTCGCAAATCGGTGACGACATCATGATTGCTGGTGAAAAAAACGGCGGCGGCTTTTTTGGCTACAACCTCAGTGTACGTTACGAAATCAAAGTACCTAAACGGTATAACGTTGAGTTAGATACTGGTGGCGGATCAATTGAGATCACCGACCTTGAAGGCACCGTGGCAGCGCGAACCTCTGGCGGCTCGATTGAGCTTGGTAAGATTGTCGGCGATGTCGATGTCAAAACTTCAGGCGGCTCAATCAGTATCGATGATGTAGCAGGTAACCTCAACGCACATACCTCCGGTGGCAGCATCAAGGCTAAGATATCAAAGCAACCCACTGAGAATAGCCGTTTAACCACATCCGGTGGCAGTGTCACTGCCTATTTAGCGGAGGACATTGCGGTCGACATTACAGCCAGCACTAGTGGTGGCCGCGTCACAAGCGATTTCGATGTAGATGGCAAGGTTAAGAAGACCAGCATTCGCGGTAAGATAAATGGCGGTGGTCCAACACTGACACTTAAAACCAGCGGTGGAAGCGTCCGAATCAAAGAGCTCTAACTATCAAAAAGCTCTGGGCATCAAGCAACGCTGGGCAGATTTTGCGACCGCCGCTGTTTAAGCGGTCGTCGCAATTCCAACAGATACCAGCGGAAAATTTTTCGCGCGAACGTTCTAGCTCAGCACTGGTACCGAAGTGATGACCATTGGGGTTCGCGCGAATCTCGTTATGGGGTCACGAAGTCTATCGACCAAGTAAACCTCGAGCCACGATCTCTTTCATTATCTCACTGCTGCCGGCATAAATAGTCTGGACGCGCGCATCCCGATAGAAACGTGATATTGGGTACTCATCGGTATAACCATAGCCTCCGAATAGTTGTAAGCACTCGCTTATCAACCGTACCTGCATATCCGTCGCGGCATACTTGAGCATCGCCGCGTCTTCGACTGTCATTTTTTTCTGATAGAACTTAGCCAAGCATTTTTCCATCAGCGCTCGACACATGGCTAATTCAGTCTGTGCCTCCGCAAGTTTAAACCGAGTGTTTTGAAACTGACTAATTGATTGCCCAAACGCTTGCCGCTCTTTAACGTACGCAACCGTCATATCTAACGCACCTTGCACATGCCCGATAGCCTGCACCGCAACCCCTAGACGCTCGCGCGGTAGTTCTTGCATCATATAGCCGAATCCCCGCCCTGCGGAACCGAGCAAAGCCGACGCCGGAACTCGGACGTCGGAGAAAAACAATTCAGCGGTATCGCCACTGTGCTGCCCCATTTTGTCTATTTTTTTACCTTTACTAAATCCAGGAAGATGCGCATCAACTAAGAATAGAGATACTCCTTTAGAACCTAAACTAGGATCTGTTTTTGCCGCGACAACAACCATGTCAGCGTGAATACCATTGGTAATAAACACCTTCGATCCATTAATGATGTAGTCATCACCATCACGATCAGCACGTGTTCTTAGGGCCGCTAAATCGCTGCCCGCACTAGGTTCGGTCATCCCTAGCGCGGTGACGATATCACCACTAGCCATGCCCGGTAACCAAGTCTGCTTCTGCTCATCGGTTCCGATGTTGGCGATATACGGAGCCACAATATTAGCGTGGATATTATAAGCCGACGCCAGCGCATGGTATCCAGCGCGACACATTTCTTCTTGCACCATCAAACTTACATCGAAACTCGCCTCAGCTCCGCCATACTCCGACTCGAAATCAACCAACAGCAAGCCAGCTTGTCCCATCACGTTCCAAAACCCTCTGGGCATGATTTTCTGTGCTTCCCAATCTTGGTAATGTGGCGCCACTTCTTGCTGCAAAAAACGCTGCACCATATCTCGAAACTCTTCTAGTATTTCCATCTTCACTCCTTTGCCACTGTACATTGATGGCCAAATGATTGTGCCGCCTATGCTAACCAAGCTAAGTGAAATCGACAATCACCTAATAGCGCGCATCCATACGACGAATAGCGCCTTCAAAATCAGAGCGCGCCGCTCATCACTTGAAGCGAGGCTAGCGGGGTCTATCAATTTCGTTGAAACTCAGCCTCGGCTTCAATTTGAATTTCGTCACCGACTAACGGAATATAGGCATCCATACCAAAGTCCGAACGATTAAACTGCGCTCTAGCTGAAAAGCCCAAGGTGTATTTTCCAGTTAACATATTATTCGCGCCGCCCAAGAATGTTACTCGGAACGTAATCGGTTTAGTGACCCCGCGAAACTCCAGGTTACCGACATAGTCATACTCTGATTCCGACACGGAAGTTACCGAAACGGTCGAAAATCGGGCTTGAGGAAAACGTGCTTGATCAAACCAAGTGCCCCCCATTAGGTCGTTCTTTAAACTTGGGTCGTTGATATCCAGCGAATCAATTTCAATCACCGCATCTAGTGCCGACGCAGTAATATTGCTCGGGTCGAACGACAGACTCGCAGCCACCGTATTAAAACGACCAACATAATTAGATAACCCAAGATGTTTCACTTTGAACACCACACTGGCGTGACTAGGATCCAGCGCATAGTCCCCCGCTTTTAGTTGCGTGAAAGACGATTCAACCTTTGGCGTAATCAACGCGACACAGCCAGTTAAAACAAACAGGGCAAAAAGCAATACAAACATGTTTTTAGTGGTCATTTCATTCTCCGAGATTTAACCGACACAAAATAGGCAAGAACACCAATAACCACGGTTGGTATGGCAGCTATAAACTGCCGAGAGTCATTAATGGCCGACAAACAAGCGAACAACAGGGTACAGCCAACAAATACGATTGGCGCAACCGGATACCACATTGACGCAGGTCGTTCACCAAACCGGTAATGACGCACAAATAGGCTACTCACCGCCATCGCAAGGCACAATGACAAAGTAAATCCGAGGTACGACATCAGCCCACGCAGATCAGACAGCATGATCAGCGTAAGCGCAATAGCTACCTGCAAGCCGATGGCGGCGCGAGGTGGCAACCCAGCATATTGTTTGAACAACGCAGGGAGCGCACCATCATCTGCCATTTTAGCGTAAACCCTTGGTCCAGCTAACGTCATCGCCGTAATAGACGTCAACAACGACACCGCTATCATCAATTCAACGATACGACGAGCCGGCTCACCGCCCAATGCCAAAGCCGCCTGAGTCGCAATATCTGGGCGCCCTCGAATGGCATTGGCCTCAACACCATAGATCATAATAGCGTTAATCAACACGCAAAGCAGCATGGTCAACAAAGTGCCTAGAATCATCCCTTTGGGGACAATATGTCGCGCATCCTCAACTTCGCCCGCCACATAAGCCGCCGCATTAAACCCCGAGTAACTTAATGACACCCAAACTAAGGTGTTAGCAAAGACAAACACGTTGAACGGCCCAGACGATAGCTCGGTAGTCACTGGCAACGTCGCGGAGGTAAAAAAACGTATTGCGCTCCACACAATCACAACACAGAGCGCCCCAAGCATTAGGCTAACAAACCCTTCATGACCCCGATTTCCAGCCTTGACCCGAACACCATGTAATAAGCCGGCCGCAAGAGTAATTATTAGCGCTAAGGCATTCAGCGGCAACGCCTGCAAACTCGGTACCGCTGAACGCATATAAGCATCAAACGCTAATGCTGAAAACGCGATTGCGCCAGGGAAGCCCGCCAGTAATGATACCCAGCCGGCGATAAAACCCGCCAGCGGATGAATTGAACGTGACAAAAACAGATATTCGCCGCCAGACTCGGTCAAACCACGAACTAACATGCCATAGCTGATCGCGCCAGCCAGAGCGATAAACCCAGCTACCAACCAAGCCAACAGTACCCATTCTCGAGAACCTAGATCCGCTAGCGCAAATCCAGACGTCGTATAAATTCCCGCACCGACAGCGTTCCCGACCACGAGTGCAACGAGCGTCCACAGCGAAAATGTAACTTTAGGTCGATTCACCGCTACCACATTGGGCTAGCAAGATTTGCATGTGTGGTGCGCCCAGTGAACGCATCAAGCGGATGTTATCCTCAGGAATTTTAGCCGTGTCTGGATGTCTGTCGATCGCTTCACTCAAGCTAGCTTCTCGCAGCAAATGCAAGATCGGATACGGCGATCGGTTAGTGTAGTTTTGCGCATCCTCAGGCTCGGTCTCGGCAAACTGATAATCCGGATGGAAACTGGCGATTTGATACATTCCATCCATCTTCATTTCAGCCAACACATGTTCCGCAAACCCAAGAAAATCGTTAAAGGTCAAAAAATCAGATAACGCATTTGGCAATATTAGTAATGTTGTCTCAACATCGGGCCGGCGGCTTAATAGTGACAATTCAACGATTAAATCCTTGAGAACTTGTTCTTCGGTATCAGCATTGGATTGCTTAAAACGTACATTTCCAGAACGGTATTCACGTTGTGCAAACGGGCACAAATTGAGGTCTATAACAATTGATGTCAGCCACCGTTCAACGGCCTTAACTGGGTCAGTCACTGGCTGGTAGTTTATCAAGTCGTTTCAATCTAAGCTTTGCTGGCTCCCAAGCCTCAACCAATTCCAAAGCGCGCTGATAGCTGAGTTTTGCGGCATCACGATCATTCACTTTCTCAAGTACCATACCTCGATTTAAGTACGCCACATGAGGTTCTTTAACTCCGAACTTCAGTGCATCATCATAGTCGTCTATAGCCGCTTGATAACGCTGCGCTAAAAACCACAAATTACCGCGATTCAAGTAAGCCTCACCGACCTCAGGATTGATCTCTAACGCTCGATTGTAGTCTTTGGCGGCCGATACATAATCACCAATTGCAGTGAAAATAATGCCTCGATTCACCAAGCTTGCGAGCAGGTCTGCTTGATTCAGACCGGCATCATCGATCGCGCGATTACACGGCACTGTATCAAGCCGGTTAACCCCTTTCTGAAGGGCCGCACTCTGAGAGTTCAAATAACATTCACGCGCAAAAGAATCGCCGCCAACCAACGTACTATTCTGGGCCGTTACAGAACTAGCGAACAAACATGCCCACATTACTATTAACCCTCGCTGACTCACACTACTGATCTGCTTTATCATGTGCTGCCTCCTCCTCGACCTATTTCTAACAGGCCCGTTGATATAGCTTAAGTGTAGTGGAAAAACGCGCATTAGACTATTTACCAATCAACGCGACTACTACGCTAGCTGCCGCAACGACTGTAACGGCGGCACGGTAATGATTTTTCGACTGCGCAACAATCCCAAAGTAGTAATCAAAACCAACCCTGAAACAATACCCATCAACCACAACTCAGCATGCCATTGCGGAACAAGGTCAAATAGATTTTTCTGTACAAAGTACAAAATCAGCTCAGCACCACACGCAGCAATTAGACCCGCAATTGCGCCTAACATCGCAAATTCGACCGTCAAAGCGCCAACAATGATTTTTTTCGAGCTACCCAAAGTCCGCAGAATCGCATTCTCACGAAGACGCTCATCGTAAGATACGCCGATCGCGGCAAATAATACTAAGGCTCCACACGCTAGTACTAATAATAGAATCAACTCAAGACCTTGCGTTACACGATCGATCACGTCACGAATTCGTTGAATAACATCACGTAACTCCAACACTACGGTGGTTGGAAATTGCTTAACCATTTCGCTAACAAAAGGGGCCTGCTGACTAACCGCGCCGCGGTTAGCGGTAGTTAAATCACCACCACGAACAGCAGTAACCCAATTAGGCGCGTATTTGTCCAACATACCGGGATGAAATACTACATAAAAATTTGGGTTCATACTTTGCCAATCAACACTACGAATGCTGGTTAACTTAGCGGAAAATCGTAGTCCGCCGACGCTGAATTCAATCTCGTCACCGATTCCCACACCGATTTCGGATGCGACCTCTTGCTCAATAGAAAATTCGGCCACTGGTGCGGTCGAGATTTCAGAATTAGACGACCACCATTGACCTGCCACGATGTCATTGCCAGCTGGAAGCTCCGTTGCTTGAGTAAAGTTTACTTCACGGCTGAGCCCGTCAGATCGAGCCATTCTTTCGCGTGAAATCGGTTCGCCATTAATCGTGACCAAGCGTCCACGGACCATGGGGTACCACGTCGTAGTGGTAACGTTTGAGTTCGCCAACAATTCCTTAACCGGGGCTACTTCGTCAGTCGAAACATTAAACAAGAAATGGCTCGGTGTATCTGCTGGTAACTGCGCTTCCCACTCAGCTATAAGATTGGTACGCATTCCCGTCACCACCAATAGCAGCATCAACGTAGTTGAGAAGCCCACTAACTGCACCAAGGTTTGTGCTCGACGGCGCCATAAATTGGCTAGGCCTAGTCGTACATAGCTGCCTTGCCAACTACCGAAGCCCTTGACCAAGCGTAACAACTGAAGCGCGATCAATGCGCACACTCCAAATAGACCAAAAAGGGCACCTAAAAACATCAACGAGATAATTAGGTTACTGCTATACCAATAAGTCAGCAGCAACAACGCCGTCACACCAATGATCAAACGCTTCCCTTGACCCATCAAAGAATCCGGCAAATCTCTTCGCAATACTCGTAACGGCTCAATTTTCGGCAAATGCCACAATGCCGGCAAAGCGAACCCTAGAACACAGATAAAACCGGTAAAAAACGCCACGACCCATGGACGCCATCCTGGCATTGGTAACACCACATCAAGAAATCCGCGAGCCACTTCTAATAGCAAGTAATGCGCTAGCCAACCAAACGCGATTCCGAGCAGTGTTGAAACAGCAGCAATGATAAATAATCGAAAAAACTGACTGCGTCGAATTGATGCGGTAGATTGCCCCCACGCTTTCATCAAAGCCACTTGATCCGTAAGGCGACTGGCATAGCGTTGACTGGCGAGCGCCATTGCTAAGCCTGCCAACAGCACACCAATAGTGCCGCTCAGCAGCAGAAACGCTCGACCACGCTGCAACGCATCGGATAGTTGCTCTTCTGCATTTTCAGGCGTCGACAAACGATAATGCGGTACCGACTCATCGGTCTTAACATTATCTTTAAGCGTCTCAAACCAGGTCTGATAGCCCGCGATTGAGGTTTCGCTTCCAGCCAACAGAAATTTGTAATTGATGCGACTGCCAGGACGAACTAATTGAGAGCTTGGCAAGTCATCCAAACTCATCATGACTCGCGCGCCAGCACCCGAAAAACCCGTCCCACGATCAGGTTCATTTACAATCAATTGCGACACTTTTAGCGTCGCATAACCAACTTCAATCTCATCGCCAATTCCAATGCCTAGCAAATTCAGCAAACGTGCTTCAACCCATGCTTCGCCAGAACTGGGCCCATACGCCAAGCTCACGACATTGTTGGCTGCCGCATTGTCACTTAACTCCAGCACGCCACGTAAAGGGTAGGTACTACTGACGGCTTTTACTGAAGCTAGGTGGTTCGAATCACCGGCAAAAACCATCGATCGAAACTGTGCTGTATCAGCCCAGACCAAACCTAACTCTTGCGCTTTATCACGATACTCCGGCGCAATTTCGATGCCTCCAGACAACGCTAAGTCGGCGGCTAAAAAACTACTTATTTGCTGGTTAAGACCTCGCTCAACACGATCCGCAAATAGACTGACAGCGGTAACCACCGTGACCGCCAATACTAAAGCAGACACCACTAAATTTAACTGACCACCTCGCCAGTCCCGCCACAACAGCCTTAAGTCAACCCAGTTCATGATTGCGACACCACTTTACCATCGTCGATGGTGATAATTGATTGGCAGCGCTCGGCAAGTCGCTGCTCGTGCGTTACCAGCACTAAGGTAGTATCACTTTGCTGATTGAGTTCGAATAATAGATCACTAATTTTTAGCCCAGTCGCTTGATCTAGATTACCAGTGGGTTCATCAGCAAATAGTATTTTAGGTTGGCAAGCAAATGCCCGGGCTAAGGCTACTCGCTGTTGCTCGCCACCCGAGAGCTGCTTGGGGTAGTGTCCGACTCTAGCTGCGAGGCCAACTTTCTCCAGATAGCTTATAGCGCGAGATCGCGCGTCAGGTGTCCCAGACAACTCCATCGGCAATGAGACGTTTTCCAACGCGGTTAAACTGCCTAACAACTGGAAGGTTTGAAACACGAAACCAACAAGCTCAGCGCGTACTCGCGCGCGCCCTTCCTCGTCCATCGCCGTGATTTCGTGCTGCGCCAACCATATGGATCCAGCAGACGGCGAATCCAATCCAGCCAACAGACCCAGCAAAGTTGACTTGCCCGCCCCTGACGGGCCAATAATAGCGACACTCTGACCGGCGGGAATAGACAGTGACACATCGTCGAGAATAGTCAACTCGTGATCAGCGGTGGCCACACGCTTCGACACGTTCTGTGCACGTAAAATGATATCGTTCATAAATTAATAGATTCCTAGCCGCGCTGCCGCCCGCCAACGCACGCTAGTTACGTCGATTTGCTTGAGCACATTTTGGTTAAAAGTAGTTCGCTCGTGAAAAGTGAGTCGGATTTTTCGGCAAGCGCGTGATTAAATGATCTAATACCCACAATGCCCAATGTAAAATCACGCGACGTATCGCATACAGTCAATAATAGTCATATGATAACGAATCGTTCGAAAATCAAGTTCACACTCACCATCTTATTCAGCATTTTACTGCTAAGCACCAATGTTAGTGGCAAGGCCGCCGCTGCCAAACGTGTGGTAATTTATGGCGATAGCTTAAGCGCTGCATTCGGAATGGACTTAGAACAAGGCTGGGCAACACTCCTAGCTGAAAGCTTAGCGCCAAACCATACCGTTATCAACGCCTCTATTTCTGGCGACACTTCCGCTGCGGGGTTAGCTCGACTCCCGCTAACTTTGGCCGAATTTAAACCTGATGTACTTATCCTAGAACTGGGCGCGAACGACGGCTTACGTGGCTTACCGATTGACAGCATGAAACAGAATTTAGAGAACATGATAAAACTCGGTCAAGATTCTGGTGCCAAGGTCGCATTAGTCGGAATCTCTCTGCCTGCGTCTTATGGCCCTAGATACATCGACCAGTTTCGCAAAACCTACGTCGATCTCGCTGAACAATATAACTTGCCGTTTATCGACTTTTATCGGGAAGAGTTTTTTCTTAAACCAGGCTATATCCAAGAAGATGGCCTGCATCCAACCGCCATCACACAACCGCTGGTGCGAGATATCGTAATCGAGTTTCTAAACGAGAATTCTTTGCTCAGCGATGCTGAATAGATCAACGTTTAGCGGTATTCTCCAAAGTGACTAAACCTTTCGTCACGGCGCGGACATAAGGATTCGCCTGAGGCCGATTACGCCGAATATACTCAAGCCCTTGATCGATAGTTAGGCCACGGTAATGACAAAGGTAGCCTAATACGGTAGCCGGTGCGCGACATATTCCAGCATTACAGTGCACATAAACACGATGACCAATCGATAACAGACGGTGCAGCTGAGTAACGGGGTCGACCAATTTATTGCCCAAATCAGTTTCGTCGAAATCCATAATCGGAAAACGATGAACTGAAATCGCGTTAGCCCGATACTCGCTCTCAAGCTTACTCCAAGCGATTTTATAATCCTTTAAGTCCTGATCGCTTTGGAGCGACAGCACCGCCGTTATTTTCATAGCTTTGAGCCGCCCCACGTCGATATTGCTTTGTGGAGCGCTACCAATAAAGATATCTTGCTCGATGCGACCGAAGTTAATCATCCCTGATGGAACGCCGCACTCTTATGCTGAACCGTTTCGACTAAGGCTCGCATATTGTCTGGCTTTGCGTGCGGTTGAATACCGTGCCCAAGATTAAAAATATGACCTCGATCCGTTTCAGCATGATTCCCATACGCCTGCAACACCTGCATCGCATGGTCAGTAACTTGCTCAGAACCCGTATTCATAACTACCGGGTCCATATTACCTTGCAACACCACGCGATCACCGACTCGGGCTTTAGCGTCGGCCATGTCGACAGTCCAATCCAGTCCTAGACCATCACAACCCGTGTCTGCCATCATTTCAAGCCAAGCCCCACCGCCCTTAGTAAACAGCACAACTGGCGTGTCAGCGGTTGCCGGATCCGCCTTCAAGGCTTTAACGATTTGATCCATATACGCCAAAGAAAACTGCTGGTAATTTGATGTCGATAACATACCGCCCCACGTATCAAATACCATTAATGATTGAGCACCGGCTGCTACTTGGGCTTTGAGGTAGTCAATTACCGAGTCCGTCACCACTTGCAACAACTGATGCGCCGCGGCTGGTGATTCAAACATTAACCCCTTGATGCGACGAAACTCCTTACTGCCTTGACCTTCGACCATATAACTAGCGAGAGTCCATGGACTACCAGTAAAGCCGATTAACGGTACGCGACCATCGAGTTCTTTTCGGATCACACGAACCGCATCCATTACATAGCCTAAGTCCTGCTCAGCATCAGTCTTGGTAAGACGATCAATGTCAGCTTGGCTACGCAGTGGTTTTTCAAACACCGGGCCGACACCTTCTTCCAATACTAAACCGAGGCCCATCGCATCGGGGATAGTTAAAATATCTGAAAATAGGATAGCCGCATCCAAGCCAAACCGATCGATCGGCTGCATGGTAACTTCACAAGCCAACTCGGGAGTTTTGCAAAGAGTTAGAAAGTCGCCAGCCTGCGCACGGGTTGCGCGGTACTCAGGTAAATATCGTCCAGCCTGACGCATTACCCAAATTGGAGTACGCTCGACGCGTTCACCGCGTAGAGCTCGTAGGTATAAATCATTTTTCATCGTATTCATGGGCGCCGATTATACCCGTACTCAGTGTGTTTTGGGGCAGCAGTATAACGATTTGACCAAACAAAAGGCCGCTGATGTCAGCGGCCTTTAACTGTGTCACAGTAAAAGCTCTAGTGCTGATTTAGATAATTCAAAATTCCTTGTGCTGCCTCGCGACCTTCGAACACAGCCGTGACCACTAAATCTGAACCACGCACCATATCACCACCAGCAAAAACTTTGGGGTTGGTGGTTTGGAACTGTGTGGCTAAATCAGTTGATGCCTTAACACCGCCCCAATCATTGATTTCAATGCCAAACTCACTAAACCAACTTGCTGGGCTTGGGCGAAAACCAAACGCGATAATTACGCTATCAGCGTCAATCACCTCCTCTGAACCAGGCACTATCTCAGGCCGCTGGCGCCCCCGCTCATCGGGCTCACCTAAACGAGTCGTCGCCAAACGAACCCCGGTTACTTGTCCATCTTGACCAACGATTTCAATTGGTTGTCGGTTCCACAAAAACTCCACACCTTCTTCTTTGGCATTAGTGACTTCGCGCATGGAGCCCGGCATATTTGCTTCGTCGCGTCGATACGCACAAAACACGCTGTCGGCGCCTTGCCGGATCGAAGTGCGAACACAATCCATCGCGGTATCACCACCACCAAGCACAACTACGCGCTTGTCTTGCATATCAACAAAGTCCAACGCTTCTTTCTCAAACCCCATCAATCGGTTGATATTCGATACTAAAAATGGCAACGCTTCATGCACGCCGCTCAGCTCTTCACCAGCAAAACCGCCTTTCATGTAAGTGTAAGTTCCCATTCCCAAGAATACGGCATCATACTCGTCGAGCAATGTCTGGAACGCTATGTCTTTGCCGATCTCAGTGTCGAGCACGAACTCAACCCCCATCTCTTCGAGCAGACCGCGCCGAGTTTTAACTACCTCTTTCTCAAGTTTGAATGGTGGAATACCGAAGGTTAATAAACCGCCTATCTCAGGATACTTGTCGAACACAACTGGCTTAACACCATTGCGAACGAGAATATCCGCGCAGCCTAAACCAGCTGGCCCAGCACCAACAATTGCTACCTTTTTGTCGGTCCAGACGACTGATGACATATCCGGTCGCCAACCTTGCTTGAGTGCTTCGTCGGTGATGTATTTTTCCACCGACCCAATCGTCACAGCGCCAAATCCATCATTCAGCGTACAAGCACCTTCACACAAGCGATCCTGCGGACAAATTCGACCACACACCTCGGGTAAAGAATTGGTCTGATGCGACAATTCAGCCGCCTCAAACAAATTGCCTTCAGCCACCAGCTTCAACCAATTTGGAATGTAATTATGCACGGGGCACTTCCATTCACAATATGGATTACCACAACCTAAGCACCGTTCAGCTTGAGATGCCGCCTGCTCAACTTCGTATTCACCATAAATTTCAGCGAACTGCTTACTACGCTCTCTGGCAGGCACCTTATCTGGATCCTGCCTTGGCACGTCTAAAAATTGAAAGTCATTACTCATACTAAATCGTCCTCAAGCCGCGGCTGATAGCGAATCTATTAATGTTTCGAGATCGCTGGCTTTGGGTTTAATCATCCAAAACTTTGGTAGATAGTCGGTGAAATTCTCCAGCACTTCGCGGGCTCGTGCGCTACCGGTCACAGCTAGGTGTCGCTCGATCATGCTTTGCAAATACAAGGCGTAGGACTCCATCGCTTCCGGCATCAATCGATATGTGTCGATCAGCTCATGATTGTAGCGATCGATAAATGATCGATCTTCGTCCAGAACGAAAGCCACACCACCGGTCATGCCGGCACCAAAGTTTACGCCGGTTTCACCGAGCACACATACGGCACCGCCGGTCATATACTCACAACCGTGATCGCCGAGACCTTCAACAACCGCAAACGCTCCGGAATTGCGCACCGCAAATCGCTCGCCAGCTTTACCCGCTGCGAATAATTCACCACCGGTCGCACCATACAAACAGGTGTTACCCATAATTGTCGACTGGCTTGGAACAAAGCTCACGTCATCGCTTGGGTAGATTGCAATCACTCCGCCGGACATACCCTTAGCAACATAATCATTAGCATCGCCCTCCAGGTTAATATTTAAACCCTTGGCATTCCAAACTCCGAAACTTTGACCAGCTGTGCCTTTTAAATGCAAAGTAACTGGCGCGTCGGCTAAACCATCATGACCGTGTGCCTTTGCAATTTCACCAGACAGGCGCGCGCCAATAGAACGATGGATGTTTTTGACCTGGTAATGAAAGTCACCACCGGTACGATTTTGAATCGCCGGCAACATATCTAAGACCATTTGCTCCGCAAGCTCACCTTTGTCGTACGGTGTGTTTTTGGGTTCAACGCAAAACTGCGGCTTGTCTTTAGCAACTCCACCATCTGACAACAACTGCGACAGATCTAAGTGGTGCTGCTTGTCGGTTTCACCTTCAAGCATCACGAGTAAATCGGTACGTCCAATCAAGTCAGTCAGGCGAGTGACGCCCAAAACTGCCATCCATTCACGGGTTTCCATTGCAATAAACTTAAAGTAATTTACCGCGCGTTCTACCGTACCAACATAATGTTTCTTGCGCAGCACACCATGTTGAGTAGCAATACCCGTCGCACAATTATTCAAATGACATATTCGTAAATACTTGCAGCCCAAGGCAACCATAGGGCCAGTGCCAAATCCAAAACTCTCGGCACCTAGAATTGCGGCTTTAACCACGTCTAAGCCGGTTTTCAAACCGCCGTCAGTTTGCAAACGAACTTTATCGCGCAAATCATTCGCTCGGAGAGTTTGGTGAGCCTCAGTTAAACCGAGTTCCCATGGCGAACCAGCGTAGCGTACTGACGTCAATGGACTTGCACCAGTGCCGCCGTCGTATCCTGAAATAGTAATTAAATCGGCATACGCCTTGGCAACGCCCGCGGCAATCGTACCAACTCCAGCTTCGGCAACTAACTTAACCGACACCAGCGCACTAGGATTAACTTGCTTAAGGTCAAAAATGAGTTGCGCAAGATCTTCAATCGAATAGATATCGTGATGCGGCGGTGGTGAAATTAGCGCCACACCAGGGCGAGAGTGGCGTAACCGTGCGATCAATTCATTGACCTTATGACCCGGTAGCTGCCCTCCTTCCCCAGGCTTTGCGCCTTGTGCCACTTTGATTTGTAACACTTCAGCATTGACCAAATAATGCGGTGTCACGCCAAAACGGCCTGAAGCAACTTGCTTAATTTTGGACATCTTCGGCGTGCCATATCGAACGGCGTCTTCACCGCCCTCACCAGAGTTGGAGCGACCACCAAGCTGATTCATGGCCTCGGCCAATGACTCGTGGGCTTCTGGGGACAAAGCCCCGAGCGACATACCAGCGCTATCAAAACGTAAAACAATATCTTGCCAATGTTCTACCTCATCAATATTTACCGGCTCAACGTCAGCTTTCAGCCCCAACAAGTCACGTAGCACCATCGGGCGACGCAGATTAACCGTGTCAGCGTATTCTCGGTACATTTCATAATCGCCGCTTTCCACCGCTGCGTGCATAGTTCTCACGACGTCTGGGTTGTACGCATGGTATTCACCGCCATGCATAAATTTCAGCAGGCCACCTTGATCCAAACCAGTCTGGGGATTCCAAGCGAAATCCCGCACCATGCGCAGGTCGTTCTGCAGTTGCTTAAACCCAGCACCTTGGATACGACTTACCGTACCGTTAAAGCAAAGATCAACCACCTCTCGATCGAGTCCAACCGCCTCAAAAAGCTGTGCACCGCGATAACTGTGGATCGTGGAAATACCCATTTTGGAGATAATCTTATAGAGGCCTTTATTGATTCCTTTGCGGTATTGACGCAATAAGACATTAATATCGCCTTTGATTTGACCGTCACGAGCCATGTCGGTGATCGTTTCGTAAGCCAAGTAAGGATGGATTGCGGTTGCGCCATAGCCGATCAATACAGCAAACTGATGAGAATCTCTGGCGGTTCCTGTATCTACGACAATATTGGCATCACAACGTAAACCAGTTTGGGTTAAGCGATGATGCACAGCGCCGGTGGCAAGGAGCGCCGGAACCGGAACCCGCTGTTTACTAACCTCTCGGTCCGACAACACAATAATACGGGCTTTGTCACGGATTGCTTGTTCCGCTTCGTCACAAATTTCAATGACGCGTTGCTTAAGATCTTGATCAACGTCATACGTGATATCAATTCGATAATCCGCAAAATCTGCATCGTCATTAGCTAACAAACGCTGATATTTGCTAGTGGACAGAACCGGCGAATCCACCACAATCGCTTTGGCCATTCCAGCATGCGGCGCAAACAAACTGCTTTCAGACCCAAAATACGTTTCGAGTGACATCACAATCTGCTCACGTAGCGGATCAATCGGCGGGTTAGTCACTTGGGCAAATTGTTGGCGGAAATAGTCACTCAGTAAACGATTTCGTAAAGACAAAACCGCCATCGGCGTGTCATCGCCCATTGACCCAGTGGCCTCCTGCGCAGACTCGGCTAGCACGCGGATTACATCGGTTCGCTCTTCATTACTGACTTGATAAAGCTTTTGATAAATTTTCAACGACGCCGCGTTCAATGAAATGGTCGACTCTTCTTCAGTCAAGCCGGACTTCAATCGCACTACGCTATTGGTTAACCATTGTTTGTACGGATGCTCATTTTTAATACGATCATGCACATCCGCTGGCGTAATTACCTTACCAGTATGCGTATCTACCGCCATCATTTGACCTGGTTTTAACCGGCCTTTTTCGACAACGTCACTAGGTTCATAGTCGTAGACACCGACCTCTGACGCCAAGGTTATGATTCTATCTTTGGTAATGACGTAACGCGCTGGACGTAGGCCATTGCGATCTAATGCACAAGACGCATAGCGGCCATCGGTTAGCACGATCCCTGCAGGACCATCCCATGGCTCAGCATGGATAGCTTGGAAGCGATAGAAGGCTTTTAAATCAGGATCAATGTGCTCGGCGTTTTGCCAAGCAGGTGGAACCAAGGTTTGGGTTGCCTTAAAGACGTCCATACCACCAGCCAGCAACACCTCAAGCATGTTGTCCAGACTCATTGAGTCAGACCCTGTGGTGTTTACAAATGGTGCCGCTTCATGGAGGTTCGGAAACAACGGTGAAGACAATTTGGCGCCACGCGCGATCGCCCAGTTTCGGTTGCCTCGAATGGTGTTAATTTCACCATTATGCGCTAAGTAGCGAAATGGCTGAGCCAAGCGCCATTGGGGCAAAGTGTTAGTTGAGAACCGCTGATGAAACAAACACAGGGATGACGCCATGTCTTCGGCTTGAAGATCTTGATAAAAGACCGGCAACAACTCTGGCAAAACCAGGCCTTTGTACAACAAAACCTTGCAAGACAAACTAGGAATATAGAACTCGTCGTCTGAATCTTGTAGGGCTTTTTCAGTTAGCCTACGAGCTAAAAATATTTTTCGCTCAAAGTCATTTTCATGCATGCCATCAGGACAAGTAACAAATACCTGCTCAATCACCGGCACCGAAGCCAAAGCCTGCTCCCCGAGCGCTGAATCGTCGAGCGGTATTTCACGCCAGCCTGCGACCGCTAAGCCCTGAGCTTCTAGCTCCGACGTTAAGCAGCGTTTTGACTCGGCTCTGCGCGCAGGGTCTCGATTAAGAAAGATTAGGCCAGTGGCAAATAGCTCACTCAATTGATAGCCTTGCTCGCTGGCAACACGACGCATGAACGACTTCGGCATGCTCATCAGAATTCCGCAACCGTCACCCGATTTACCATCAGCAGCAACAGCGCCGCGGTGCGTTAAACGCGCAAGGGCGCTAATAGCGGTACTAATCAACCAATGGCTAGGCTCACCATCCATCTGCGCAATAAGGCCAAAGCCACAATTGTCGCGTTCAAACTCTGGGCGGTATAGTCCGCCAGCACTGTGATACATTTTACTCACGATAAAGTCCTTCAATTAGCGCGCATATAGGGTAGCCCGAGAAGCACCGGGCATAGCTCATGCAGTGGAAGAAGCGAGAACGGTGTCTCAACCCCCGTTTTCTACGCTAACAGCTAACTAGGTATAATTAGAATGAGTCTCGATTTAGTGATGGCACTCGAGAGAAGAAGCACTCAAGTTGCAACACCACAATCAGGTATGACGGCACTCTAGCTACACCAATATTTGAACCAGACTAAAACTCATCCAACTAACCAGTGGCGAAACTTTGCAAAAGCAATCATGACCAATGATTCGTGCAGAATTCCGTCAGTTTACCGATCTTCAACTCGCCGAAACGAATCGATTGGCAAACCAAATAAGAATATAGCAATCAAATAATAGTTGCTGTAAGACTATCTACATTGATAGTCGAAGCGAAAAAGGAGCGCCAGTATAAGGCCTGAAGGCGAAAATGTCACTCTCTCAACCTCTACTCACGCACGCATTTCCAATATTGACAGAACAACTTTTACAAACAAACCTCGATAAGACTATTTCTCGAGTGCTTCTATAATTTCATCCACTACCTTGGACACGATTCGTTCGCCTGACATTACAATTAAATCAGCTTCTTGCTCATATAATTTGCCTCGCTCTTCCATAAGCTCTTCGAGTTTAGTTTCGGCATCGACATTCTCCAAAAGCGGTCGATTCTGATTCTTCTGAGTGCGTGCTAGCTGGGTTTCAATTGACGTTTTCAGATAAACAACAAACCCTTTTCTTAATAAGATTCTATTTTCTTCACTAACTACCGCGCCGCCACCTGTCGCCAACACGATGCCGTTGCGTTCGCACAGCTCCGATAACATTTTAGTTTCACGCTTTCTGAAGCCATCTTCGCCTTCGATATCAAAGATGGTTGATATTGACACACCACAACGTTCCTCAATCATGTGATCTGAATCTACAAAATCCATACGTGTACGCTTGGCAAGCTGTTTACCAACAGTCGTTTTTCCAGAGCCCATTGGGCCGATCAAGATCAAATTCTGCATATTAATCAATGTGTTCTTAGACGCCTAAGCCAACCACGCAATCGCGATTAAACGCGAAGAGCTAGGCGACTTAGTTGTGGAGAATATAAATCACAAAAGCAGGGGCACGGCCCCTGCTTCTGAACGAGAAACTGTATGTGGGGACGATTATCCCAAATTCAATTTCGGACTGATAATTTTTGGTGTCAAAAAGATCAACAACTCAGTTCGATTTGAACGTTTTGTCTTCTTTTTGAACAAGTTACCGAGGATTGGAATATCTCCCAAAAGCGGAACTTTGGTCTCAGAATTAGCGGTATCTTCCTGATAAATTCCGCCAATCACTACCGTTTCACCATTATCGGCTAACACCTGTGTCTCAATTTGCTTAGTACCAACAATGGTTGGTGTAATCAAATTGTCTTGTGAGATTTTCACATCAAGAATGACACGATCATCTGGAGTTATCTGCGGCGTTACGATTAACGTCAATTCAGCCTCAATCTTCTCAAGTCCGCCTTGACCGCCGCCACCGACACCAGCACCGTTACCAGGTATCGCTATATAAACTTCCTGACCTTGACTAATCCGAGCCTCTTTTTGATTAGCTGTTAACAAGCGTGGACTTGCGACAATTCGACCGCGACCATCTGCTTCTAGTGCCGAAAGTTCAAGCGTGATTAAATGAGCAAACCCCGTACCTGCACGAAAAATATCAAATGCATAAGAAGCTGGGTTGGTGCCTTCTATTGATTCAGCACCCAGATCTACCGCAAGACCTCCTGGGGTACCGCGCGAATTATCGAATATGACTCCATCTTCATCATCATTCAAAGAATCGCTGATAGTTGTTAAGCCTTCAGTCGTGCCACTGCCGACAAAGTCACCAATATTTGAACCGTTAGCCCCTGGGAAGCGTGCATTTTCAGTAATACGCTGAAAACCTAAACGAGCGCCTAACTCTCGACTAAATGTGTCGTTGGCTTCTACTATTCGAGTTTCAATCAAAACTTGACGAACGGGCTTATCCAGCTTAGCAATCACATTTCGAAGCGACTTAATTTGGCTAGCCACATCTTGAACCAGCAAACTATTAGTACGCTTGTCGACAGTAACGCTACCGCGCGCACTTAACAAAGAGTTCTTATCGGTTTCCGTGATATTAACCGCACTCGATCGAGGGCCATCAAAGTCAGTTCCAGAGGCAGTATTACCCTGCCTAATAACTTTCACAGATTTGATTACATCAGCTACTTCTTCAGCCTTAGCATAGTTTATGCGAATCACTTCGGTGACTAATGGCGCAAACTCAGCTACTACGGCATTTTGCTTTAACTCTTCTTCTTCTACCTTTTGGATCTCACCACTTGGAGCAACCCAAATCACATTTCCGGTTTGACGCTTGGCTAGCCCCTTAGTTCTCAGAATCACATCCAACGCTTGATCCCAAGGAACATCCTTTAAGTTGATTGTGATTTTACCGCTAACAGAATCACTGGTGACAAAATTGATTCCGGTAAAATCAGCGATAATAGCCAGTGCTGCACGAACTTCGATATTCTGGAAATTGATAGATAAACGCTCACCTTCAAAACCAAGCTCACTGTCAGCTCGATCACGCTCGTCTTCGACTGTCTCGATAATCGGATCAACAACCAACGTGTATCGACTACCAGCCTGCAACGACAAGTGTTGATAGCGACCTTGAGGCACCACTACCATTCGAACATTATCTGCGTTTTGAAATGAATCAATAGTTTGTACTGGCGTAGCGAAATCAGTAACGTCTAAACGCTGCTCCATCTCCTGCGGCAGGTTAACACCCAATAGGTCAACAACGATTTCACCATCGCGCTCTCGTGTATCGACCGAGATATTGTCGTCTGAAAAATCCACAATCAATGTTCCACCGCCCGCTTCCGAACGCCTGAAATCAACATTGGTTATAGCCACATCTGACTGAACATCTGGGCGCGAAGCGAACGGCTTTGGTGCGCGAACTTGACTGTCATCAAAATCAGTATTGTGGACAGTTACCGAGTAGCCATCATCGGTCGGAAGCAAAGTGTATCGCGCCGAACTGAACAGATTGATAATAATGCGAGTTCGATCAACAGTCTCAACGGCTACTATGCTGTCTACTTTTCCACTTGAAACATCAATTTGGCTCTTTTCAAGGCCATTTTTCAGCCCAAAAAAGTCGAGTGCGATTCGCGGAGGTGTTTCAGTACTGAAACTTCCGGGCTCTTCGAGCTTCGCATCGGTCACAAAGTTGATTTGGATCGTATCACCGCTCAACTCACTATAAAGTACGTCGGTTAGAACAGCGCTCTGTTGAGCCAGACTAAAGTTTGCAAAAGTTACCAAAGCAACGCATGCAAGAATCTGCGTAATACGTTTGCACATGCTTTCGGGTAGGTGGCTTGCATTCATAATTGTGCTTCCTGATTGTTATTATTCATTTACTTCTAGTTTTTAATGTCTATTGGAGTTCATCGATGGTCATTTCGACTTCACGAGCGACCAATCGCCCTGCTGGGTCAAGTACGCTCTCTTCAATTACGATCCGCTGCTCTTCAGGAAAAATCTCTTTGATTTTCCCTTCATTTTGACCAAGGTAATTACCAATAGTTGCTAGGTGCGCGGTACCTATTGCTGTTTGCACAATCACCCAAGGCGCACCATTTTGAGACATGGTTCCAACCATGGCGAGCGCATCCAGAGGAAACTCCTCCAACGCTTCACGACGACGATTCACATCTCTTTGCGCTGCAACACGACTCTCTGCATCACGCGCATTGATAATATTTCCAGGTGAGTAAGGGTCATTAAGATCAAACGCCGAATACGTGAACCCTTGATAGGGCTCGATAACCGGTAAAGGTTCAATATCAGGCTTCTTATCTTGATACGCAGTCTCAACAAAGTCGCGTAAATCTTGAGCACTACCACCGCCACAAGCCTGCAAACCAGCCATTAGGACACCGACTAGCGACACCCTCAAAAAGGTAGAAGATTGCATTAGCAGATTATTCGGAAACATAAGCATCCTCCAGGTAGTGATAGGTCTTCGTTACTGCACGAAGACTCAAAATCTCAGGATCGTCGCCTCTGCGCTCTAACGTAAAATCCGCCACATTAATAATCCTGGGCAAAGCCGCAACGTCGCTAATGAACTCAGCAATCTGGTGATATCTTCCATTTGCAGAAATATTAACCAACTTTTCCGCATAGAAATCTTTCTCAATCAGGCTTCCCGGTTTAATTTGCTCAAATTGCAACCCCCGAGATAACCCAACCTGCGTCATATCAATCAACAAATCAGGCATTTCACTTTCGTTTGGTAACTGCTTACGCAGCACACTGAAGTTCTCATCCGCTTCGATCATTTGCTGCTTATAAGCATCAAGATTAATTGCCAATGCCTTCTTCTCAAGAAATGTCTGTTTCAACTGCGGTTCGAGTTTTTGAACTTTTTGTAACGCGGTTATTTGATCCTTAATAATAAAATTGTAGCCAGCCACAATAATAGCGACACACAATATTCCAGCCATCAATAACTTTACTCGGCGCGTCCAAGAACCGATATCATTGAAATCTAAACCGTTTAACTCTTCAAGTAATCCCATATTTATATGCTCGTTAACAACTGACATCTATGCCAATCTAACGAATATCCTCCGCGTCATTTTTACTAACCTTTCCGCTCTGCTCCTTAACATCGATAACAAACTGACTAACAAGCAGCCCACTTCTGTCAACAACATCAACTTGCTTTAGGGACGATTGATCAAACCAATCTGAAGCATCTAAGTTTCTCATCAGCGCCGAAACTCGCTCATTGGACTGGGCGTAACCACGTATATTTAAACGATTGTTTGCCCTCGCGATTCGGTCGTAAAAGACACCTTTCGGCAACTTATTAACTAAATCATCAAACATATGAACGATCTGAGAGCGATTCTGCTGCAAATTCTGGATCACTTGCATACGCGCCAGTAGCGCGTCACGCTTGGCCTTCAAGTCATCAATTTCTTTGATTACTTTCGCCAGCGCATTTATCTCAGACTGCAAATACGCGTTACGCGACTCTTGGTTGCTAATACGTGCATCCATGATCAGCTTACCAGCCATTACGACCAGACCTGCTGCGACCCACATAGCGATACAAATCACTAAGGTTGCGCGATTGCGCTCTCTACGCTGGACTTCACGCCATGGTAGTAGATTAATATTGGCCATTAGTTCAGCCCTCTCAACGATAAGCCATACGCGATAGATAAACTGGGCGCAGCAGCAAGAATTGCATCTCTACGAGACTGAACGTTCGCATTTGCAATCGGGTTTAATACCGTCACCTTGGTACGCAATTTAACTTCAAGATCGCCAGCAAGTCCCGCTAGCGCGCAACATGCACCGGACAAAACGACGCTATCAATGTTTGAAAATGAACTGGAAGAGTAAAAGAATTGCAGCGCACGACTTACTTCTTGCCGCAGCATTTCAACAAATGGCTCCTGCACAGCTGTCAGAAAATCACCTGGAGGCTGTGAAGACTGCAAAATTTCTTCTGCTTCATCAGCACTGACACCATACTCCTTACGGATAAGCTTAATAAGCTGCCCTGCACCGAAATTTTGATGACGCGAATATAGTACGCGACTATCGTCTAGCACCATTAGATGGCTGCTAGAAGACCCAATATCAAAAACCGCTACTGGCTGATCTGAATTAGAACCCAATGTATTTTGCGATCGATACACACGCTCAAGAGCGTAGGTATCGATATCAACATAATTGAGTGTTAAGTCTGCGCTTGCCATTAAATCGATGTAATCATCGACAATGCTCCGTCGACATGCGACTAGCAGGACATCGTTTTCTTGATCATTGGCCTCAGACACCCCGAGCACCTCAAAATCGAGATTAACTTCATCAATTGGATACGGAATGAAGTGAAGCGCCTCAATACTGACTTGCTCCTCCAATTCCAGTTCACCAATATCAGCCGGCATACCCAACACTTTGGTTATTGCATGGGAGGACGACACAGCTACCGCAGCAGTATCCCCCTTGACCCCTGACTGCGTTATTAGACGCATTAGGACCTCAGAAATAACTTCTGCATTTGCAATGGCATTTTCTGAAAAAGCACCTGCGGGCAACGGAGCGACACCCCAAGCAACCACCTTAGGGTTGGCACTGGTGCCGGCCAATTCGACTAGTTTTATCGAATGAGTTCCGATATCGATGCCGATTACTGCCTTAGATTTTGAGCTGAACAGTTTCAAGAAACCTCCATAAAAACCGCTATTTATATCATTTTTGTAATCACTTACTTCAAAGTCTAACCAACCCGCGCCAATAATGCCACAATTCTATTTAGGAAATCCATAATTTAATATATGATCGTTGTTGGGTTATTAGATCGAATCAACTTATTTTGAAAAAGTCACAACTATGGCTGAGGCTGACCACGATTGGCAGCTGGCTATTTATGGTCGGGTTTATTACGGCCGGTTTTTTAGTCGTTCAGTTCAGCAGGGAGCTTCCAGACGCCTCGCAGATTCAAGGGCTAGAACTCAAAGTTCCGCTACGTGTTTACTCATCTGAAAACATCCTGATTTCTGAGTTTGGTGACGAGCGCCGCAAGCCTCTCGCTTACGAAAATATCCCGCAAACCCTTATAAACGCTGTGCTCGCGAGCGAAGACGACGGCTTCTTCGAGCATGGCGGAATTGACTTGAAAGGGCTGGTCCGCGCGGCATTATCGAACTTCAAAAGCGGCTCATCCGGGCAAGGCGCGAGCACCATAACGATGCAAGTCGCGCGTAACTTTTTCCTCACGCGAGATAAAACATACTCACGCAAAATAAAGGAGATATTGCTCGCCATTCGGCTCGAGCAACTACTGTCTAAAGAAGAAATCCTTGGTCTGTACATAAACAAAATATTCTTAGGACATCGCGCTTATGGCTTCGGCGCCGCGGCCGAAGTCTACTATGGAAAGCCAATTAATGAGCTAACTCTTGCTCAAACGGCCATGTTGGCCGGTTTACCCAAGGCTCCTTCAACCTTTAATCCACTGCGAAATCCGGAACGCGCGACCATTCGACGCAACTACGTCTTGGGCCGCCTCCACGAACTCAAGCTAATAACGCAAGAAGACCTAGAAATAGCGACGGAAGAAGCTGTAAGCGCTGAAAAGCACTCACGACCAACCGGCCTCAACGCACCCCATATCGCCGAAATGGTACGCGCTCAGCTGACCGAACAGTTTGGCGAAGAAGCCTACTGGCAAGGCCTAAATGTTTACACAACAATACAAGCGAAGCCACAACTTGCCGCCTCTAAGTCGCTACGCTCCGGACTCAAGGACTACGATCGTCGCCACGGCTTTCGCGGCCCCGTCGGCAAAGTTGATTTGGCGAGTTTTGAGCCAGTAGACGGCATTTTAGACGAAGCCTATGAAAACGCCTTGAGCGCATACCCCTCTAGCCAAGAGCAAGTACCCGCGTTGATCTTAAGCGTCACTAAGGAATCAGCGGTTATTTGGACACGCGACTATGGACAAGCATCCATCAGCCTAGATTCAGCAAAGTGGGCCCGACGACATAAGACCGCAGATTTAATTGGTGATGCGGTTAAATCAATGACCGACCTAGTTGCGGCGGGAAATATTGTTTACGTTGAACCCGCTACTACAAAACCCGCAACAGTCAATGCAACCGAGGCGACTGCGCAGCAAATACCCGAGCAAATACAATGGCAGCTATCACAGATACCATCGGTAAGCGGAGCGCTAATTTCAATGAACCCAAATACTGGCGAAATTATCTCGCTAGTCGGCGGCTATGACTTCTTCCTAAATAAGTATAATCGCGCCATTCAATCGATACGCCAACCTGGCTCTAATATCAAACCGTTTATATACTCAGCATCACTTGACCAAGGCTTCACACCTGCCAGCCTCATTAGCGGCGCTCCTATCGTTATCACCGATCCAGCTCACGGCACAGTCTGGCGACCTGAAAATTACGGTGGTAAATTTTACGGCCCCACCCGCATGCGGGAAGCCCTCGCAAAATCGATGAACCTTGTGTCGATTCGCTTACTGCGAGCTATCGGCATCGAGTATGCACGGGAGTACGTCGCGCGCTTTGGCATCGATATGCAGCGCTTCTCACGCAGCCTAACAATGGCGCTTGGCTCTGGCGGCGCTACTCCGCTAGAAGTTTTGAACGCGTACAGCACCTTGGCAAACGGCGGCTACCGGATTAATCCTTACTTTATTCAGACCATCACTGACCGTAACGGCAAAATTCTATACCAAGCACCTGAACCTAAGTTTTGCGACGAATGTTATGGAAAGTATATAGAAATGCCTCCGTTACTTGAGCCCGCCAAACAAGAAATAAGATTAGACGACTCGGAGCAGCCCAATACAGACTACTCAACTGAAGCCAACAACTCGCCGCTAACTGCGGATCAAGCCGGATCACCGAGCGAATATGAAGCTCCGCGAGTAATGTCGCATGCCAATAATTTCCTAACTGTCAGCATGATGAAAGACGTTGTACAGAACGGTACTGCACGGCGAGCAAAAAGCTTAAATCGCACCGATTTAGCCGGCAAAACCGGTACTACTAACGACTATGTAGACGCATGGTTTACTGGCTTTAATTCACAAATCGCGACGACCGTGTGGATTGGATTCGATGACCCAACAACAATGGGCAGAGGTGAGTCAGGCAGCAAAGCCGCCCTTCCCATCTGGGTCGACTATATGCAAACAGCATTAAAAGGCATCCCTCAAGACTCGACGGATTTGCCTGAATACATAGAGGCAGGGTACGTCGATCGCGCGACTGGACGCCGCACCACTGAAGACAGCCCAGATGCGATACCAGAATATTTCGTGGTTAAGCCGCTGACACCAGAGTACGCCCTTTATCGCTCACTGCTTCGTACACATCTAGATGACGGAACCTTAAGTGCAGAGCAATTTATTGAGCAGTTACGGGAAGAGGGCGTTCAGCCAAACCAACAAGCAATGGAGTCTCTTGATAACCTTGGTATAGATGGAGAACTAGACCCTGACAGCCTCGAAGACGAGAGTCAGCTCATTGAGCCAGAAGAACGCATCATCGAGACAGAGGAAGAAACAGAAGGCCTATTCTAGCAAGCGCGACTACCTCTCATTGACAGGCCATACAACTAGCTAGGCCAGCAAACTTACGCTGCGCACCCGTCAATTGAACGGAGGCGCATCACAGATAAGAATATTACTGCTTTTTACTAACCTTCTTTTTGCTGGCCTTCTTCTTAGTGACTTTTTTCTTGGCCTTTTTCTTGGATGCTTTTTTCTTCGCTTTAGGCTTTTTCACCGACTTACCATCAGTGATGACCCATTTGCCACCCTCATAAAAAGCCTTCCAACCAGTCGCCTTACCATCGTCCTCTGACTGAACGTAGATTTCCTTAGTCTTACGACTGTAGCGAATCACCGTCGGCACACCATCCTTATCCGCGACAGGCGCATCGAATAAATAGGTGTACTTTTTATCAATCTGATCCTTATATGGCAGAATTTCAGCCACTAAAGGCGCTCTAGTTTCACGATTTTTAGGAAACCCGCTCGCCGCTAGAAACAAGCCGGACGCACCATCTCGTAGCACATAATGGTCATCGACCTTAAGGCACTTCAAGTCGGGCATCGACACTGGGTCCATCTTAGGCGGCGCTGCCTCACCATTGCGAAGCAGCTTACGTGTATTCTTACAATCTTCGCTGGTACAACCAAAATACTTGCCAAAACGACCATTTTTTAACTGCATGTCGCTGCCACACTTATCGCATTCAAGTACCGGCCCTTCATAGCCCTTAATCTTGAACACACCTTGCTCAACCTCAAAGCCCGCACAATCAGGATTGTTCCCACAAATGTGCAGCTTACGAGACTCATCAAGCAAATAACTATCCATAGCCGAATGACAAATTGCACAATGATGCTTTTTGATAAGCAACTTTGCTTCAGCTTCATCGTCTTCATCAACGTTAACGGCTTCATCACCCGGCACCAAGTTCATAGTGGACTTGCAACGCTCTTTCGGCGGCAACACATAACCTGAACACCCAAGGAATACCCCGGTAGTTCCGGTGCGAACCTGCATCGGCCGACCACAGGTCGGGCATTCAATATCGGTTTCAGTCGGCTCATTGGGCCGCATGCCACCGTCATCGTCATTCTGCGCCTTAAGCAAGGTTTCTGAGAACTCGGAATAAAAGCGATTAAGTAAATCGCGCCACTCCAGTCGACCTTTAGCTACGTCATCCAAACGATCTTCCATGTTAGCGGTAAAATCGTAGTCCATTAGTTCAGTAAAACTCTCGACCAAGCGCTCGGTCACAATATCGCCCATTTTTTGTGCGTAAAAACGACGCTTTTCAACTTGCACATAGCCACGGTCTTGGATCGTCGAAATAATCGCTGCGTAAGTAGACGGTCGACCGATACCACGCTTCTCTAATTCCTTAACCAAACTCGCTTCGGTAAACCGTGCTGGCGGCTTAGTGAAATGCTGCGTTGGGTTTAGCGCCTGCAAAGCCAACACTTCATTGACCTTCATCGGCGGCAATACCGCATCATCGTCGCCTTTGGCGCTCATTGGAGGCTGCACCTTCTGATAGCCATCAAACAAAATGACACGCCCACGTGTGCGTAACTCATAGTCACCAGCTTCAACCACCACACTGGTGCTCATAAACTTAGCTGGCGTCATCTGACAAGCCAAAAATTGCCGCCAAATCAAGGTGTAAAGGCGCTCGGCATCACGGTCAACATTACTTAACTGAGTCGGCAGTATTGACACATCCGAAGGGCGAATCGCCTCATGCGCGTCCTGCGCGCCTTCTTTACTCGCATAAGAAATTGGTGACTCAGGCAAATATTTCTTACCGTATTTATCAGCAATGTAGTCACGACACTGAGCAACGGCGCCCTGACTCAAATTGGTCGAGTCGGTTCTCATATAAGTGATATAACCGGCTTCATAGAGCCGCTGAGCCAACATCATGGTCTTTTTCACACCAAACCCAAGCCGAGTGCTTGCGGCTTGTTGCAATGTGGACGTTATATACGGCGCAGTAGGCTTAGTCGATGTAGGCCTCTCTTTGATGTCGGCAATACGGTAATCCGCCGCCTTTAACTCATCAATAGCAGCTAAGGTCTGCGCCTCAGTCAACGGCTTGAAATTCTCACCGCGATGCTTTCTCACCTCAAAATTGACCGAATCTTTACCGGCGGTCTTCAGATCAGCAAATAAGTCCCAGTATTCCTCTGGAATGAATGCCCGAATCTCGCGCTCGCGCTCCACAACCAACCTCAAGGCGACTGATTGAACACGGCCTGCTGACAAGCCACGCGCGATTTTAGCCCACAATAGTGGCGACACCATATAGCCCACCACGCGATCAAGAAATCGTCTGGCCTGCTGAGCGTTGACTCTAGCCATATCAACAGGGCCAGGCTTCTCAAATGCGGCTTGAATAGCCGTCTTGGTAATCTCGTTAAACACCACACGTCGATAACGTGACGGGTCGCCGCCGATGGCTTCTTGCAAATGCCATGCGATTGCTTCTCCCTCACGATCCATATCCGTCGCGAGATAAATAACGTCAGCATCTTTGGCAAGCTTAACTAATTCATCCACCACCTTCTCTTTACCAGGCAAGATTTCGTAGCGCGCCTCCCAATCTTTGTCGGGATTCACCCCCATTCGATTGATCAACTGCTGCTTGCTTTTCTTTTGCTTGTGGATGATTTTGTCTTCTGGTGACAACTTTCGCGTAATTGCTGCTTGGCGCGCACGCTCCTTGGCATCAATTGGTTTTTTGTCGCCACCACTGGTTGGCAAATCTCGAATATGACCAACACTGGACTTAACTATGTAGTCGCTACCTAAATATTTGTTGATCGTTTTAGCCTTTGCTGGTGACTCGACGATAACTAACGATTTGCCCATTATGCTCGCTTATATGTTGTCTAATTAGTTGCACTCAAATCGGCACAAATAGTAACTGACTATGCGCCACTTCGAGTCCAGACTAAGAATAGTTTGGTGGAAGAAGTATCCACGTTCTGCTGTCATTGGGCAAGTTTCACCCAATCTGCATTATATTTTTCGCTTACCTGAGTCGTAAAAGCGTTGATCAAAATTAAGCCTTTAACGCTAATGAATCACCGGCGCAAGGTCTTCAGTTACTACCACTTCGGCCCATTCCGCAATCTCAGAGAAGCCTGGCTGGTTACTCAACACCATCAAAATGACCCATTTTATGTGGTCAATATTCACTTCAGCGGAATCCAACGCCATTACACGATCAATCACCATCTCACGAAGAAACTGGTCTAATACGCCGGCATCAACCAATCGAGTAAGTAACGACGTTCCTTCAAGTTTCAAGCACGCAAACTCATCAGCCGTGTAATAGCGCCATGATTCGGCTGCCTGTGGCTGATTGTGCTGTGTGTCTTGCTCGCTAATTTCTAGTAGACCTTCGAGCCAAACGAACGCCTTCTCAATTTCTTCTCCGGGAAAGCCCGCACCGGCAAGTTCATCCGCCAATTCATCGTGACTGGGGTCAAGTGCTACGCCATCGGCAATGTAATTCTCGAAGAGATAAATCAAGACTTCCAACATATCTTCTTTCATATCCACCTCTCCCATCACTTTAAAAAGCCGCCGTCTAAAGACTGTGGGCTAGCATCTGCTAAATTACGACAGATTGACATAACCTCCATCTACCCCAACCGCGACAGCGCCAGCTAACTCCAACGTTATTAGCATGGATGAAACTTCTGCTGGCGTCAATCCGCTCTCCAAAATTATGTCGTTCACGGTGCTACCAGCAGCGTCAATACAATGCAATAATTCGACACAATCTGACGGCAAACCTCGAACAATAGCCGCTTCAGTCTTACTACTGGCAGCCACTGACTGCTGAATCTCTAGGGCCAGACAGTTCAAGACATCTTGACCGTCAAGCACCAACCCAGCGCCCTGCTGAATAAGCCGATGCGACCCAGCATATTGAGCACTCAAAGCCGAACCGGGCAACACCATGACCTCTCTATTCTGCTCCATCGCCAGCCGCGCGGTAATCAGCGTTCCACTGCGCTCAGCAGCCTCCACAATCACCACACCGAGCGATACACCACTTACTAGGCGGTTACGCTCGGGAAACGTGTAGCGGGTCGCATGCGTGCCAATAGGGTATTCTGACAACACCAATCCTGTCTCACACAGCTGCTTATATAACTTCTCATGCCTACTTGGTGTAGGTCGATCTAAACCACTACCCAAAATTGCAATACTCTTCGCATTTTCAGCCAGAGCCGCTTGATGCGCCAAACCATCAATGCCAAGCGCCATACCACTCGTTACCACAACTCCGAGCCGCGCCAAATCCGACGCAATCGATGCGACTAAACGACGGCCAACCGGAGTTGGACGACGTGACCCGACAATTGAGACCTTCGGCTCATTGAGGCAAGTAAGATCGCCAATCGCAAACAGGGCAATCGGAGGATCTGGCAACTCCCGTAATGCCGATGGAAAACTCGCATGCCAAAAATCGATTAACTGGTGACTGGCTTGTGACAACCAATCCATGTCTCGCTCAACGTCGCGCGCCGCCGCCCGCCCAGCATGCCAGTGCTTAGTCAGCCCTATCAATTCTTGGATGCGCGACCTAGGTGCATTTAATACTGCCGCTGGCGGACCGATACTCTCAAGTAAAATAAGCTTCTGACGAGTCGACCAACGTCGATCTCGGATCAAAGCACACCAGTCGGAGCGACAGGTATCTCGGGATGATTGTTTCTTCATAAGCAAGACCCTCCTTGGTTTGCGGTCAATAATCAGAGGAACCCGCCAAGCAAAAAACTAGCGGGTTCATCCTAAATAGCAGATCCATCTGCAGTAGAGAGCCGGCATGGCAACCGGCCCAATGTTGTTAGTACTGCTTAAGCTTACTCTTGGTTGGGGCTAACCACAACATCACCTGGGCGAACTTGACGCTTGGTGTCAGTAATCAACATATAACTGACCTTTTCAAACGTTCTGAAAACCATTCCCAAGCCAACCTTTTCTTCTGGAATTTTATATGCTTCGCCAGTCATTGGATCTTTCTTGGCAACAGATTGGCTTCGTATTCTAAGCACGTCGCCAACCTTCATACCCTCACGAATACCGAGATTAACCGCCACTATCGACAGCGCTCCCAATTCAGTTGACGCATTAGGGGTCTCCAAGATAACGCCACGGACGTCATCGTTGTCTGGCGCCTTAGGGAAATAGAACGGTAGCGCTTCTTTATCGTAAATAGGGCGTAACCGATCACGTAATGTCACGTCTTTGTAGGCTTTGGTCAATACGAGCCGAGCTGGATCGCCGCCTTTAAGCATATTTGCGTCACCTAAGTGCACCGCTTCCCAACCCAAGCTTTCGCCAGTAAATGGGTCGATAAAGTGCCGGCCAGCACGAAATACGCGGTAGGCATCGGCTTCGGTATCAAGAATGTTTCTGGCATAAAACTGGTCATACTTGCCCATCAACAATCGATTATCGAATCCGTCGACAATATACCCCGCATTTTTCAGTTCATTATCATCAGTCACCAATGGCGCATCGAGATAAGCACTGATCGCAGCAGGATCAATTACCGGAATGGAATCGTAGCGAACACTGCGAGCTGACGGCGACATCTTGACCGTCTCTCGACGCAATGACTTCAATACTGGTCGACCATCAACAAAGGTCATCACCAATACGTCACCCGGAAAAATGAGATCTGGGTTTTGAACTTGAGGATTACCCTGCCATACTTCGGGCCAGCGCCATGGATCACGCAGAAACCGAGCCGAGATACCCCATAAGGTATCGCCCTCAACCACCGTGTAGCGATCTGGGTACGAATCCGCTAGAACTGGGTTATCCTGAGCGAGACTTGCGATTGATACACTACCAAGCACCAGTCCCATTAAGAACCCAGCAATTGTCTTTTGAAAAGACTTTCGGTAGGAAGTGCGTGCGCGATTTTGGTGTAAATTTAGTTTTTTTGTTGTCATTCTGTTTTGACCAGCTGGTTAGGCAATTGGTTTTCATGGTATGTCGATACCGAATAACGCATAATACACGCATCCGAAACGCATACTCGAAAAGCAAATAATACTGCTTATTTAGTATGTTACGCAAACAATGTAGAATGCAGTTTACGTTATTTTTACGCCAAACTGTATGCAAAATTGAAGTAAATCAACAGAATAGTGCTTGCACATGGCGATTTTAGAAATATTAGTCTACCCCGATGAACGCCTCAGAACCGTGGCAAAACCCGTTAAAACGGTGGATGACCGCGTTCGTACGCTCGTTTCCGACATGATAGACACCATGTACGACGCCAACGGTATCGGCTTAGCCGCTACCCAAGTCGACGTACATGAACAAGTTATCGTGATGGATTTGTCCGACGATCGCAACTCTCCATTGATATTAATTAATCCTACCGTGATAGAACGTGACGGCGAACAAGTATACGACGAAGGCTGTCTATCGGTTCCAGAATACTATGCGCCGGTCAAACGAGCCGAACGCATAAAGATCACCGCATTAGACCAGCAAGGTGAAATCTTTGAGCTTGATGCTGAGGGCCTGCTCGCCGTTTGCATACAACATGAGATGGATCATTTGGCAGGTAAAGTATTTGTCGACTATCTATCACGACTCAAGCAGGACCGCATTCGCAAGAAGATGGTTAAGCGAGCACGTCTGTAGCGGCTCTCACACGAGACACATACCAGCATGAAAGTTATTTTCGCAGGCACGCCCGAGTTCGCGGTGGCACCGCTATCGGCATTGATAGATAGCCATGACGTGGTCGCGGTATTTACCCAACCCGATCGGCGCTCAGGGCGCGGCAAGAAATTATCTCCCCCACCGGTTAAGCGGGTTGCCGAACAACACAATATTCCGGTTTTTCAGCCCACCAGCCTGAAAAACGAGGTGGCTAATGTGCAGGCGCTCAATGCTGACATCATGGTGGTCGTGGCATACGGCATGTTACTGCCCCAATCAATTCTGGATGTTCCCGCATTAGGCTGCCTGAATATTCATGCCTCGTTACTCCCTCGCTGGCGCGGTGCGGCGCCCATTCAACGAGCAATCGAAGCTGGCGACAGTGAAACCGGCGCAAGCATCATGCAAATGGAACGCGGGCTCGACACGGGGCCGGTATTTCAAATGCGCAAGATCATGATCGCCCCCGATGAAACCAGCGCGTCATTACATGACAAACTCGCCGCATTAGGTGCCGAAGGCATCATCGAGACACTCACCAACTTGGCAGAAAACCCAAAACTAGTGCCTACACCGCAGGATCATGACCAATCCTGCTACGCCAAAAAGATCGAGAAGCACGAATCAATCGTCGACTGGAATCTCAGTGCAGCGGCAATCGACCGAAAGGCCAGAGCCTTCTTTCCATGGCCAGGCTGCCAAACTCAGCATGGCGATACCCGCTTACGAATCAGCGACACCCATCCAAATGTGCAAGACGCAACAGTGAGCCAACAGAGCGCCCCCACACCAGGCACAATTATTGCGCTGGATGATGACGGCATATCGGTAGCGTGTGCCACCGGCTCACTTAAGATTGGTACGCTGCAACGTGATGGTAGTCGCGCCATGCCATATAAAGAGTTCCGCAACGGTTACCCGCTCAGTGTCGGCGACCAACTCGGATAGGTTGACGACATGGCAAAGACGCTAAACACGCGCGCAGCAGCGGCTAAACTCTGTTGGCAAATCATCGACAAAGGACACTCGCTTGATGCAGCGCTGGCCGATTTGTTTGAGACACAAGATTTTTCACCGCAAGACCGCGGATTCATTCAAGAACTTATATATGGTGTGTGCCGCTGGTACGGCGAATTAGACACCGTTGCGGCAAGCTTGCTTAAAACACCGATTCGCAATAAAGACCGAGTTATCCACTTCGTGCTACTCGTGGGCTTATACCAACTTCGCAAATTAGACACCGCCGAACATGCCGCGGTGGCCGAAACCGTTAGTGCCTGCAAACAATTAAATAAACAATGGGCCAAGAACTTAATTAATGGCTGTCTGCGCACCGCGCAGCGCGATCCGTTAATACTTGAGCAAGACATGAATTCGCTGAGCCATCCAAGCTGGATCCGCGACGCCATTGACACTGCTTGGCCGCAACAGGCTGCGGCCATCATGGCTGGCAACAACCAACGCCCACCTATGTGTTTGCGCGTCAATAGTAGACACGCTTCACGCGATGACTACCAATCACAACTAGCTGAGGCTGGTATAGCGTCTGATATTGACCCAAATACCCGCGACGGCCTGATTTTGCAACAACCGGTGTCGGTAACACTGCTACCACAATTCGATCAAGGCGCGTGCTCAGTACAAGACTCCGCAGCGCAAATTGCCGCCGACCTGCTCGACTGCCAACCAGGCATGCACGTACTCGACGCCTGCGCCGCTCCCGGCGGCAAAACCGCGCACATTTTGGAACGTTGCGATAACCAACTAAGCATGGATGCACTAGACATCTCAGAATCACGTTGCGAGCAATTACATGGCACCTTAGCCCGACTACAACTGAATGCGAATGTCTATGTAGCCGATGCCAGCGAAACACCCAGTTGGCCAACCCCAGCAACAGGCTACCAACGTATTTTAATAGACGCCCCGTGTAGCGGCTTAGGCGTAATACGACGACATCCAGACATCAAACACCATCGCCGCCCCAGCGATATCGAACAACTGCAATCAATTCAGGCCGCGTTATTACAAAATCTTTGGGCTTATCTCGCACCAGGCGGGAAAATGTTATACATGACTTGTTCAATACTGCCGGCCGAAAATAACGCTCAAGTCAGCCAGTTTGTTGCGCAACAAAACGATGCTATGCTAATCGCCACGCCACATCCGGTCGCACAAACCGTAGAGCCTGGTGTGCAGACATTGCCTGGTGTGCATGCGATGGATGGGTTTTATTATTGCCTCATACAGAAAGCGAACACCGACACTTAAACCGCTTATACAGAGAAACCATTGCTCACCAAACGCAGTTATCAGCGACACCTACCCGCAGGCATTAGGGCTCTGCTGGCGATACTGATATTGACCCAAACTGGGCAAGTCCAAGCAGCGGATCCTCAAGCCATTGAGTACCACAACGGAGAGCTGACAATCGCGCTGTCGGCAGAAGTCGCACGGGCGGTCGATAACGGCGTCCCTCTGACTTTCATTAGCGAATACGCAGTGGTCACCCAAATTCTCTTTTTCAAGATTCCCCGACATATTCAAAGCCATCAATTCGTGGTGACTCATCATGCTTTATCAAACCGTTACTTGGTTAGCGATGGTTCAGATTTAGCACCCAATATATTTAGCTCATTAACCAGCACCATGGACTACGTCGCAAGTAGTGCTATGGGTTTATTTAATCATTATCACTCCCCTGAAACACCCTATCGAATGCGGCTCCGCTTGAGCAAGGTCGACTTACCTGGGCCCATGCGCCTAAGTGCATTTATTACGGAAGACTGGGATATCAACAGCGGCTGGAAGAAATGGCAATCCGTTCCATAGTTAAAAAAATCTCGGCACCGATTCCGGTTATTTCGGTCTGCTCAATCTTGCTCTTTGCGCTGTGCTTTCTCATTGTTAAATCTCTGAGTGACGACGCATCGGGCAACCTGCAGTTTTGGATCACGCTGCTCGGCAGCCTTGGCATCGCGATCTTGGTGTTTTTCTTATTCACCAATTGCTATACCTTATTCCGCCAATTCAGACGTAATGAAATTGGCTCCAAGTTAACCGCGAAATTAGTGGTTATTTTCCTGTTTCTAACAGTGATTCCGTTTTCGCTGATTTATTTCTTCTCTATTCAGTTCCTTAATAAAGGGGTTGATAGCTGGTTCGATGTGCGAATCGAGCAAACTGTAAAAGACTCTTTGCTCCTCAGCAAAACCGCGCTAGAAGGCATCAAAGAAGAGCTCACAGCCGATGTCGAAGAGTATGCCAAGAGTATTCGCCAAAAAATCACCGCCGGCGAACTGCTAAGAACGCTCGACGACATTCGCGAACTCGAAGGCTACAGCGAATTATCACTGTATTCCGACGATGGGCGAATTGTGGCGTTCTCTAGCGCCGATGCCAGCAAGATTTTACCTGACACACCTGGCGACGAAGTGTTCACTGAGCTGCGACTAAACCAAACCTACACCTTACTCGAACCCATTTCGGAATCCACCTTACAGTTCCGCATCGTCACACCGATCCGCGTCAATGAACTAGGGCGAGAGTTTTTTGGCTTGCAAGCCATCAAGATTCTGCCACTACGCTACGCCACACTCACCGAGAGCGTGGAAAAAGCCAATAGCCAGTACGCACAAATGCTGTTCGCGAGAGGGCCGCTTAAATTCAGTCTAATTGTGACCTTGAGCCTAATTTCGCTGGCAAGCCTTTTATTTTCAATGCTCACAGCGATTTATTTATCGCGCCGTTTGGTCGCGCCGATATCCAACCTTGCAGCCGGCACACAAAAAATCGCCGAAGGTGATTATGGTTCGCATCTGCCGGTGACAACGACCGACGAACTCGGCATCTTGACTAAATCATTTAACAATATGAGCAGCAAAATTAATGATGCTCAACAAGCCGCGCAAGCGAGCCAAACCGAGACCGAGCAACAAAAAGGCTACCTAGAAGCAGTGCTAACTAATTTATCCTCAGGGGTCTTTTCATTCGATCAGGATAAACGCTTACAGATTTGCAACAGCGCAGCGACCGATATTCTCGGCCTCGATCGCTCCACCACGCTAGGCAAAACCTTACCCGAGCTCGTTGCAAACTACGGTCATACCACACAGTTTTTCGAAGTTATCGAAAGCGGTATCGCGTCAGGCCAAGCAACTTGGCAAGATGAAATTACACTGCTGGGCAAGCACGGTCGACAAATTCTGATCATTCGAGGCTCACTTTTGCATGGCGAACACGGCTCCATGCAAATGCATCAGAGCAATCAAGTAGAGTACGACAACCATGTCATTGTGTTCGATGACGTAACCAACCTGATTCAAGCCCAACGCGATGCCGCATGGGGCGAGGTCGCTAGGCGCTTAGCACACGAAATCAAAAATCCACTGACACCGATTCAATTATCGGCCGAACGCATTAAATCAAAACTATCCGATCACGTGAGTGATGAGCTACAAGAAACCCTCGACCGCGCCACACGCACCATTGTCCAACAAGTTGAATCGATGAAAGAAATGGTTAATGCATTTTCTAGCTACGCTCAACCAGTGCGGGCCAAGTTACGCACCCTAGACATTAACCAACTGGTGCGCGATGTGGTTGAATTACATACCTCATCACTCACCTCGATCGATATCGAGCTCGACCTAGATGACTCGCTACCGGCAATCAAAGCCAACGGCTCCGCGTTGCGGCAAGTTCTCAATAACCTGGTAATTAATGCCAGCCATGCACTGGAAGATGTGCCCGCGGCTAAACTTCGAATTCGTACCCACATTGCGGCCAAAATCACCGGTCAATATATTGATCTGGTGGTGGAAGATAATGGCTCTGGCATTCCAGAGGAAATTCGCGAATCACTGTTTGACCCATATGTCAGCTCCAAGGCGAAAGGCTCAGGGCTCGGACTGGCGATCGTGAAACGAATCGTCGAAGAGCACAGCGGATCAGTCTGGACCCGCCAAAGCAGTTTAGGTGGCGCCGCCATGCATATGCGACTACCGATCAATGCAATGCAAACCTATCGTGGTAATCGTAACCAAAATACTTTACAGTCAGACGAGTCCACGAATTCCGATATCGACCACGATAAACCCTCACTAATTGGCTAGTACCAAAGACGGTATGTCTAACTCTAAACCACACATTTTAGTCGTCGACGACGAGCCCGATATCCGCAATATCTTGCAAGACATTCTGCAAGACGAGGGATATACGGTGAGTCTCGCCGAAAACGCCGAACAGGCGCGCAAACAATTTCGCGACAATCAGCCCAATTTGGTATTGCTTGATATTTGGATGCCCAAAGAAGACGGCATTTCAGTGCTCAAGCATTGGGTTGAACACAAGCAGCTGGGCAATACCCCAGTGGTGATGATTTCCGGTCATGGCACGGTCGAAAATGCAGTCGAGGCCGTCAAATTAGGCGCCTATGATTTTCTGGAGAAGCCACTTTCCACCGGTAAGTTATTACTAAGTGTCGAACGCGGCTTAGAAAATGCGTCGCTACGCGAAGAAAATCGCCAGCTAAAGTCTCGACTTCAATACGACTCACCAATTATTTCCAACAGCGATGCCAGCCGCGAACTCATGCGCCACGTGCAGTTACTCGGCCCAACTGACAGCTGGGTCTTTATCACTGGCGAGTCCGGTGTTGGCAAACGCTTAGTTGCTCGCAAGGTCCACGAAAACAGCCCGCGGGCTGACGCGCAATTCGTTGAATTGAATCTCGCTGCCATGCCAAGCGAAGGCGTTGCCCAAGCGCTATTTGGCAGCGAAGCCGATGGTAAAGTAGTTATTGGCCGCTTCGAGGAAGCAAAAGGTGGCACATTATTCATTAATGAAGTGCTCGGTTTAACCCTAGATACACAGAACAAACTGCTCAGCGCACTGCAAGAAAGGCAGTTTCTACGACTCGGCGGCAGCGAATATATCGAACTAGACGTGCGTGTAATCGTAACCACTAGCGGCAATCCGCAAAAAGCCGTCAACCAAGGCACGTTTAGTGAAGATCTGTATTACCGTTTGAATGTCATCCCTATTCAAGTGCCGTCGTTACGACATCGACGCAAAGACTTACCAGAACTAATTGAGCTGTTTATTGAAGACACCACGGTAAAAAATCAATTGCCGCGACCGGCGTTTAACGACGATGCCATGCAAGCACTTATCGATTACAGCTGGCCTGGCAATGTTCGGCAGCTGCAAAACGTATTACAGCGCTTGCTGATCTTGAACACTGAAAAAACCATCATGATTGCGGATGTCACCGACGCTCTAGGCGGTGATGGTGGAATGCAGCAGAAAGCTACCGTACTGCCCGACTACTTTGACGGCGACATGCGCCAAGCAAAAGAAGCATTCGAAAAAGCCTATTTGAACTATCATCTGGGTACGGTGGACGGCAACGTAAGCGCCCTAGCTAAAAAAGTTGGGCTGGAACGCACCCATTTGTACCGAAAACTAAAGAGTCTAGATATCAGCGCGCGAGACGCGAAGTAACGATGACATGAAAATTTTGATTTTGGGAGCCAGCCAGGTTGGCGGATCAATCGCCGAGGTTTTGGTCGGCGAAGAAAATGACGTCACTATTGTCGATATCGACGGTCAAGCCTTACACCAACTGCAAAACCGCCTCGACATTCGCACAGTAACCGGCAATGCAGCACATCCGTCGGTGTTAAAAGCCGCGGGCGCTGAAGACACAACCTTGCTCCTAGCGGTAACCAACAACGACGAAGTTAATTTGGTGGCTTGTCAGGTCGCCGAAGCATTTTTCTCGATTCCCACCAAAATCGCCCGCTTGCGGTCAAAAGAGTATCTCAATAACCCAGCTCTATTTAAGATGGAGTCAGGCTTTAAAGTGGATGTAGTGATTTCACCAGAAGTGATTGTATGCGATCACATCATGCGTTTAATCGAGTTTCCTGGCGCACTGCAAGTACTGGATTTCGCAGACGGTCTCGTGCAATTAATTGGTATCAAAGCCGTAAAAGGTGGCGCACTAATGAACTGCACCTTGCGCGACATGAAAAAACACATGCCCGGCATCGAAACTCGTGTCGCAGCGATTTATCGCGACCACGAAGTTATCACACCGAAGTCCGACACCACTATCATGGAGAAAGACGAGGTCTTCTTCGTGGCAGCGCGCCAACACATTCGGCAAATAATGAAGCAGATGCGCGGCAAGAGCGACAAACCCAAGCGCGTGTTTATTGCCGGCGGCGGGAATATCGGCTTAAACCTGGCGAATGAATTAGAGCGCAAAGGTTACAGCGTTAAATTGATTGAATATAACCCTCAACGCGCGGCGCAAATTGCTGAACAAGTCAGCGATACCATTGTATTAAATGGCGACGCGGCCGATTCTGGCCTGCTACTTCAAGAGAATATCGAGAACGCCGACGTGTTTTGCGCTGTCACCGAAAAAGACGAAGTGAACATTTTATCGGCCAATTTAGCCAAGCGTCTCGGCGCTAAGCGCGTTATGGCCTTAGTCAATCGACCGGCCTACGTGGAAAACCTTGAGCATCGCGATATCAACGTCATTATTTCACCTCGAGTGGCAACTATAGGCAGTGTCCTTGCGCACATTCGGCGCGGAGATGTGGTAGCCGTGCACTCATTGCGACGTGGCAAAGCTGAAGCCATTGAAGCAATCGCACATGGCGATGCCAATTCATCTAAAGTTATTGGTAAAGGGGTTCGGGAAATACCGTTTCCGGCCGGCACCGGTGTCGGCGCAATCGTACGCGATGGCGAAGTTATCATTCCCAATGTAGACACTAAGATCGAACCCCAAGATCACGTCATCATATTCATGGACAACAAGGCATGCATTAGCGATGTCGAATCCTTGTTCCAAGTCAGCGTGACTTTCCTTTAAGGCCGTAACTCAGCAGCAACACTGAGGCTAACCATGCATTTTCAAACAGTCTTAAAAATCCTCGGCGTGTTACTGATCATATTCAGCGTAACGCATCTAACGCCACTGCTGGTTTCATTAATCTATAATGACGGCAACAGTTACCCGTTTATTATTTCATTCTCCGTCACATTTATCACTGGCTTGATTATGTGGGCCCCGGTGCGACGCACCAAAAAGGACTTGCGCTACCGTGACGGTTTTTTAGTAGTTGTATTGTTCTGGACCGTGCTAGCCACCTTCGGTGCCTTACCGTTTTTAACCTCAGAGCATTACTCTTTATCGTTAACGGATGCTTTTTTTGAGTCCATGTCAGGCTTAACCACGACCGGTGGCACCATTCTGGTCAATTTGGACTCACTACCTCAATCGACCCTTTATTATCGTCAACAGCTACAATGGCTTGGCGGTATGGGTATTGTTGTATTGGCGGTCGCCATTATGCCAATGCTGGGAATTGGGGGCATGCAGCTGTACCGCGCAGAAACCCCTGGTCCGATGAAAGACAGCAAGCTAACGCCACGCATCACCGAAAGCGCCAAAGCCTTGTGGTACATCTATTTAGGCCTAACCGTGATGTGCACAGCGGCATATTGGGTCGCCGGTATGTCAATGTTCGACGCTATCTGCCACGCATTCTCCACCGTTGCGATCGGCGGCTTCTCGACACACGACGCCAGCATCGGCTACTTTGATAGCGCAACAATTGAAGCCATAGCCATTTTCTTTATGCTGGTGGCATCGGCCAACTTTTCATTACACTTTTTGGCTTGGCGTGACCGCACCTTCAAGCCGTATCGCCGCGACAGCGAATACCGCTTCTTCTTGATCGTGCTATTGCTCAGCGCAGTGGTTATCTCCGGCGCGCTGATGCTGCAAGACATCTACGCCAACCAATGGACTGCTCTACGCCAAGGCCTGTTCCATTTGGTGTCCGTCGTAACCACCACCGGATTTACCTCAAGTGGGTTTTCTTGGTGGCCGGGAGCGCTGCCGGTCATGCTGATTCTGTTAAGTTTTATGGGCGGTTGCGCTGGCTCCACCGCCGGTGGCATGAAAGTGATGCGCATCCAAATGATGTATAAACAAGGCCGCAAAGAAATCGTGCGCCTAATTCACCCAAACGCCGTGTTATCAATAAAATCTGGCAACCACGTCATCAGTGACCAAATTCTCAATACCGTCACCGCGTTTTTCTCAATGTACATCCTGTGTTTTGCACTTACCGGATTTGCTCTGAGTGCGGTCGGCCTAGATTGGATAACCGCCTTCAGCGCCGCCGCCGCATGCTTAAATAATCTTGGGCCAGGGTTGGGAGGAGTCGGTTTGCACTACGCCGACATTAACGACGCAGCGAAATGGATTTTATCATTCGCCATGTTACTCGGTCGCCTTGAGCTGTTTACCTTACTGGTCTTATTCACCAGCACATTCTGGCGCGACTAACCTCCATTGCCAGCAATAGTATCAAAATGAAAACCAATAAAAAAGACCGCTAAAAGCGGTCTTTTTTTGAAATCGTTTTTCTAAGATCTACTTATAACTAGATGCTTTACGAAAATGCTTTACCAAGAGATAGTAAACAACGGCGCGATACTTATTGCGGTTCGACTTACCATAAATCTCAATCACAGCGGCAATGCCTTCATCTAACTTAGGCGAATCCGCCAAACCGAGCTTCTTGATCAGGAAATTTTTCTTTACCCGCTCAAGTTCTTTCGGGTCGCCAGCAGATACTGTGCAGGCATCAGCATTATAGATTGACGGGCCACAGCCAATCGTCACGGCAGTCAACAACTTCATATCGGGCGTCATGCCACATTTTTTTTCTAGGTCTGCCGCATACTTCGCAATCAGTTCTTCTCGTTTGCTCATCGAATATCTCCAAATTGGTTAAATTGACGTGTTACTACTTCGTAGTGTCAGTACCGTTGCTCAACCGCATTGGCGCCAGATTAAGCTCTGTGCAACGAATAGTCCGAACAACTCAAATCACAGTAGCGCAAGCCATCTCTAAAATAAACGACGATTAATAAAATTTTACAGTTGTTTCCAACTCTTCAGGCGGGCGCGTTTTGAATCGTTTGTGCACCCAAAAGTACTGCTCAGGATGAGGCCGAATCAAATTCGCCACCTCCTCATTCATTCGCGCGGTGTCTTGATACTCATCACCGCTTGGAAAATAATCGAGCGGCGCACCTAACGTGACTTCATAGCCCGTGCCCCAAGGTTTGATTCGTGTGCCACAAGGAATCACCAAGGCGTCGGTCATTTCAGCAAACTTGCCCAATACCGAATAAGTAGCGGCTTGCTCATGAAAGAATGGGACAAATATACCTTTACGACCCGCGTCTTGGTCGGGTAAATAATAGAACGGCGCGCCTTTACGGATCGCGCGAATCAAATTGCGCATCGGCGCTTTGCGTTCAACTAACTCGCCACCAAAACGTAAGCGGCCGCGCTTAACAATTTCATCGACCAATCCATTTTTGGCATACTGATACATGGTAAGCATCGGTCGCTCCTGAGCCAATCGTAGACCAGCGACATCAAGGCTAATAAAATGCGGCGCAAGAATAATAATATTTCGACCAGACTCCAACGCCTTATCGTAGTGCTCGCGCCCGCTAATGGTGATCAATTTATTAAACCGACGCTTGGAAATCCACCAATGCATTGGCGTGGTAAATAACGATTGGCCAATCAACATAAAGTGTGTGCGGTTAGTGCGTCGAACCTCCGCTTCGGGCATGTCTGGAAAACACACCGAGATATTTTTAAACGCAATTCGTCGTCGCGAAGCACCCAGATAATAAAACAATAGCCCAATCGTTTTACCGAGCATCGCCAAGATTGGCAGCGGTAAAAAACTGATAATGCGCAGGATGGCTAAGCCCAACCACGTTGGCCAGTACTTAGGCGCTAGAAAATCTGTTAGGGGTTGTTTTTGCACGTTGGTGACAGCTCCCAATTTTGAGTGAGAGGAGAATACCACAAGGTTTGTAAGTTCTCGCTGTGTAGCAAGGTCATAATACTCACACTACTTTGCTAGAATATCGATTATGAACAGACGAACACTATTGTCCCTGACTGCGGTTAGCCTACTTGGCGGCGTGTCTTGGCTACGTGCTACCGAGCAAGACGACACTTTAACCCAAACTCAATCCACTATGACAACTCTCGACTTAGATCCCAACGACCTAGATCCCAACCCATCATCGATAACTCCCATCACTCTTAGTAAAGACGAGTGGCGCGAGCGGTTAAGCGAAGAAGCGTTTTATGTACTGCGCAAAGAGGGAACCGAACGACCATTCACCAGCCCGTTTAATGACGAGAAGCGCGACGGTCAGTATGCCTGCGCCGGCTGTGGACTAGCACTGTTTGATGCGAGCCACAAATTCGACAGCGGCACCGGATGGCCCAGCTTCTTTGACGCCATTGAAGACCGAGTCGAAACCAAACGCGACTTCAAGTTAATTCTACCCAGAACCGAATACCATTGCGCGCGCTGTGGTGGACACCAAGGGCACATCTTTAACGACGGCCCACAGCCAACCGGATTGCGTTACTGCAATAACGGTGTGGCCCTGAGCTTTATTCCCAAGGCCTAGTATCTCGTACTGCACCATAGGGGTAGCAAAGCAATTATTCGCTCGGTGAAGGCGGAACAGGAAGACCTTTGCTGTTCCATCGAAACACTACAAATTTTAATGGCGTTTCGCCCGTGTTAAGTATGCCGTGCAGATCCCATGGCGCGGCATAGAGCAAGTCACCGGTGTTCGCCTTTGAAATTTTACCGTTCAGATTCCACTCGCCGGTGCCTTCAAGAATCATGAGGTACTCTTCATTCGCATGCGCATGCGGAGGATGAATCTCTTTACCCGGATTCAATACTGCTACGCCAGTTATTGTGTCTACCGTTCCCACTGAATCACCCATGAAATAGGTATAAAACACGCTGCCGTCATACTGCGTCTTGTGCGCTTGCTCTTGCGAAACGATAGCCGAATCAATTAGTCGAGGCGCGTCTTCTTCAGTCGACTGATCTGCTGATGCCGCTACTACATTGAGGCCAAATATTAACAATACGGCTGGCTTTAAAAGTAATCGAAAGACACCGTTTTTTTGAGTTAGTCGCATAGTTTTATTCATAGTGGTTTAGAGGTAATGATTCAGTTTTTTTAAATTATTAAATCAACAGCAACGCTGTTAGTCACGTCAGCAAGGTGTTTTCGCACCAAACGAATATTAAGAGATGTTCGCTACCAAATCATTCAGTTGTTTAACGGTTGTGACTCGATGAATGACTTTGCCCTTGGCACGCAGCTCAATTTCGCTGAACAACTCAGTAGTCCAAAATTTAGGCGACAAGCGCAGATATTTCCAGCTCGCTAAGGTGCCTTTTAAAACAGAACTACCTTCAGGCCAACCCTCGGGCTGGATAAAGCAACTCTTTAACAAGCGCTTGGTAACCCACCAATAATGAACATGATACGGTAGATCAATATAGATAAGTGTATCCGCCGCATCTACCCGCAACCAAAATGATCGTAAGGTTCCTAAGCCTTCAATAATCCACCTGTCTTGCGCAATTAACTTGGCATGGCTGTCGGCGTAGGCTTGCGCTGACACACGTTCGCCACCTTGAGAATACTCAATCAAATCTAACGGACAAAGCTCAATGCCGGTTGCCACCGACAACGTTTTGCTTAACGTGGACTTGCCACCGCCTGGTTTTCCGAACACCGCGACTTTTTTCATACTCAATATTACCCTGACTCTATTACGGCAACACCGGCGCAGAGTGCTTCCTCAGCACAGCAGCAACCGCATTATTTTCGAATCTAATAGCCTGTTCAATCGCGGTTCGGCCCGTCAAATCTCGGTAATTTAGGTTTGCACCGTGTCGGATTAAGCGCTCGGCGATTTCTGGGTTTTGATTTATTTCCGCCGCAATGATTAACGGCGTTTTATTGTTGCTGCCCACGACCTTGTGAATATCAGCCCCCAATCGCACCAGCACGTCGATAATTGCCGGATTAGATGAATAACCCGCTGCCGCACTTAATGGTGTTCCTGAAAAAGCTCCGGCATCTGATTCGTTAACATCCGCTCCTCGTTCGACCAGTGCCGCAATCACCTCAGGGTCATTGGCACCGGTAGCCGCCCAAAGTAGTACTGGGCCGTTCCTGTTTCCAGGCTGCAGCGCTTCATCTGGAATGGTATAAACGTCATCTACCGTAGCCGTTTGCCAGTACGCTTGGCGACTGTATTTTTTATGCGGGTTGCTCACTTGCAAATAGACCGCAAATGCGAGAACAGCTAATAACAAAATCAGCAATAGGGGGTTAACACCCATCAACCGTGCACTACGATCACTATCAGATGGCGTTGCATTATTAGGACTTTCACTCATTCGCTTAACGCTCGCTTTATTCAAAATTTTTAGTATTAGCAATTTCCAACAAACGGTAGCAACAAAGTTAACGGTCTAACGCAACTCTCAACTTTTCGAATATTTTACAAAGGCCGCTCCGATTTCTCCGTCACTAACTATTTTTCGAAATAGAGCGTCGCATGCGGCCCCTTAATCACCAACGACTCTGGACTTTTTTCGAGCACCTCCAAGTCAACGTCTAAAAACCCGTTATTCATCTGAAGCCGTTGATCTTTGACCCAGTACTTGTAAACGTTGGTCGTAACTTTTCCATCGTCATACTCGCTCTGAGTAAGATTGCCATCGTTGGAGAATTCATAGGTTACATAGTAGTTGTCATCCATCTCTGTGGTGCTACCAAACGCCACCAGCTTATTCGCCGTCCACTTTCCTAACAAGTCATTTTGCGCGACATCAACTTGCGCAAACACACTCATAGGACACAGCAACATAAGACATATAATTATTTTTATCACTCTACGTACTCTCAATTGATCGTTGTTATCACATACCGAATATCACGTCGCAACACAGCAGTTTTAGTAATTTTAACAGCTTAGCGAAGATAGGGTATCCACTCACTATTAAAACAGCGGAACTCGCAGGGGCCATCACTACGGCTCGATGTTCGAATTCCTACTAGCGTACCTTTTTAAAATTTATTCGACGATAATCTCATAGTGGATGTCTTGGAGCATCTTGCTATAAGCTCCTTTTTCTCTACCATATTGAGCACTAAATTTAAGCGAGTGCTTACCCTTACTCAGAGGCTTTAACATTACCCAGTAACCATCGGAAGCAGATGGAAAAATCTCGGGCGCACCAACATCTTCAGGAAGCAACCCAAATAAATCAAAGCAGCCAGGTGAAGACAATCGGTAGTGTGCTGGATTGATGGCTTTAATTTGGTCGAGCTCAACACGAATGCTCAATAACTCTTCATTGTTAAGGGCTGCACCTTTTTTAACACTCGCACACGATGGCGAGTGCTTTTCTTTAGGGTAGTAAAGCATATTAATCACAGGGAAAAATATATGCTTACCTTCAGGAATAGTACACGTTCTAGTAACTTTTGAAGAGCCATAACCTCCAGCTAAAAACCAAACATCTCCGTTCTGCCCTTGATGACAGTTCTCGCCTGTCGCATCACTTATTGGACTAACTTCTTTAGGCATCGTTTGAGTCCATTGCCACCAGATATTTGAATATTCCTCCAAAGGAATGTCAGCAACCGTCTCTCCTTTATGGATCGCCAAATCATAAAAATTAGCAGCATGAGCCGCAGGTGTCATCAAAAGTATGGCTGCAATAATTAGTTTTTTCATTGATCTAAATTCCCTGTTAAATGCTATTGACCCCATTGCGACGGATCTTCTTTAAACTCTGATTCTTCAAGCCTTTCCAAAAAGGTAAATGTTTTTGGCGATTCACGCTTTATTTCAGTCCAAACTTTCTTGAACTCACGCTTCCCAAGATTTGATTCAATACCCGAGCACCAATCAATCCACGTATCCTTCCTCACGCGTTTTTTTCTTCTCAGAAAGACTTGTTCATTACACAGATCAAGGTAGTTATATATAAGCTCACGAGTGAATTCAACTTTGTCTTCGGCCACCGCTTTACCAATCAGCGCATCCACCGGAATATCTTTTGCTAATTCTCTGTACTGCTGATCAATTGAGTCCTCGAACTCAGATTGAGCAATCTTCGAACTCACCCTTAATTGAAAAGCCGCAAGCAACACACCAATAGCCGTAAATATCGAGACTATAGAATTCCAATCAATACTCATAATTTCAAATCACCGCGTGACCAGCTCGATTAAAACGTGCACCGCAATTTCGCAAGGTTCAAACTGTCGCATTCGGGCCATAGTCACTTGTTAGGTGTTTTTATCAAAATTTTTTCTTTTTTAAAAAAGCCATTAACGACCATTACATGAAAATATGGAATGCACACAATCACACCAAAAGAAAAAATTGAAAAGGGGGCGGCAGGTGAATGATTTTTAAATTCATTACCATTAACTAAAAATGCAGTGCAACCAAAAATCGTAATTAAAACGCCAACATGAGACAAGTAAGCAAACCTGGTTTTCACGCTGTCAGCCTGATTTAAAATGGTTTTAATAAGAATATAAATGAGAGATAGCATACTCAAAATGGACACTACCAAAAGAAAAAAGAATATTGGTCTTGAGTCTCCCAACAGAGTCAATGATAACAACAGCAGTAAAAATACTGGAAATATATATATCCCAAAAATGACCTTATTTATTATCGATAGCGGCATTACACACCTCACGTCACAATAACCGAGCGGAGCGTTTCTTGGTAAAGTGAGCGAAGCGAACCACGCAATGCGGAGTCCGGTTGATTAATCTGTTAACCATTTTTCATTAACGCTAACTTTGAACCAAAGCCAATAAATACAACACCCGTTATTGAATTTAGCCACCTTTTAAACCGCACATTGTTTGTAGCATTTTTGATACGCGATAACATAAATACCATAGTAGAAAACCAAACAAAGTTAACTATAGAGTGCAATGTTACTAACGCATATGCATTTATTACGCTCTCATTCACCGATATGAATTGTGGGAAAGCCGCCAAATAGAACATTGATACTTTGGGGTTGAGAGCGTTTGTTAAAAACCCCTCTAAAAATGCGTTTCGAACCGAAACTGGTTTAACATTTCGTTGATCTAAATCGGGTAGTTTAGCACCGCTAACTTTGAAAGCACTTACAAGTGCTTTGATGCCAATCCAGATTAAATAAGCAGCACCTAGCATTTTAAAGACAAAGAATGCTTGAGCTGATTGAACCAGAAGGATAGAAATACCGAATATGGATAATGTGCCATGCACGTAAAAGGCAACAACGAATCCACAGATATTAGCGACGCCCGCTTTTTGCCCAGACAATGGAACTGTTTTAGCGATGAGGAAGCCATTGGGGCCAGGTGAAATAACCAACAAAGTCGCCACCGTTATAAAAGTTGTGATGTTATTTATATCCACCTAACTCCTCTTCGATAAAGATCAGGGTTTAGCTCAGGGCTAACGCCTCAAGCTAGGGCACTTATGTTCCATGCCTTGACTTGTTGATCATATACCCAAATGTGAAATAATACTTACCGTACACCGGAGTATGCCATTACTGAGAGACAAGCGGTAAATCACGCTAGCGACACGCCCTTTAAAAATTGGATCGCGGCATGCTTCAAAGCCAAATAATTATCGACCTAATCCCACCATAGACCAATACTTTTCTTCGTTTCTAACTGATGCAATACAGCTTTATTGTTGTCATCTATGTCTGGACAAAGATCAATGACCTCATCCCAAAACTCCTCTATGTTTTCTGGCAGCGCTTCAAACAAAATAGATAAACTGCATCCATCAGATTTCTTTACTTTAATACCAAATCGCTTATCCCATTGCTCTAGCTTATTAACAATATCGTCGGTCGATAAATCTTCTGCTGATGTTGCATTTTTATAAAGGTTGCGAAATTTTGGGTTACGAGATGCCACAACCTCTTTTTGTTTAGCAAAAAACTCCTTGCTCATCTGTGACTTTAGCCATTTAGCAACGTCCTTATGCTTAGCTTTGTTGGCCACAAAAGACGCTGTCCATTCGATATTATCAAATGCATAGCGATGGACATCCGCGCCAGCTTTAACCAGCATCTTTACTATATCCATATTGCCTAGGCTTGCGGCCAACATAAGCATGGTTTCGTCATCATCAGGGCGGTCTGGATCAATACCTTGAGCCAATAATAATTCAACTGCAGGTATATATTGTTGACGAACCGCACTCGATAGCTTGCTTACATCATAGGGCATGCCGTTTTCGAACAAATACGTGAGCATGCTCAACTGTTTATTCCGTATTTGGTGGCCAACCAGGTCCACCCGAAATGCTCCTTCATGTACAGAATGCGTTAAAAGTGTTAGGCCTTTTGTTACGGGCCCACGGGTCGTACTAGCATTCATGCAAACTAAGTTCGGGTTTGCACCTTCAGTACAATATTTTTTGATTTTCTGAATTGCTCCGGGAATCCAAGGTTCAATCGCGACATCAAATAGCTCGATATCAGATTTTGAATTCACATAATTCTCCTTTTTGTAAAACGCTTCATAAGTAATGGAGCAAGAGGTTAATGCCGCAATTACCGGCCGGTACGTAGTTGTTTGTTTTTTGTCAGCCCCCAAAACGAATCGTAGACCAAAACCTCAATTGGACGAAGCTGCTACATTTATTTTTGTATTAATATACTCATAGAATTGCCCGGAATCTTCAATTTGAGATAACGGAAATATATACGCAACTGCGTTATCTAAAAATAGATATATTGCATCGTTGGTTTTAGCGACACGTTTCACAACACTCCAATCATGTGTAGCGGTATATCCTAAACCTTCACTCTGGATCGAACTTTCGTTAAATCTAAAACGATGCTCCCCTATAAAGCTCCCTTTTTCAGAAGGGGCACACAACTTTTTGAACTTGATACCAGTGAGAACAAGCTGTGCATATATAGACACAAAGAAAAATGAAACAATCCCTGCAGTTGCCCAGCTAAATTCACTTTTGCTTTGAAAGAAAGTGAAAAAGACAATGGCGATCACGAACCAAGAAATTAAGTTAAACCAAACACTTTCATGCCACATTTTCTTCGATCTGCAGAGATCCGTTTCCAGATACGATTGAAACTTCTGCCAATCTTCTTTTTCGTATTTAAAAGTTTTCTCCATATTTCCTCTTAAATGTAACGCTTATTATCACTATATCTTTCATGCGAATGTTATAGCTCGGTTTAGTCCTTGCTGTTCTGCCGCATGTTCTCAGACAAAATATCGAAACTAAGAATAAAGCCAATACTGATTAAAATGTATGCAATAAAGTTGTACCAAGATGCACCAGCAATGGCAACAATGGAGCCAACGGTAACAAGCAAGGGACCAATCTTAGATTGCTTTATGTAACGCATACTAGCAAGTATAAACCCAGTCATCAGAACCTCTTCGTTGCCCCACAGCATAAACGGCTGCCAAATCATCGGTGTACTTGATAGCTCTCTAGCGACGGCTTTACGCATTCCGTCATCAGGAATTGCCCAAAAGATCAAATCGATTACACACATTCCAATCATGCAAATAATCCCAATCGTCATCAAAATGCTCGCGATTAAAGCGATTCCTTTTCTCGGAAGCCCCATCACGTAAGGAAGGTATAACACCACGCCCAACAACATAACCCAATGACTTACATCAATAGTTGAAAACTCTTTTGTGGTTGATCCGAAATAATATATCCAAAATTGACCAATTGAAAAAATACACAAACCGGCAATAAATATTAGTTGATCACTTCGACTATTCATAAATCACTCCAAGGGGAAACATATATGCGGCGGCTTCCCTGATTACCGGTGTTCCCGACAAAAACAGGTACGGATACCGTGTCCGAGCCGAAGGCATAAAGTTGTGTGCCGTGTTAGGCATCTGCGACTTTGACATTACAACTCGGGCACTTGTTGGAGAGCGCCTTCAAAACTCGGTCTTGGCTTGTTTAAAAAATAAGCCAAACTTAGCGAGCCGGCTAACACTGAGGAACTCAATAAAAATTCGTTAATGCTTGTTGCCAATTTCTCAAATATCGCTAGCGTCGAAAACAACGCAACGACTCCCGATACCATAACAATCATTCCAATAATATGCAGAAAAGTATTTGAAATACTACATATGCGAATAACGTCTTGCTCACCGGAAAACTGGGAGCGCAACGAGTGACTTTTTTCCGAGTGCAGTAACTTGTTATGCGTGCTGGCGATCGTTAACTGCACAAATCATTATATTAAGCTCGGCTATAATTGCGCGTGGCGTTCTAGTATTTGTATTCTTAAATAAGATTTCATCCAATTCTGCTAGCAACTGTCTGGCATCTGACATTAGGTATTCACCAGTCTCTGTAAAGTGAATCTCCTTCTGCTTCCCAACGCCATCTATTTGCTCAAGATATCCTAACTGGCAGAGCTGTTTCACTGTTTTCGAGACCATCTGTCTTGTCACGCCTAAATTTCTTGCTATTTCTGATCCATAGTTCACCCCACACTCGAGAATACTCAGAAAGGCAAGAAGGGATGGCGTTAACGACTCATAACCCTTTTCTACTAGGCGCTGAGAGAGATATTGTGTAATCAAATCGTTTAGCCTTTGAGCGCTTTGAATGAGCTGCAACGACTGAGATTCCAACATTGGAATCCCTTTCTTTGTAAACCTAGTTGACATTCAACCCTCAGCAATTATATTCTATGTCAACCAAGTATACATAGGAGGGTCGATTATGTTAAGTCTAAAAAATGTGATGCGTGCAAACGCTACTAGCTGTTTAGCTTTCGGGGCGTTATTTGCTCTACAACCGAGCCTGGTGGCAAATTTCTTAGGTGGCGCGTCACCAGCCCCAGAATCATACATTCTGATTCTTGGCATTCTATTGATACTGAATGGCCTTCATCTGCTTTGGGCGTCAAGGGTTCCTCTGGCACAAAAAGAACTGATATTGTATTTTTCAACAGGCGATTATATTTGGGTTATCGGATCAGTAGGGTTAATGATCTCAGGAGTATGGATTACGACCGCCGGTGGGATGTTGGTAGCGAGCGCTGTTGCACTCATGGTTGGTCTTTTCGGGATTCTTCAAATGACGACCAGAAAAGCGATGGGGCACTGCTAGTGCATAATTGAGCAAGATGGAACACATAACGCGTGTAGCACATTGCAATTTGTGTCAGATGGCTACCTTTGTTAGGCATTTTCGCTAGTCTTGATAACTGGCACCCACCAACGCAACCTCATTTCACTAAAATGTCTCCAAGGCATGGGAAAATAGGACACGATGTCAGGTTTACCTCCGTCTCGCTCATAACCAGTTGCAGAAAACCATTTCCCATAAATGTATCGGTTTGTTTTCATAGCACCACGATACGAACAGTCAAACTCGGCGTAAGTTGCTGCTGGAACATTATGAGCCTTAAATTCTTTTACCTTTTCACCAAATCCATATTCCACACCGAGTACGTCTAAAAATCTATCTTGCTCGTTTTTCTCGTCGGGGAAATATGCACTTAGCAATGGAGAGCCGGTTACCAACCCCGGCTTACCGTTAGTCAACTCGCAAAGAGATTTGTAGTCATCAGATCCGACATACTCCTTCCAAAATTTTTTGCCGTTTTTTGTGAAATCATCAAACTCAAATCGTTTACTTTTTCCGACTATATTGAATGACGGCTTCTCAACTATTTTATATTCCATTCTCTCTGCCTCTATAGGTTCTAACGGAAAAGAGGCCTTGCTGTATGTCGCAATCTTAGCATTAGCAGAGCGGACTTCACTTGGATTTACACCATGCATTTTGCGAAATGATCGCGTAAATGCATTTGGTGAGGTATACCCATACTTCATGGCGATATCCACTATGGTTGCTTGAGTGCTTATCACATCTGCCGCTGCCAAAGTAAACCTTCGCCTTCTTACATACTCAGAGAAAGTAATATCAAAATAAGAAAAAAATATTCGATGAAGGTGAAATTTCGAACAGCAAGCTATTATTGCTGCCTTATCAATAGAAATTTCACCATCAAGATTTTGTTCTACATACTCAATAACTAAGCTGATTCGCTCTACCCAATTCATGCTCTAGCCTCAAATTGAGCCTGCATGATAATTAGTCCCCAAGATTCCTGTCTCACCTTTTTTTGCCATATGTCTTGAAATTTAACTACGATATGGCTTGGCTGCCTAACGCCCGCTTCAGCTGCGCCCAAGCCGGAGTGCTTTTGTGTAAATGTTTGAGCGCAGCGAGTAACACAAAAACGCGGTGTTTTGGCGTCAGACTGGAAACGCTTGGTAGGCCATTTTGTGTCGTTTCTATCAACGCAAAAGATATTCCCCGTCTACCTTTAGAATAGCGCCTCCTCCAAACCATACCTGACAATTACCTATATCAACGCCTTTCGAGAAAAGCTGGACGTAATTAGGCAAGTCGCGGAAACTATTTTGCTCAACTTTCATCATCTCACCATCCCACTTACCGTGCTTTAAGAGATAATAGCCAAAAGCGGCATTTCCTGAACCTGTTGCCGGGTCTTCTAAATAACCAAAGGTTGGGGCGAAGACTCTAGTTCGATATTTGCTGTCTTGAGTAGCTGACTCTGGCGAATACAAGATAATAATATCAACCCCAATTTGAATACAAAATTCATTAAGAGTTCGAAGGTCCGGCGCCACGGAAAGTATAGACTCAAGCCCTGCCATAGGAACAACAAGAGTCTCAAGCCCTCCATTTACAATTTCGATTGGTTGCAATTGGTCAATATCATTAGCATGACAATTAAGGGCCGTGACAATATCAGTTACACCAATTTTTTTTGCGGAAAACCGGGCAGACGGTGCCGATATATAAACGCACTTCTCACTTTTGTAGCGATTCTCAACCACCAATCGATCAGAGTTTGTCGCAATAGACAATATTGCCTTGTCTTGCATTGCTGCACTATTGGCGACGATATCGTTTAGGATAGCTATTGTTGCATGACCACAGAAGGCTACTTCACGTTCGGAAGAGAAGAACCTAAGTGAGTAGTCGGTATCCGTCCCAGGACTGACATAACCAACCTCACTGACAAACCCTTTCAGTTCTTTTGCAACCTGAAGCATTTCTGCACTAGAAAGATCGTCTGCTGAGTTAAGGTATACAGCAGCGGCTGGATTCCCTGCTGAATATTGAGAGGCAAAAGCATCTATCTTTTTAAATCTTAACTTACGCATGATTTCCTTTTGGCCTAACGCCGTTAAAACGGGCGCGCGTTTTCTGCGCGCCCGAATGAACGTAGTGAATGTAAGTTTTTGAGCTTTTAATGTTTTTCATGTGCAAACTAATTCAGCAGTGTGGTGCGCAATTATATTACCTTTTTTATCTGGCCTAATTTGATACTGATGCCAAAACAACGGTGCGTAGCATCCGCCTGCCTTTTTGCTTGTTATATTTTTCACTATGCATAGATCACCGCAACTACCGAATTTGCAACCATCAGCGTGAAATCCGTAATGAAGATAAATCGCATTAGCCCTTTTATCTGCCACACTCCTTTGCCTTTTCTATTTTCTAATGCTATCGGAACGTTTGCCACAAATTGCGATCCATGCACTATAGCGATAACAGCAAAGAGCATAATTCTTTGTTCTTCTTCCGGAAACAAAGATAAATTGAACAATAAAATTAGGCTTAGAACGCAGAAAGCAAAATTAAATCCGCCTAAAAACGGTCCCGTCGCGGCCAAGGTTTCGAAAACTGGAGTTTCTCGATGCTCCTTTGGCACCATAATTTTCGCAAAGATTGTTCGGCGGAAGGCAAACAGGTGAAAGCCCAACCCAAACCATATTGCATTTGCTGCAAGAATTACTTCAATCATTCCAATTCACTTTTTGTTGCACGTTAGTCGGCCGAAATATAACGCCCTTAAAACGGGCGCGGGGCTTCCGCGCGTCCGAATGAACGCAGTGAGTGATAGTTTTTAAACTTGTATGATTGAATTTGATCGTTTTTCATCCTGTTAAACGTTTCTCCAAACGGGTAAATTGAGACCCACCTTCGGCAACAACCGAAGGCCAACTGTGGTCGCTCGTTTTTGATTCGGTTCCATTACTGATACCGGTAACACAAGTAAGAGCGCTGCAGTTCTCTTTCGCAAAACTTCGAATAGTCTTAAGGGATGTGACCCTGGTGGGTTGCGGTGCGCAGCACCCAAGCCCGTATAACTAGCATGAGGTAGCTTAAGCCATGAACCAACCTGAAATCAATATCGGTATCGATACTTCTCAATCCCAACTCGACATCGGGGTTCTTCCCAGCGGTAAATTTTTTAGCGTCGACAATAATGAGCGAAAGGGAGTAATGGTGCTGTACCGATTCTCCTAAGTCGCTCATCGTCTTTATTCGCATTTTTGTTAATAACATATACTTACAAAGAGATGGAATACGCCTAGAGCATGTCATTTCACTGAGCCGATGGGGTAGTCGAAAAAGTGGTGAGCCCAGCTTTTAATCATTGCCCAATCTCTATAATCTCCTTCACTCACGCCTTTACTTTTCGCAATCCACTTGAGGGGGAAGCGATAGTACCAAGGCATTACCTCTAGTTTTAATGTGCCAGGAAAACTTGCAACCATAATCGGTTTAACTTGGGTGTTCATGCTAAGAAGAGCGTCATCGTAGACTTGTTTATCATCTATTGGATTTGATGTTCCTTGCACAAGAGAAAGACAAGTATAGAAATAAGCGACAGGTATCTTTGATAGTATCTTTTGATGGCGAGTCACGTATTGTCTGGCGGTAGGTAACCATCTGTCATAACGGATGGGACTCCCCACAATCACCGCTTCGCCATCTAGCGGCGCGCGCGCACTTTCTGCACTCTGGAACTCTACCTCCACACCTAAGCGAGAGAGCTCTGTTGCCAGTACGCGTGTGATGTCTTCTGTTGAGCCAAATCCTGAGTCGTACACTATGAGTACTTTCTTAAATTTCATTACATTAGCCCTGTAGATGAGTAACTGACTATTTGATATTGGCTGATATCGAATTAGCTAAACACGTTATGTGAACGCTTTCGTCTTTCTAAAGGCCACGACGAGTAAAACCGCGATAGCAATTTCTATAGCTAGCGCTGCCAAGATAGCCCCAGATGGCACACCATCCACAAATATCCCTATCACTCTACCTGCAGGAAAGGCGAAAAAAACGATTTTTGCGACAATGATAGATGCCTTAGATAAGGGATTATAGAAGAGGCCTGCTAGCATTAATGCTCCTAATACAGCGAGGTTTGCCCCCGGTCCTCGTAGCTCACTGAGTAGGCTAGGGTCATCAGCGAGCAGAATGTCATAGCTTAAGTAAAAAGTATGTGGCTCTAGCGCAATAAACCCGCCGATAGTAAAGGCCGTAACCCCAGCCGCCCCTAAAATAATACGCTCAAACATAGATTCAATCATTGTGCTATTTCCTTCTAGATTTCATGACATAATTGGATTAACTGACATAGAGCCACAAACTGCGGCAGGCAGCGAACGTTGTTTATTAGACCTAATTAAACGATGATTTAATTGACAGAAAGTCGCTGAACGTTTGCAGGAAGTACATATTTATGGACGATAAAAGAACACAAGCAATGGCGAAGTTTGAACAAAACAGGCGTCAGCATGAGGAAGTCAGCTCTCCGCTCAGTCAGCTTAAAATGAGTAGCGTTTTTTATACTTACTCGACGATGAAGCAACCTTGGGGTGTGAAGATCCCTTCTATCCCATCTAGCACTATGTTTCACTTAGTTCTCGAAGGAGAAGCGTTCGTCTCAGTGTATGAGGCACGCGTAAAGCTGGGGCCAGGTGACTTTATTTTGCTACCACGAGGTACTGGTCATGACATCGTTGACGTGAATAACACACCAGCCAGTGACCTGTTTGACAATGAGATCGAAAAAATAACCGAACACTATGAGCGTTTAACTACGACTGGTGAAGGTGAGTTGACGACGACTTTGTGTGGCACGGTATTGTTTGATAACGAGGTCACGACGTCCATCATTCAATCAATGCCGGATTATATCTTTGTTCCGTCACAATCCCTTGCACACCAAACCATCGAAAGTGTGGTGCAATCTATACACAGAGAAACCGAAAATGAGGATTATGGCGCAGGACTTATCGTCTCGAAGTTAGCGGATGTATTAATCCTTCAGTGTATCCGTACTTGGATTAATGAGATATCTGATGAGCAGCAGAGTTGGCTATTGGCACATACAGATAAGCGCCTCTCTCGTGCGATGAAAAAAATACATGGAGACCCATCTGCGCATATAGATATTGAGTCTTTAGCTGAGTTATCTGGTATGTCTCGAACGAGCTTTATTGACTATTTTAAGAAAATAGTGGGCCAGACGCCTAAGAAGTACATTACACATTGGCGCTTATCGTTAGCGCGAGAGCGGTTGTTGCATGGCAATGAGCATGTCCTCAATATTGCACTCGATGTTGGATATCAGTCTGAAGCTGCGTTCAGTCGTGCATACAAGAGTAAGTACGGAGTATCGCCATCTTATACTAAGAAATCCGGGTAACATTGTTTTCTTGAGGGGATGAGTGGCAACCCGATGTAGTGTCGGGCTGCACAGTTTTGATGGTTGAATCAACCTGCATGAATGCCCTATCCCCAGTAACCACCTTTGATGGTTTTGGTGACATAGTCTGAGAATCTTGTGGGTTTGGCGCCAGTGGCCTCCTCGACACCATATGCAAGGCTTGAGTTACGTCCGTCAAAGACAACAGTGAAAAGTTCATTAAGGAGCCACTGGTAATCTTCTGGTACGTTTTGCTCTTTGAGGATGTTTAAGTAGTCATCAATACTGACCGACGTAAACTTAATCTCTTTGTTGAGCTGCTTGGAAATCTCATCAACACAATCTTGAAAGGTCAGCAACTCAGGGCCTGTCACTTCATACAAGCGGTTGCGCTTGCTTGGATCAACCAGAGTGGCCACGGCTACTTCTGCAATTTCATCAGTGTCGATGAAGGGCTCCGGTGTGTTTCCAGCAGGTAATATTAAGTGGCCGTTCAAAATACCTTCTGCCATGAAGCTTTCGCTAAAGTTTTGTGCAAACCAGGAGGCGCGAACCACATTCCATTCAAGGCCACTGTTGATAAGAACTTGCTCTGCTCTTTGTGCTCCGTCTTCACCACGCCCTGAAAGCAAGACAATATGCTCAACTCCTTCGGCTTTCGCCACTTCGACAAAAGCGCGGATATCACTCTCTGCATTGGGTACAGCAAGATCGGGTTGATAAGTCACGTATGCTGACTTTGCTCCTTGTAACGCAGCAGGCCAGGTTGTTCGATTTTCCCAATCAAAGCAGGTCGAGGTGCTGCGGGAGACTGGGCGAGTTTCGAAGCCAAGCTCTATTAGTCGTTTGTTGACACGAACACCAGTTTTTGCATTTTTACCGATGATGACAATGGGGCTTGATTGATTATTCATAATGGCTCTCCTAGTGGGATTTTAACGTATTGTTTACGTGGTGCTAATCATGTCCTCAGAGAGCCTTTAGCGGAATGACATCAAATTCGTATTTGTTTACATAAAGTTCAAAATTGGAGAAAGGCGACGAATTATGGGTTCAGTTTAGTTTCATGTCGCCATATGTTTTCCAATTATATGGATCAGGAAGAAAGCTTGATTTGTTCCCCGCCACATTGGCTATTTACCACCAGCTATATCAACAAATGTACCTGTAATAAATGAGGCTTCATTTGATAGAAGAAATGCAATAGAAGAAGCAACTTCATCAGGTGTACCACCTCGCTGTAAAGGGATCAACGGTTTAACCCGCTCAACTCTATCGGGTTCTCCTCCATCGCCATGCATTTCAGTATAAATAAAGCCTGGGCGTACACAGTTTACACGTATATTTTGACTAGCAACCTCAAGTGACAACCCGATTGTTAATGTATCGATAGCACCTTTTGATGAGGCATAATCAACATATTCGCCTGCAGAGCCCAACCTTGATGCAGCCGAAGATACATTAACAATTGAACCACCACTTTTCATTCTATTTATTGCTTCGCGAGAACACAAAAAATAACTTGTGACATTGGTCGTTAGCACTTTATTAATTCTTTCTGCTGTCATTTCTGACACTCGTATTTGCGGCAACAATATGCCTGCGTTATTGACTAAGTGGGTAATCTGACCTAAAGAATTATCAATAGTATTAAATAAACGAATTACATCGTCTTCTTTTGAAACATCCGCTTGTACAGCGATTGCTCTGCCACCATTTTTTTCAATGTCCGAAACAACCTTAGTGGCCTCAATTTTATTAGAAATATAATTAACGCAAACAGCATAATTTTGCTTCGCTAAATATTTAGAGGTTGCAGCACCTATCCCTCGACTGCCACCTGTCACTAATACTATCGGATTCATCGAGACTCCATTTGCCGTATAACGCCCCATTAAGAGGCTTCTAATTGTTGGTTAAAATGTGAAGCGCAGCGGAACCTAACCAACTGTTAAAAGTCCTACTTGAATGGCTTGTTACATTCAATTATCAATCAAAACTTCCAAAGCCTTCAACAACGTTATATCACCACCTTTTTCGTCAGTATCGGCACTTTTGATAAAAATAGTTGGCTCAAAGTCTTCTCTAAAGCGACCATCTATATGATACAAACGCTCAAAGCCTAGCGATAAAGTAGCGTTACTTTCTATAAGTTGAATTTGTTTTATACCACCTAATAAATCAGCCATAGGCGCACCTAAAATAGCTTTAGCCCCAAGAGCATCAAGTCCAATTGTCATGCCTTCGCCCATACTGCCTGTCCAGCGACCTGCTAATACAACAAAAGGTTTATCTATAAATGGCGCCTGAGGAAATGCTATCGCTTTTTGAAATGAAGCATCAGAATAATGCTGACCTGACTGTTGAGTTTTATAAAGTTGGTATGGCCTTTCTGTTTTAGTAAAGTGGCCAAGGATCGGTTCTGCTACGCCCGTATTCCCTCCACTAGGCGTATTTCGCAAATCAATAATTAGTCCTTTGGTTTGTTCCAGTGTTTTGATAGCACTTCTAAATTCCGTTACACTATCATCGTCACCAAGTGCGTTATTAAAACGAATATAACCAATGCCGTTGATCTCCCTATGCGTAACTTTTGGCCCATTCTTAAATTTATTAATCCTATCGTAACTTGGATCTAAATTATAAGTTTTCACCCCATTATCCGTTGAAACAGTCAAAGTACGACTTTGGTATCGTTTACCGCCAAGAGCAATGTTAATAGCATAAGCTTGTTGCTCTTTTGACAAATTATCTGCTGACAATCCTGTTACTGCTTCAATAGTCGTTTGAAATGCTAAACCATCGATGCTTTTAACAATCATCCCTGAACGAATACCTTGTTCATATGCTGAAGAGTTAGCTTTAACATCAATAATGTATATTTCTTCGCCTTTAATCTCAGCATAGATATCTGAGCCTGTTGGATAAACAATATAATCGTCAGGATCTAGCGGACTAATATTCAAGTGAGGATCTTGAAAGTTTCGTAAAAACGACTGGCTTACATCGACAAACTCTTTTGGTGACTTTGTGGCTAACGCTTTAACATAAAAAAGATCAGTCAAATTTTTAAAATCATGCTCAACTTTATCTAAGTAGGCATAATCAGATTGAAGAGTTGATACCATCTCATTCCAGGCCAGCTTAGAATCAAAAGCATCATCATTTGAATAACTGGATAAAACAACCAGCAATAATAAAGCAGGTATTAAAGAAATCTTCATAGTTTCCCTTTCATGGTTTGGAATGTTACGCCCTTAAAACGAGCGCGCGTTTTTTGCGCGTCCGAATGAACGAAGTGAATGTAAGTCTTTAAGCTTGTTAAGCACACGTGACTCTGACTTTACAGCTAGGACACTCTTTGATGCCAAAGCCAACTTTTGAAGTTTTGCCATCTGTTAAAAAAGGCAGTTTCTTACCGCATTTAGGGCACCGCCATAACGTTCTGCCAACAAACCCCAAGCTGATGAGTAACAGGACAATGACAATAAGCTCGCCAAGAGTAATATGACCACTACCTTTCGAGGGAAGAACGGGCAAGCTTAAAATTTCCTGATTTGATACATACATCAAAGATGCAAGCCCCACCAAAACTACAAGAAAGCAAGATAGGCCTACCCACCATTTAGTGTTGTAAAACGCTTTTAGGACTTGGCCTTGCTTTGGCTTGTTTAAACAATAAGCCAAACTTAGTGAGACGGCTAACACTGCGGAACTCACTAAAGATTCTCTAATGCTTGTTGTCACGTTCTCAAATATCGCTAGCGTCGAAAACAACGCAACGATACCAGATGCCATAACAATCATTCCGATAATGATATTCAGAAAAATTTTGAAATACTTCATATGTGCCTAACGCCTCTCAATAATTTTCCGCCTGAAGCGTAGCGTAGGTGGTCAAATTGATGGTTTTGTTATGCATTAACGGCCGTCGAGTGGGGCTTTCTAAACTGTAGATATGCCTTCGCAATATTTACTCGCAAAATTGCTCGAATATCTGAACGGCTTCTTGCTTGAGCTGCTTGAATTTACTTGTTTCTATTCGAATAGTCGGGCGGTAAACAATCAGCTGATTGTCGCAACCTTCAATATTAATACCATTCAGCTTCTCCAAGAAACTGACTAATTCATCACTAAATAGTCTTCTTACGGCTGTTTCATTGTCACTGGTCAGTAAATATTTTTTTGAGAAAACAGGATGGTTTTCAAAATTTATATCCTTGACCCCAAAAGCACCCAAAAATACTTGTTGCAATTCTTCCGCCTCATGAAGGGTGAAGCTAGGTATCTTTAGAGAAGAGGAGCTAAAATAAAAAATACCCTCCATTACGTTTCGACCTGAAACATGAGAACCTCCTGTTCTATTTTGGTTGTAGCATTCGAAAAATACCATTTGCACATCATTTGTGTTTTCATGCAATATGTTTTTATATCCTCGATGCTGACTTATTCTAAATCGCTTAAAGGGCTTAAGTCGATTTCGAAATGACCTGTCAACTTTGTTGGAGAACGACATCTGTAAGTCACTGGCTATTTGAACAAATTCCTCCGTGCGCTTTTTTTCCTTTTTCCCAAATGGAGCCCTTATAAATATCGCAAATAGAATTAAAGCGATAATAAAAACAATAGTAAAAATTTGCGTAATATCCATTTTTTCCTACCTCTAAAATATAAACGACCCGCTATACCAAATCGCAACATAACGCCTTGCCAAGGGGCACCGCGTCGTATGCGGTGTCCCGCGGAGCCAGCTTGCTGGCGGAGTGAACTTTGGAAACTTGTTATACATTTTTTTTGAGCCTACGAAATTCGTAGATGATGATCACTAATGAAATCGATAAACCTATTAAAACGCTCGGCCAGTTAGTGGCAAAGTGAAAATCAGAATGTAACGTAGAGACAAGCGTTGGAATGAATATCGATATTGCGAACAAGGATATGCTAAATCGAATGTTCTCATAAATTAATAGAAGGCTAATACCGATTAGAAAAAACGAGCTTATTGCAAGATACCGTAACCAGCCCAAATGTTCTTGATTGAAATTCAATCCGTGAATAACTAGAACACCCTGCTCATTGCTTAAAAATAGTGGTGATACCGCAAGAATAACGCCAGCAAGAACTATAGCGAACTTAAGTATAGCTGGTATTTTTAGAGGCGGTTCGTATTGAGTCATAAACATGTATAACGCAGAGCGCAGCTGCATTTTGGTTGGTGTGTAGTTTTGTGTAAAATGGCGCAGCCATACACAAAACGAAGCGCCGACCAAAATGTCAGCTGGCGCGTATTGTTATGCATTTCGCTCCCAGTAATTGTACGAAGTTGAGTGACTAGTGCCCCATACTTTCTCGATTTCTGAAGGAGTGGTGCAATAAGACTTGTCTTCGACTGAAAGTGACCGCCATTTGGGATTTCTTTTGTCCTCTGCATTGGGCTCTCTTACATTTGAAGTAAACCTTTCTTCCATAGCACCAAACTTCTGAAAATTTAACTGTGCTTGATAAAGTGATGGTGAGTTTGCGCCGCCAGGAAACCAAGGATCAGCTTCTTGTACGTTATCGTCCTCCCAATAACATATATCACATATTTCATAACATCCCTTTTCGCCGATGGTATTAAACCCACAGCAAGCACATGTTTCCATTACTCGATCTCATTTGATGCATAACAGTTTTATTATCCGTCATAATGACTGGATATTTTTTGCTTGGATATTTTTCTGCTGCCATAAACTAACCTTTAATAATCAATAGCTTAGGTTATTTCGATAAAAATAACCAATCATTATGACGTGATATTTTTTTGGCGAATGTTTTTATAAGCAGTTGAAAAATATAGATTTAAATAAAAAATATCCCGTCTGCATGGTTATTTTTCATAAGCTAAGCTATCTCTAACCGCGCAACAATTCAAGGAATGAATAATGTCGACCTAAATTGCGAATAGCAGTCTTGTCTTTTGCTGCTATTCGCTGTTTGATTAATGAGCCTCTTATAATACGGATTTGATATATAGGTGATTGGCCAATTGGCCTGCTAATCCCAGCTCAATGCTGCACCGGTTTGGTATTCAGTTACTCTGGTTTCGAAGAAGTTTTTTTCCTTGCGCATATTGGCTTGTTCGTCGAGCCACGCAAGGCGGTTTTCGGCTCCCGGAAACGGTTCGAAAATATTCATCTGTCTGGCACGTCGGTTCGCGATGAAACGAAAGTGCTCAATATGGTCTTCTGCGTTGTAGCCTAAGATTGGTTCTTTCAATAGATAATTTGCATAGGTGATTTCGGCGGCCTCGCTTTCGTCCCACATGTCGCGCAGGCGTTGATCATCTAAGGTGAGGTTTTCTTCTTTGACTATCTCTTTAACCACGCGCATGCCGAACCCGCTGTGCATGACTTCGTCGCGCATAATGTATTGTAATTGCTCGGCTGTGCCGGTCATCAAACCTCTACGTTGTAACGAAAAGATGGGGCTAAAGCCGTTGTAAAACCAACATCCTTCAAACACGCCGGCAAAGAACAAATAGGAATGCACGAAGTTATCGAGCTCGTCTGGTTGCTTCAAATCTATATCGGGCCGGAGCACAGTGCTTAGTTTGTCATTAGCCATCTTTATCTTTTGATAGATTTCTGGCACAACTCGATAGCGATTATAAATTTCACTTTGATCAAGACCAATTGTTTCAATACAGTGCTGGTAAGTCCAAGTATGCATGGCTTCTTCGAACACCTGGCGAGCTTGGTAAATTTGCAGCTCTGGCGCGGTCATTTTCTCCATCACTGCCAAGCCGATATTCCGCATGGCTAAAATGTCAGAGGTCGTTAAATACGCCAGCACGTTTTCATAAACGTGTTTCTCTTCTGCGGTAAGACGTTGATTATAATCTTGGATATCTTTGGTCATATTAATGTCCAGCGGCGTCCAATGATTCTTATTGGCGTTCAAAAAATAATTCCATGCCCAAGGGTACTTAAACGGCGCCAGTTGATTAATATCGCCTTCACCATTGATGATACGTTTATCTTCTGCCCTAACAGGCTTTAATGACTCAGCTAACAGCTTTGATTGCTTCGGCTGACCCGCTGACGGCGCTGCTGCTTTTTGGCTACTGTTACTTGAGTTGAGCGCATGTTGAAGTGCGCTTGTTTGCTTACTTTTAGTTGCATTATCGGTTTCGGTAAATGCAGCAATAGGGTCGTTCCAATCTAACATGATCGATTCTCCAAACTTGTTTGTGGTAAGTGGTGCGCTTTAAACTAACTACTGACAAGCTTCACAATCAGGGTCTAAAATAGAACACACTTGTGGCTCAGTTGCTTGAGTGACCGTGTTGGCGATACCGGTCGCACCACCGTTACTTTTTTCAACTTGCGTTGCTCCGAGTGACCGTAAGTAATAGGTAGTCTTCAAACCTCGAACCCAGGCAAGCTTGTATAACTGATCGAGTTTTTTACCCGAAGCTTCACTCATGTATAAATTTAAACTCTGCGCTTGGTCGAGCCATTTTTGACGACGTGACCCAGCCTCTACTAACCATCGAGAATCCATTTCAAAAGCGTTGCTATAGATTGCTTTAACGTCGTCGGGAATGCGGTCTATTTTTTGAATTGAACCGTCGTAATATTTTAGGTCGTTGACCATTACTTCATCCCACAAACCAAGCTCTTTAAGCTCTCGCACTAAGTACCAATTAGACACCGCAAACTCTCCTGACAGGTTCGACTTAACATAGAGGTTTTGATACGTCGGCTCGATTGATTGGCTTACCCCGCAAATATTTGAAATAGTCGCGGTAGGAGCAATCGCTAGGCAATTACTGTTACGCATTCCGTGTTGCTGAATATCGGCACGCAAACTACTCCAATCAAGCAAGCTGTCGAGGTTTTGATCAATATAGTTACCGCGTTGTTCGGCCAACAGTTTGGCTGAATCGATCGGTAGAATTCCCTTGCTCCACAAAGACCCTTGGTAGCTCGGGTAGCTCCCTCGCTCTCTAGCCAACTGACAGGAAGCTTGAATCGCATAGTAGCTAATCAACTCCATAGAATCATCGGCAAACTGCACGGCGGCTTCGCTGGCATACGATAACCCTTTTTGATAGAGCGCGTCCTGAAAACCCATCAACCCTAAACCCACAGGACGATGTTGCAGATTTGAACGTCTCGCTTGCGGCACACTGTAATAATTGTAGTCAATAACATTGTCGAGCATGCGCATTGCCGTGGTGATAGTTCGCTCTAGTTTGTCGTGATCTAACTGGTCACCACGCATGTGCTGCGCTAAGTTGACTGAACCCAAATTACACACGGCGATTTCGTCGCTATTCGTATGCAACGTGATTTCAGTACACAAGTTGGAACTGTGCACCACACCTAGATGTTGGTTGGTATAACGGATGTTGCACGGGTCTTTAAACGTCATCCACGGATGACCTGTTTCAAACAGCATACCAATCATCTTGCGCCACAAGTCAACCGCCTTGAGACGCTTGAACAACTTGATCTCGCCGCTGTCAGCCAGTGACTCATAGCGTTCATACGCTTGTTTAAATTTCTTGCCACTTAACTCATGCAGATCCGGTGCGTCTTCTGGTGAGAATAGCGTCCACTCTGCTTCTTCGACCACTCGTTGCATAAACAAGTCAGGTATCCAGTTAGCGGTATTCATGTCATGCGTACGACGGCGCTCGTCGCCGGTGTTCTTACGCAGATCCAGAAAATCTTCAATATCGATATGCCATGTTTCTAGATACGCACAAACTGCGCCTTTGCGCTTGCCACCTTGGTTAACCGCAACGGCCGTGTCGTTGGCTACTTTCAAAAACGGCACCACACCTTGCGACTTTCCGTTAGTGCCTCGTATGTAGGCGCCCATGCCACGCACCGGCGTCCAATCATTGCCTAAGCCACCAGCAAATTTAGACAACATTGCATTGTCGCCAAGGGCGGCATAAATACCTTTTAGGTCATCCGGCACGGTGGTGAGATAACACGATGATAATTGTGGCCGCAGTGTTCCCGAGTTAAATAGAGTTGGTGTCGAACTCATAAAATCGAAACTCGACAAGAGCTTATAAAACTCTATCGCGCGGCTTTCTCGGTCGACTTCGTTAATCGCCAGCCCCATCGCCACGCGCATAAAGAACGCTTGAGGTAATTCGATGCGAGTTCCATCAGTGTGAATAAAGTAACGGTCATAGAGTGTTTGTAAACCTAAATAACCAAAAGCTAAATCGCATTCCGGCCGAATCGCTTGCGCTAACACCGCCAAGTCAAAATTTAATAATTCCTCATCGACCAATTCCAGCTTAGCCGCAACGTGTAAATACTTTTGAAAATAGTCACCATATGACTCAGCCATCGACTGTGAATCGAGTGTCATTGCTCTCTGATACACACAGCTCAAGGCTTCGGATCTAAGATTGTTCAACAATAAGCGTGCCGCCACTTGGCTGTAGTTAGGCTCACGGTCAATCAGACCTCGGGCACTGAGCACCATTGCTTGATTTAGCTCATCAAAACTCATGCCGTCGTAAACATTGGCAAAGCTTTGCTGGATCAATTTGTCGGCATCAACATCATCAATACCGTCAACCGCCGCATGAATTTCTGATTCCACAATGCCTGGATCAAAGACGCACCTTGACCCATCAAGCATGACAATATGCCGCGTTTCTTGCGTAACCACATTCGCGCTATTGGACTCTTCTTCAGCGCGTTTTTTCTGCTGCTCGGCACGATAGATCACGTATGCCTGCGACACTTTGTGTTCGCCTGCTCGCATTAACGCAAGTTCAACCTGGTCTTGAATATTTTCAATATGAGTAACGCCTGACTCAGGCATATGCCTTACCAGCGCGTTAAACACGTTGGTCGCTAACGCATTGACGATGTCATGAATGCGCGACGAACCAGCGGCATCCTCGCCTTCAACCGCTAAGAAAGCCTTAGTCATGGCGATCACAATCTTTGCTTGATCAAACGGTGTCACGTCACCATTCCGGCGGATTACCTGATAGCGGGATTCTTGAGGCTGGTAGTTGTAATTATCAGTCGAGGCCGATGATTGATTGATAACCGTCTGCGCGGTTGATGAGCGTTGCAATTGAGCAGAAGTCTGCATGGCATGTCCTATAAACAGTGTTAGCGGTTAAACGCTCACGAAAAGGACGGGCATTCCTTGCAAATAGTTTGAATAAAGATATTTATTCAACAACAACTTATCGAACGAGGCGATCGATAAAATAGCTATAGACTCAGAAAGTAACATCACCTTAACGCGAGGCATTACATTTTTGAGCAGGTAATCGGACTGAAAATGAGCCTTTTAATCAAGAAATCATCTATCACCGTTGCGCGACAGCGCTGGATTCACACCAGCTTCCCCTGCATTCGAAAACACTATATATGGATATACGCGCAATTGAAACTACTATATTTAGTAAAATAGTGCTGCGCCCAACATCATCACTCAACCCTAAGCCGTTGATGAATAGCTGTTGTTGAATGGCTATTACTAAAAAGTTGTTGTTGAATTAATTCAGCTCTATTCCGGTTTAAGCATATCGATGAAAGCTCCATGCGTTTGCTGATATGCAGGCCGTTGCCGAATACGCTCAACATAAACAGCAACTTTGGGCGAAGCATTGAGCCAGTTAAATACCATTGAGAAATCCAACAGGCCACCAAAGACCACGTCAGCAGCAGTGAATTGCTCACCAATTGCCCAACCAGTTTCTGGAACCATGGCCTCTACCGTAGCCAATACACGAGGCATGTCGCCCCATCCAACTGACCTCGGTTCAGGATGCTCCATGTCAGCAGCGGCGAGTGAAAATGCCGGCTCGATAGTGTTACCTGCCAAAAATAGATATCGATAATACGTTCCCCGCTCAACAGACCCTAGTTCCGGTGCTAGTCGCTTATCCGGAAATTTGTCAGCCAGATATGCACAAATAGCCGCTACTTCGGTTATCACAGTGCCATTATCTTCAAGCACCGGCAGCTTACCCATGGGATTTATCTTTCGCAGATCCAACAAATTATCATCCTCATTGGCTAAGTCGACAATGACTTGTTCGTGCGGGGCATCGAGCTCTTTGAGCATCCAATCGGTAGTGACTCCTCGGCTCATCGGGTTGAAGTAGTGCTTCATATTTGTAGGTCCTCGCGGCGCTATGCCAAGTTAAAAAAGTGAATTGATGTTTATCGGCCATTCTCATTTAACGAGAAAGGCTCTCGATGTATTGAAGTGTAAAGTCATATATGCCGTTTTATGGCATATTAAAACAATGATAAATACTAGCTTTGAGCAACGCACCGAGCGGCGCAACCGTCTGATCGGATTACTCCGCTCGGAGGACCACTGGAAGACCGCTGAGTTACGCGAACAGTTGGGCGTTAGCCAACGCACCTTAATGCGCGAATTGGCAGAACTCAGACGCGCCGGATACCCAATTGATTCGGACCGTGGTCGTGGGGGAGGGATTCGCCTAAACGGCCGATGGGGCGTTGACCGCCTGAATTTAAGCCATCAAGAAGTAGTCGAATTGGTGCTATCGTTAGCGATTATGGAGTCGCTGCAATCACCTTTACTAACTAGTAATTTGAAAGCCATTAAGCAGAAGCTGTTCCAAGCCTTTCCGCAACAGCAACGCAGCGCCGTCAGCAATATTCGCAAACGGATCATGATTGGCGACAACGCCAACGCAAATGTAGTCTCGCTTTATACGAAGCCCGCACAACAAATTTCTGAAAACCTAGCGGAATCATTCTTACAACGAAATTACTTAGAAATTGAATATCAATCTGAGTCAGGAGAGCAAACCCTACGAGTTATCGAAGCACAGTACACACTGCTGAATTGGCCGATTTGGTATGTCATGGCTTGGGATCATCTTCGGATGTCATCGCGCGTGTTCCGAATAGACCGAATTAAGCGCGCTCGCCTTGTTGATGGCAACTTCCAACTTCGGCCGAAACATGTATTCACTGATATTTACACGCCGTTTCATCAAACAATTTAGCCAGCATCATCAGCACAATAGATTACCTAGAATAGAAAGTAGTCGAAGCGTCGCTAAATAATAGAATCAAAAAACACATTGCATAAGCGAATGAGCCGATCAGATTCTCGAGTATCGGCGATCACGTGAGCGAGAGACCAAAACTCATTGTCGAGCCTTGGGCTTCCCTTCGATGGATCAAGTTGCTGCCTTGCTACTTCACTCGCCACTTTTTTGTCGTATCTAGCCAAGGTCTTATTGTCCATCCAGTGTGGAAACTTTGTCGCATAAAGCTCAAACAGCCTTTGGTATAAAGTCTGCATAGACAAAAGTTTATCGATGTTAGACACAGACTGAGCACGTTCTATCAACGTGCGAACAGGTTCCAGCTCCGCTTCTGGTAGTGTATGACGATTCATTGTAGGTCCATAGCAGCTAGCTATTTCCGCCCCTAACTCAGGAATGCCATTATCTACTGGCAGCTCAGCATAATCCCACGCGCCGTAATCTGCCTCAATTTTATTAAACAGTGCATTCGAAGCGCTCAAGAAATTGCTGGTAGTGATGTCTGATTTTCTAAACCGAGAAAATGGTGCAGACACAAACTCTTGAGGGTTAGACATCAAATAAACTGTCTGCTGCCCTTGTTCTTCAATCGGTACGGCGTAGATATCGTATAAACCCAACAGGTTCAAAAACATCACCAACCGGTTTAACCGAATGGTATCTGTCTCCAATAGTGCAATATGCAGAAACACTCTAAATCGACACTTACTGATCTCAGCTCTCCGACAAACAATACCGCCTATCAACTCGTCGGCTGTTAAGCATTCACGCAGAAATTGGCTTGGAATTTTTGCCCTTACCGTGTGCTCTGAAAGATCGAGCAAAGCACTAACGGCGTTCACTGCATCCTTAGGTTCATAGACCGCACAGACGAATAGGAATTCCTGTGCAAATTCCGAGCTTTTTAAGGAACCTTTCTTAACTTTAGTTGGGCTAAATACTTTTTCGTACTCAAGCTCTTCGACATCATCATCAAACGTTATTTTTATGCTCACAGCTTTAGCGGTGTTTTGAAAAACCTCAAGAAACCGCTGAGCATAGGCGGTTCCCTGCGAACCGAAAGTAAACGACAAAAGCACTTTACTCTTTTGTTGCTCAACGCCATCAATACTCGCGGCCAAGTCATGCTCTGTTATCAAAGGCTCGAGAAGCGTATTGCCAAGCTGGGTTTCAGCGATCTCAATCGCGTCACCTCGGTGCGCGGCAATAGATCTAAAACATATTGCTATTGCCTCAGCGTACTTAATCGATTTGGCTGACACGCTAATTGATACATAAGTTTCCATGGTAAATAACTTCCTATATGGCTCTGTGCCACTTTAAATTGGCTAATGCATGTTGATCTATCGGTAAAAAACCGAGCACCGCGCCACCACATTGCTGATTGACTACGCCTATTGAGTCAATATTTTAGGTGCTTAACCGAGCCGTTACTTCTATTTCGAGTTTCATGGCGTCGTCCAACAAGCCAGCTACAAACATAGTGGCAGCCGGCCTGGCTACGCTTAAGTACTTTTTGAAAACTGGCCAGCACGGTTCAAAGTCTCGTTTATCAGGAAAAATATAATGAACTCGAACAATATTATCTAAACTGCTGCCGGCTTCGATAAGCGCTTTTTCAATATTTTTAAAGCACTGGTCAGCTTGCTCCACGGGGTCATCGGCAATCGACATAGTCTGATAATTATAGCCAGTGGTGCCTGACACAAAGACATAGTCACCATCAACAACTGCCCGCGAGTAACCTATTTTCGACTCAAACTCTGAACCACTGGAAATATGCTTTCGACTCACGCTACTCTCCTAAATATAAAAGCCTAAAAGAAATGACCCAACAACTATCTGAATAATACCACCGCTCGATATCCGCACTGCAGTGCAAGGGGAGCAAATGTGGCGATTTATTCTAATCGGAATACTGCTCACCTGAAGGATAAATCGCAACTCTTTTTTAAATGTTTCAGCGCCAACACTAGCAACAGGAATCGCCCGATTAATACGCTTTTCTGAAGGTCATCATTTATAACAAATAACCTCCATTTTGTTCAGCGGTTAAGCGTTCCCTCAGAGCCTAACGCAAATTTCAATACCGGCAATTGACGCCCTGAAATACTGCCTGAGGCGGTCTCCCCAAAAACGACTCCGCCCATCGTTTGATAGAACTCAACCGCGTTTGGATCACTCTGCACCAGCATTTCGCTCGCGCCTAGAGCCGTCGCGAAACCCTCTGCGTGATTAAACAAAACTCGGCCAATTCCTTGGCCTATGTACTTAGGGTCGACAAAAAGAGCATCTAGTTCTACTCGCTGTTGGGTCTGCACTTGCAGCTTGTAAAAACCGATGAGTTTACGTTCCAGCGACTCGTACAGCTGCGCAATACAATAGTAGCTATCAGCGTTGGCTAAATCTTCATCGGTGACAGTAAGCTCTGGCCGACATGCCTGCATAAACGCTTCATCGTAGCCCCAATGCGCCTTGGACCGCATAGCTAAATCCGTAAGCTCGGCAGCTACAGCAGGCGTTGGAACGCTGAACGTTAATTTAGAATTACTACTATGCTTAGCCATTCAGTAAACGGGGCTCAAAAAGACGAACCCGGCTGCTCCAGAAATGCCAATTCTGCCACTGACGAAGGCCGCCCTAAAATCGCATTACGATGCGGGTAACGACCAAAACGGCGAATGATATCGCGATGCCGAATTTCGAATTCCATCACCTCGGCATTACTGAGCTGTTCAAACAAACCCAGTGCTTGATCGTGAATTAAAATCGATTCGGAATGCATATATGGCATGTATAGGAATTGTGCGAAGTCGCGCGACAGAGCTTGGTCGAGCCGCATTGCTACAGCTTCCTGCGCTAAGACTAAGGCCATAGCATCACAGGCGAACGCACGCGCTGAATCTCGATACAGATTACGTGAAAACTGATCCAGTACAATAATTTCAGCCACTCGCCCTTCAACAGTCTCGCGCCAAGTAAAGAGCTCGCTTTGAGATGCTGCGAAATGAACGTCGGCAAACCGTGTGCGAATCAACTCGTCAAAACCAGCATCTTTGCGCCAGCGCTGCTGCGGCTCAATCTCATCAAACCAGAAATCTAATACGGCTTGATGAGACTCATATTTGTGAAAATCGATTGTCATAGGCCTACTAGTTTAGCGCAAATTCGCGAACACTAGTTCTCGCGACTCAACACGTATTTCGCCACCGCCAACAATGTTTCTTCACCTAAGTACGCTTGCGACGGCATTTCAGGGTAGTCAGGGCGTTTTTTTATTGGATTCGCAAGGTACGTCGCCAAGCCTTCGGGGTCCTCAAAATACAGTGCTTGAATAGTTTGAATAGACGGACCGATTAAACGGCCATTATAAGAGTGGCATCCAGTACACACGCCCAAATACGCAATTTTTCCGCGTTCAGAAGCCGCTATGTCACGCGGCGGAACTGGTGTATCAAGCAAATAGGTTTTAATTGCATCGGTGTGAGTAAACTCACATTCAGTGAAATCAGACAATCCAACCGTGTTGTAGCGGTGACGGTTAATGATGCAATTGTCTTGACCGGCGCTCACATGCGCAATATCCGGCTCTACTTGCTTGAGACTCAGCGCCATAAACGCTTTAATTTCGGGAATGGTATCGTAGCCGTTGTTCATCATGGTGTTGTTCAGAATCGCCACCTTATCCGGATTCGGATCAGCATCAGGGTCGGCCGTCACATTTGAGGCATTGGCATGATCAACAATTAACACGCCCACGGTCTTATGATCTACGATTAAGTTGTTTTCGATAACGACTTCATCAGCGGCCATCACCAGAATACCCGTGCCAGCCGGAATGCCAGCTACGGTAGAACCCGGCGCTCCAAAATTTTCATGATTATTTGAGAGTATGAAATTGTTACGAATGATCACGTCATAGGTGGTCTTAATTGGTAAGCCCGGCGTGATGAATGCCAAAATACCGCCAGTGTTATTGTAAACATGATTGTTCTCAACAATGGCGTGTCGACTGTTTTCGATCTCAATGCCGGCAACACTATCGAACACTTGGTTATGCGCTACGTGCACATTATCGCTCATGCCAATATAGATTGCCGCGTCAGCAATGCCCGACACAACATTGTATTCAACCACTCCGTTTTTGCCCAATTGCGGGAAGATTCCATAAATGCCAGTGTCAACAATGAGATTGTTACGAATCTCGAAATTATTACCTGCTTGGCCCATAATTCCATTGCCCTTGTAACCGGTGATTTCTAGGTTTTCGACCACCACATTGTTACCAGAGTAGAGAATCGCGTCATTCAATTTACCTTGACCATCGAGCACCGCGCGCTTACCCGCTTCAATAACACCAATGAGTTGGATGCTGTCTTTATCGATATACACCGTTTCATGATAAACACCGGGCATTATTTGAATGGTGGTGCCGGGCAAGGCTTGTTTAACCGCCGCTTGAATCGATTCTCCATCGTTAACCACGATCAATGCTTGCGATGCCTGCCCCGCCGGCCCCTGACGTTGCCCGGCTTCGACACCGGCGTCCTTAGCCTGATCATAACCGCCTTGATAGGCTGCCCCTTGCGATACGTTGGTTAACACCGAAGCAGGCGTCGATTTAGCGCCTAAGTAATAGCCTATGCCTGCGGCAATAGCGCCCATACCGATAAGCAAAACTAGAAGTCGTTTCATTGTAGGGATCCTCGTGGGTTGGTCGCGCTGGTCACAGCGGTGGGTAGATGATTAATCGGAGTTAAACCAGACGGTACCGTGTTAGGTATGGTCGGCATGAATTTCTGGTCGCTCAGGCACGCCATAAACCCGACTAATAAGTCAATTTCATGATCGCTCAAGTCTGGGCTTGTGATATGCCAGTGGAGTAATAATTTAGTATCTTTGGGCACCGCATGACCTCGCCCAAGATTATAGAATTCGATCGCATCACGCAGCTCAGTGAAATTTCCCGAGTGCATGTACGGTGCCGTGTGTTCAATATTTCTTAACGTCGGCACTTTGAAGCCACCTTTCAGCTTCGACTCACCATAGGTTTTTTCTGCACCAACGTCTCGAATTGTCTCGTCATCGTCAGGAACTCCGATTACCGCGATCTGATTATTGGTAAATAACGGTGGCGTATGACATTCAGCGCAGCGCGCAACAAACGAGCGAAACACATTTAGGCCGGCTACTTCATCACTATTTAGCGCAGCGTGGTCACCATGTGCGTAGCGATCGTAGCGACTATTGAGAGAGATTAAAGACGTTTGAAACGCCGCTAACGCGGTGTACAAATTATCCAGCGTTATCGATGTGCCGCTGTTGAACGCTTGTTGGAATAAGCCCTGATAGATCGGATTAGCATTTAAAGTCTGCAGCAGATTAGTCGGTGTGTTGGCCATTTCGGCTTGTGAATACAACGCTTCAGCGGCTTGCTGTTCGAGCGAGCTTGAACGCGCATCCCAAAAGTAGCTGGTTAGAAACGCGGTATTCCAAAGCGATGGTGCCGAACGTGTGCCTTGCTTACCCGCCACACCTAACGAAACCGCTTGTCCATCGGTAAAACCTTTGTCGGGTCGGTGACAAGAGGCACAAGAAACCGTACCGTCGACCGACAGAACTGGGTCAAAAAACAACAGGCGACCTAAATCAATCTGCTGTGGACTAAAGCCATCGCGTACCGCAGGCAAACCAGTGTGTGTACCGCCAACCCCACGACTCTGGGTCGAGTCATAAAATTGGTACAAGGTTCGCAGCTCGCAGCGATTATCTGACGTTAACTCAAAACCGCGAGGGCAGGTCTGCTGTAGCACGAAAATTGTAGAGTCAGCTGCGGCCTGGTGTTTGATACCAATCAAATCAACGAGCAGAGCAACGAGCACCACGCCCGCCGTAAGAAGACGACGAATCATGGCTGAATAGATGAAATATAGGCGATCACAGCCTCTACTTGAGCTCTATCTTTTAACGTGGCGGCTATCATTTTCATTTGGCGACCAAATTTATCAGATCGATCACTACCGCGTGTGCCATCTAAAAAATGTTGATACTGGCGCGTTAGATAACTCGCACTCAAACCCGCTAACCGGGGCGAGTTAAGCAGCTCATTTCCTTGTGCATCGCCACCGTGGCATCCACCACAGGAAGCTTGATACAGCTTGTAACCCAAATCAGTATCACCGGCGATCGGTGTAACGGCGCCAGCCGGTAGCGACTCAAGATACTCAGCCAGATCTTGCCGGTCTTGGTCTTGCGTCATCGACAGACTAATTGCGCGCATCTGTTTCGCCAGCGCATCGCTACCGTCACCGCCACGAATACCTTTTGAGAAATGCTCTAGTTGTCGAACTAAATAGGCCGCAGACTGTCCTGCCAACGCTGGGCTGTTGAGCACTTCTTTGCCGCGCGCGTCGGGCCCATGACAGGACTGACACGATGTTTGATACAGCGTCGCACCGGTTTCGCTGCTAGCAGCCAGCGACGTTTGCAATAACGTGGAAAAAGCTAAAACAAGCAGCCCGCCAACGCGTGCTGTTCTTATTGAATTGCAGTAGCACAGAAATAGATGTCTCACAGGACTGGCCAACCAGATTAAAGTAAATTCGAGTCATATCATGAGCCAGACGTTCAAACACCGCCTATGGATTTTAAAATACGTCAGCGATTTACTTGGTTATGGCAGGTGGGTTTGACGAAAAACCGTCGGCGTAACGCCATATACGGCTCGAAATGCCTTATTGAATGAGCTCAAAGATCGAAACCCGACGTCTAGCGCAATATTCAATACCGCTTGATCAGCCATTCTCGAATCAGCCAATCGCTCACCGGCTTCTTTAATACGGAATCCATTCAGATAATCGTTGAAATTGCGATAACCCAAGCCGGTGTTAATGATTTTTCTGAGGCGGTACTCAGGCAGCTCCAAGCGCTTCGCAAGCTGCCCAATGGTTAGACCCATTTCACGATATACACGTTGTTCAAGCATCATGTGCTCAAGCTGGGAAAGTACTTCGGGAGGGATATCTAAAGAAGAAATCCCGCAGTCATCCAAAGAAATCGGCGTCGGTGGATTTACCGGATCGACCCGGCCAAATATGGTTGGTTTGTACTGCAAAAAAAGCAAATTCATAATCAGGCAAATAATCCCGACTGGGAAATACTGCGATTGCTCCAACCACTGCTCATCGGTGATCACTAGCTCACGCAACACTACCATTATAAAAATATACAGTCCGGCGATTGCGCTAAAGATAAGCCGTAAATCGCGCCGCGCTTCGATCAAGTCGTCGCGCCAAAAACGCACCACCACGTACAGCGCCCATGCTAGCAATACAAATTCGATAGCCTGTGGAAAGATATCAAAAAGCCAATGCCAAGAGGGCCCACCGAGGTATACCGACAGAATGCCAAGCTGGGGCAACATCACGGTAACGGCGACTAAACCAAGATTCCAAAATCGCAGTTTGAACCGGTCATCAAATAAACTGTAACACAGCAACCAAAAGAACCCAGGAACCGCCGTCTCAATGGGAATCAGCCAATCCTCTAGCCAGTGCTGTGTGAAAAAGGGTCGTAATAAATAAGCGCAAGTGGCCACTAAAAAGAGGCCTAAAACACTCTGCGGTAGTCGCCATTGCTTATGTTCGCGAAGCAATAAGGTTGCACTTAATACAACTTGTGAGATAGCCAAGCTTAAGGCAGCAACGAGAAGATTATCCATGCTTTGTGCAGCATCGTAAGTAGGCTGAGAATGCCCAAGCATTAACCAAAACAGCGTGTGTTTGCAAAATTCACCACCCAGAAGAAATTCATGACAAAGGTAGTATACCCACCGACTCAACTCAAGCTCCTTGTACTTTTCCTCAGCAACCGCAGATTGAGCGTCGACAGAGCGACAAACGAGGCAATACGGGGAGCTAAGTTACAGAGAGCTGGATAAAAAAAGTAGTCGAGCTTGGCAATGCGCACTTATCTGAAATATCAGCTTGAGAAACCTTGGGCAGGGGTAGGGGCAGTTTCTCAAATTGGCGTGCAAAGTATATTGTAGGGTCCTCGCCCGACTACTTGTGGTCACAAAAATCATACGAAACCCGAAAAAGTGTCCCGTATAAGCAACATCTTTACAGATTTTTAGTGATATTGCTAGTGGTAAATTAAATATCACAATTCTCATGCTGCTGGGAAAAGCCAACAAAGGCTGCTACAGTTCTCGGGTTTATATGCTCCCTTACGGTCTGCTATGACCAACCCTAAAGAGCCGTAGATATACGGAGAACCATCTATGCAAAAGTCAGCAACATCTAGGGCTGTCACCATATTAGTCTTCATTTTGATGACTTTGTATTCTGCTTGGAGCTGGTTTTTTCAGATCGGGCTTTACGGACTCCTAGTGCGATTACAGTTCAATTTATTTGAACTGCATTACCCAATTGCCACCGGCATTGTCATGTGGGTTGTTCTAGCCGTTATTCCGCTATCGAGCCTGTACACTGGCAAGCGCAGACACGAGTTTGAGTTACGTCCCGCAGAATTGGCAACACGACTGAGAATTCGGAGCGCTTCGTTATTTGTGTGGTTCTTATTACTCTCGGCACTGGCCGGCGCCAGCTACCATTTGTCGTCGCAAATTCCCGATGACGACGCCCCGGCTGTTGCGGTAGATGCTACTTGGGGCGGCACTGACTCACTTTGGCAATTTGGCACGATGTGGTTTACCAAGGTTAGTATTACTGGCGACGGCATTAGCGACAGTGTGGTCTTGCGTCAAGATGAGCTGGTTGAAGGCACCACGGTATTTCGTCGCTATATCCCAATTAGGACGCACGCCAATCCATCTACGCCGATTCAGTTTGTAGAATCGTTTCGCTCTGATTCGGTTAATCGCGTCAATCGAAACCCTGTGACCAAAACCGGCTATGTACTACCTAAGGCACTGCCTGTTTTAGTGAGGCATTCGTTTGAAGAAGATGGAATAAATACCGCCAAATACACCTATTTGATATCCACCGAGGTGATTGATGGCAAAACACTACTCAGAATACTGAGTGCAATCATGGCCATTATTGCACTATTTCTATTGGTTGCATTACTGCACTCTCCGTTTCATAGCCGACAAAAACTCAAAGCACAGCGCGAGCACTTAGGTAGCTGGTAACCAAATCACTTACGATTATGACAATCCCGACCATTCTGATTTTTGACCTTTTAGGGGTATTCGTATTTGCATTAAGCGGCGCACTCGCCGCCGCCCGCAAAGACATGGATATTTTCGGCTACGTGGTGCTGGCATTATTACCCGCGATCGGTGGCGGAACGGTGCGCGACCTAATTCTAAACACCTCAGTGTTTTGGATAGACCAATCTATTTATGTCGTTGTCGCAGCCATTGCCGGCGTATTGGTATTCTTTTTCTCGGTACGTGTTGGCCAGCGCTACAATGTTCTTAAGTGGGCCGATGCGCTCGGACTCTCATTGTTTTGCGTCATGGGCGCATCCAAAGCCTATGCAATGACCTCCGACCCGGTCATCGCCGTCACCTTAGGTGTTGTAACGGCGGTGGTTGGCGGCATCCTTCGTGATGTGGTTTGCAATGAAATACCGCTGATTCTAAAGCGCGAAATCTACGCTATTGCGGCGATTACCGGTTCAACCGTTTACTGCATTGCGAGTGCTCTAGCATTGCCTGAGTTGTGGTCATTATTTATCGGCGGAGTTTGCGCGTTTACCGTTCGCGCGCTGGCGATTATTTACCATTGGTCATTACCTACTGGCAGGTAATTGGCTAAATAGTTAGCTACCCGCCACACATTATCTGACCAAGATGCTGGCATTCTTGATCACCCTGAAACAGCTACAACAATTTGATGGATACCCTATGAAACACAGCCTCATATTTAGCCTATTAACACTGCTCCTCACTGCTAATTTCGCAATAGCGCAGCCAAGCGCTGAAGCTGAGCAATCACAGTATGTAGTTACGCTACTGCGCGCTGCACCAGGCAAGTTGCCCGAGTTAATCGACATCGCAAAAGCTCGCAAAACCGCGTCTGACGGCAATATGATCATCATGCGTCATAGCCAAGGCGACCACTGGGACTTAATGCTATTAGCCCCCGCTCCAAAAGCGCCGAGCACCACACTTGAATATCAAGCACTAGTCGATTTCCAACATGATTTTCTAAGCCGTAGCCAAGCCAGCTGGGATCAAATACAGGAGTTGGCAGTAGACACCGGCTTATTTCACATTGAAATGTTTCAAGCGGCACGTGGGCAATATGCGGGCCTGCTCAAACAACGCATTATGGAAAATGACTATTTGACCGCAACCCAACGCAACGCAAACCTGATCTTTGAAACCCAGTTCGGCAGCGACGTCGATATATTTACCCTCGGCTTCCATTCCGATCTAACTGCATTTGCCACAGACCCTAAACTACCAGAATCGGTTTTTGAGAAAGCCGCTACTGACGCCGGCTTTAAATCACGTGGCGACATTGGGTTTTATTTAAGAGAGTTTTTAGTCGGCCACCAAGACACGCTCGCCACGCAAGTTAAATAATCTTGGTATGATGACACCTTGACCAATGGAGGATTTACTATGCATATCGAACACTTGACTACCCAAGTCTCTGCATCAGACCAGCTCGACGTTAGTCACATTCAACAGATCGCTGATATGGGCGTCGAGCTACTAGTGTGTAATCGACCCGACGGCGAAGATGAAGGCCAGACGCCATTTTCGGAAATCGCCGCGGAAGCCGAGCGACTCGGTATGACGCCAATACTGTTACCTTTTTCGTCGTACCAAATTACCGAAGCCAACCGCGACGAATTCATCAAACTAATCGAAACTCGCAAGCGTATTCACACCTATTGTCGATCAGGTGCGCGCTGCAAACGGTTGTGGCAACGAGCCAACGCGGTAGTCGGCGGCGAAGAAGAGTACAACCAAGCTCAGTCAGCCTAAGCGTTAGCGAGACACAGGAAGCGTTAGCGAGACACAGAAAGCGTTAGCGAGCAGTGAACAGGCCAAGCGGCACACACGTTAGCAGCACATCGCTTGCGATATGCTGCATTCATTAAAGACTCTAATGCTCAATCACTATGCCGCACACTATCCACATGCACGAGCAGTTTCACTGCGAACGAAATATCTCTGACGTATTCGACTATGTCGTTGATTTCTCGCGCATTCAAGAGTGGGATCACACCATTAAACACTCGAGCAAAGTTACTGATGGCCCAATTCAACTGGGCACTAAATTTGATGTGATATTTGCCATGGGGCCAAGGCGCATTCCCATTGCCTACGAAATTACTGAGTGGGACTACCCAAACCGCGCTGTACTAACTGGCGTCAGCGATAACTTTACCGCAATTGATACCGTTACATTGACCGCCAACGAATCAGGTTGTCATCTAGACTGGGACGCAAAAATTGACTTTCGGGGGCTCGCCGCCAAAGTCGTGCCGTTCATGGAAAGCAAGATCGTATCTGGCGGCGCCCAAACTATTCGTGACCTAGAAGTCGCGCTCGCTGATGATTTTCCAGTACCGAGCTTAGGTACCTTCAGCAAACTAGCAGACAAGTTGATTCTGCCCGGAGTGCTGTCATTTTCAAAAGCTGGCTACGCTGCACACAAAGGCAACTGGAAGCCCGTCACGGCCAGCATTAAAGGCAAACATGCCATTGTAACTGGCGCCACATCGGGACTCGGACTCGCAACCGCCAAGTCGCTTGCGCACTTAGGTGCCCATTTAACGTTGGTTGCACGTGACGCCGACAAAGCCAATGCAGTTGCTCGAAGCATCACTGAACAGACTGGCAACGCCAACATAAAAATCGAGATTGCAGACCTTGCTTTAATCGCGGACGTCAAACAACTAGCAGCGCGCTTGCTAAACAAGGCGAGTGCGATCGACATTTTGGTGAACAACGCAGGGGCATTGTTTAATGATCGTCAAGTAACGTCTGAAGGGTTAGAACAAAGCTTTGCATTATTGTTGCTGGCGCCGACCATATTGACTGAAAAATTACAGCCCTTGTTAGCCAAAAGCGACGACGCACGAATCATCAACGTGGTGTCAGGAGGTATGTACGCGACTCGAATATCGGTGTCCAATCTCGAAAGCACCAAAGGTGAATATCGTGGTACCGATGCCTATGCCCGCGCCAAACGAGGACTCGTAATCAAAGGCGAACAATGGGCTGAGCAGTGGGCTGGCGACGGCATCACGGTACATCATATGCATCCGGGCTGGGCGCAAACTCCTGGGGTTGAAAGCAGTCTACCGGGATTCACCAAAGCCACTCGACGTATTCTGAGAACGCCCGACGAAGGCGCCGATACCATTGTGTGGCTAGCGCAGGCTACTGAAGCGGGCAAAACATCTGGACGGCTTTGGTTAGATCGTCTGCCACACAGTACCCATTTACTCAACAAGACTCGAGAAACCGACGCTCAGCGTATCGCCCTAGCCGAGGCGCTGGCGCAATACGCGGCGCGCTTCGACTAAATCCAGCTCTAGTTTGTCTAGTGTGGCTATTTCAAATGACGCCATAGATGCGTAAAGCCTAGAGCAACTCGCTTAGCAAGTTGCTCACTGGTCACGCTGCCTTTATGCCCGCCCTCAGTGTTTTCATAGTAATCCACTTGCTGCTTGAACGCGGCCATACGAGCGGCCATCTTGCGCGCATGACCGGGATGCACTCGATCATCTAAGGTCGAGGTGAAAAAGAAGATAGGAGGATAAGTCGTATCTTTATCTAGGTTTTGATAGGGGCTATAGGTCTGCATAAACGTCCAATCATCGGTATCCGGATCACCGTATTCGGCCATCCAGCTAGCACCAGCCAATAAGGTATGGTATCGCTGCATATCCAACAAAGGCACACCACAAATTACTGCACCGTATAGATCTGGCCGTCGAATCATGGTCGCGCCCACCAACAGGCCACCGTTCGACCGACCTTCAATACCCAGGTGCTTTGGGGAGGTGATTTTGCGTGCAATTAGATCTTCTGCCACCGCCTCAAAGTCTTCGAAAGACTTCACTTTGTTTTCGCGCAATGCCGCCGCATGCCATGCTGGACCGTATTCACCACCACCGCGAATATTGGCCAACACAAACACGCCACCGCGCGCCAGCCATGCGTTTCCATAAACCCCGTTCAAAGCTTCATACGAGCCGGAATAAGATGGCGTTAACGACACACGAAATCCACCATATGAAAACATTAACGTTGGGTTGCTGCCATCTAACTTAGTGTCTTTATGCATCACCACGAAGTAAGGTACTCGTGTGCCGTCGGCGGACTTGGTGAAGTGCTGCTCGACCTTAAATAGCGCCCCGTCAAATGAAGGCTTCTGCTGCAGTACTTGGTTCGCTTTCAGCTCAGAATCAACATAAAATAGGGTCGGCGCGGTAATAAAACCTTCATAGCGAACATAGAACGCGCCGGTTTTGTCATTAGTAGTCTGCACCGAAATCGTGCCTGAATTTGGCAAATCGACCCAGCTTGACTGCCAACCTTGTTGGTTTTTTTCAAACCGTATGATCTTCGAATTTACGTCTTCGAGTACGGTAACCAACAACACTTCATCTAATACGTTGATGGCCTCAACAATGGTGTCGGAACGCGGTTCAATCAGCACCGTGGGCATCACTTTGCTGTCATTGGCCATCAGAACGGCTTTCGGCGCCACCAACAATACCGCTCCTTGAGCATAGGTTTTACCTTGCCAAGCCCAGTCATCTTTTAACGACACAACGAGTTGACCTTGGATCATTCCCTCGACTACCGATGAGTCCGGTAAGGCCAATTCATGTGTTTTATCGCCTTCGACTATGTAGTAACGACTCGTCCAGTAGCTCAGGTTTTCATCAAGCAACGTCGTCGCATCGGCGCCTTGCCCAAAATGACTGACCGACGCCGACACCGAACTCACGTCGGTTTCAAACAATCGTTTTGCCTCGACTAACGGTGTACCACGCTCCCACACTTTTATCGACCGCGGGTAGCCCGACTCGGTCATGCTGTCGCTCCCAAAATCGGTGGCAACAAACACATGGTTTAAGTCACGCCATGCTACCTGCATCTTAGCGCTCGGTAGTTTGAAACCATCGGCCACAAATGCCATGTTGGTTAAATCAAACTCACGTAGTTCACTGGCATCGGTGCCGCCAGGGGATAGACTAACTAAACAGCGAGTGTATGCCGGCGCTAAGCAATTCATACTTTGGAATACCCACTTAACTCCATCATCTGCAGACAGTGCATCAATATCCAGCACCGTCTGCCAATCTGGCTTACCCGCATTAAACGTGCTCACCTTGGTGCGCAGATAACGTCCACGAGGATGCTCCTGATCTTTCTTTAATGAATAAAGCCAGTCGCCGCGTTGCGTAAGTTCTGGCAGCTTATCTTTGCGCGTAAGAGCATCAAGTGCCTCACTATACAAATCGGCGTACAAAGGATCATTGCCCAGCCTAGCTTCGGTTTTGGCGTTAGCCGCTGTTACCCACGCTAGTGACTTATCACCTTCTATCTGTTCCAGCCATTGGTACGGATCTTGGTTGACCTCGCTGACTACGCTTTCGTTTGTTAAATTTTCGATATCAGTGCTGTTAACTACTCCACTAAACGCGTTATCGCTAATAAGCCATAACGAGACGCCAGCGAGAAACGTACCGATAATGTTAATAGATAGATTCTGAGCCCGTGCTGGGGTCTCGGCAGCGGCTGAGTTCTGAGACGTTGCGCGGGTCTGATGAGTAACGTTATTCATAGCGTTTCTATTAGTAATGTTTTATGAGGGTAGCGGCAATCAGCACCATACTAGCAAATAGCATCGATTAAGATAGATCGACGACCGCCAAATACGCAGCCTCGAGACTTGCTACGCTATACTGATTGCATGCCTGACTTTATCTAAGATGCTAAGCGTGGCATTTTGGTCGCTAATTAATTACCCCAATGTTGATAATAATATGCAAGATTTAACACAAGCCTTTGAAGACACCGTGGAGTTGGTCAAGACTGCGCGCGGAAATTTCACTCCATCAAATCAACTTAAGCTCGAAATGTATGGTCTCTATAAGCAGGCTACCGAAGGCGATGTCCACGGCAAGAAACCAGGCATGCTAGATGTGGTGGGCAAAGCCAAGTACCAAGCATGGGCCAAGCTCAAAGGCACTGATTCAACTCAGGCTATGCAACTGTACATAAACAAGGTTGCCGAAATTAAATCTGATATTACTTAAGCCAAGACTGCATAACCCTTGGTTTGGCCGCCTAGCAATTGAATAGCCACAACGCGTGAACTAGCACAGTAAGTTATCTCGGCAAACTCGACAGCATCAAACGCTAGTCTAGACGATGCCACCATTTGCGTTGCTCGGATCGAAGGAATATGATCACTAAGCAGGTTCGCTGGTGACTCGGCACGCTCTCAAATAGAACGCACGCAATGTAACGTACAGGACCTGCGTTGTTTGATACGAACTCGACTCGTAATCTAACCGGTTTAACCCTATGAGCAACTCCAGCTTCAGTAGTCTGATCTACCGAATTATTGGCAAGCCCGAGCGCTGGCATGACGACTACATTGTCGACATCATGCAGCAGTACTTGGACGAAGCCGATACGTTGGATGATCCCGACAACCTAATGGAACTCGCCGCCGGCGATCAAATATTGTCGAAAATCAATCAAGGCAACGTTGCACTAAACGCGTTTAATACCCTGCTGGACAAGAGCCGTTTTCAGATGATTATCTTGGATGACGAGTTTAATCTGGTCTATCACAACCGTAACGCCAGCGCACTGCTCGACTACTTATGTGAGCCTAACGCGCCCGAGTCAATCAAGGCCGACCTCAAACGGCTAATTCAACAAACACCAATTTCTGATTCGGCCAATAAACAAAACGCTCTGCTTGCACTGCCGTATTATGATCCGAACGGTGACCATATTTATCTGCGCTCGATTCGCAGCCAAGTAAAAGACCATAGCAGCCCCACCTTATTTCATATTCTGATGGTGCTGGATAAATCTCACGCCAGTCAGCGACTCAATCCAGACCTAGTTGCCAGCTACGGCTTGACCGAAAAAGAACAAGATGTGTTGTTGAGACTTGTACATGGCAACAGTATTCGACAGATCGCAGACGCAGTGTTTGTCAGCGACAACACGATAAAATCACACCTGAAATCACTATTCAGAAAAACCAATACAAATTCACAAGGCACGCTAATAAGCTTAATTCTGACGCATGAGTCACAGGTTCTGGATTCATACTTTGAATCCGACATTACCACCGCCAGTGCCGAGCTAAACGATCAAAACGATCGTGAAATACGCCTTAGTGATGGTCATGCCATTACTTATTGCGAATACGGCCCCGCTGATGGCCGACCTTTGTTAGTGTTTCATAGTGGCTTTGGTTCGCGGCTCGCTGCGCCGCCCAATGCACATGAGATTTGTCAGCGATTAGGCCGTCGAATGATCATTCCGGATCGACCTGGAATAGGTAAAACACGCTTCATTGAAGGTCATCCAGCACAATGGAATGCCCAACTAAATGAATTTATTGATCTACTTGGCTTACAGCAATATGACCTGCTCGGAAGCGTTATCGCTTGCCAGTTAACCATGAGCTTTGCCGCACAAGCCGATCAACGTCTGAATAAAATAATTCTGGCATCACCGGTATTTTTGAATGACTACGAAGACACCAAGAACCTAACCGAAATCCTCGCTCCGGCCGCACGTTATGTACGGCTCTCGCCTGAGTTTGCTAAGGAAATTTATCAGCTCTGGCTAAAAAGCGTGACGCTGAATTTAGATGCGCATTACCCAGCCATGCTCGAGACCAGCGTTGGAACTGCCGAACGCGAAATGTTCGAACGGCACGGTATCGTGAAATTGCTGACCGATGTATTTAAAGAAGGCGCTCGACAAAGCCTCGACGGCATTTTAAATGAAATGATATTTTGCATGACCCCATTGCATCTAGACACTGAGCAGTTTAAAAAACCCATTGAGATATGGTACGGCACCGAAGACAAACGCATTACCGAAGCCGGTGCCCGAGCAATTTGCGATAAGTTCAAGCACGCCACATTACACATTCGCGAAGGCTACAGCGAACACCTTTACTACGCCCTATTTGAGGAAATTATTCAGTAGCAAGACGGTTGCGCAGAGAGCCGAGCGAGTCATCAACTGCATTCCTATTTGAAGCTTGCTACACTCACTCTCAAACTTGACGCAATTTACTCCACGCAGCCTTCATTATGACCACCGCCAACCAGCGCATTCGCGCAATTGATCCAATTCAACCGCCCAGCGCGCTGCTGCTTAAATACCCATTGTCTGGGACCGCCGAGTCGTTGGTCAATTCGACTCGCAATGCAATTAGCAATATTCTGCATAAACGCGACGACCGACTGTTGGTGATTGCTGGCCCATGTTCAGTACATGACCCCAAGTCAGCACTTGAATATGCCAAGCGTTTGGCCGAACTCCGCCAATTACATGCAGCCGACCTAGAGGTCGTCATGCGTGTGTATTTCGAAAAACCGCGCACTACTATCGGATGGAAGGGACTAATAAACGACCCCGATCTGAACCAAAGTTTTAACGTTGATAAAGGCTTAGACGTCGCGCGTAAACTGTTGCTCGACATCAATCAACTCGGTGTGCCCGCTGGTTGTGAATTTCTAGATGCAGTCACCGGCCAATACTATGCAGACTTAGTCAGCTGGGGCGCAATTGGAGCGCGGACCACGGAAAGCCAAATACATCGTGAACTAGCATCCGGCTTATCCTGCCCAATCGGTTTTAAAAACGGCACAAAAGGCGATGTGGATATTGCCGCCGATGCCGTTATTGCCGCGCGCGCGCCGCATATATTCTTGAGTCCAACAGAGGAGGGCACCACTGCCCTTTTTACCACCGCCGGCAATGAAGACGGTCACATTATTTTACGTGGTGGTATTCAACCTAATTACGATGCAAAAAGTGTCGCCGATGCAATAAAAATATTAGACAAGCGCTCAATCGATACCGGCATCATGATTGATATGAGTCATGCCAATAGCGAAAAGCAGCATCGCAATCAATTGAAGGTTGGGCAAAGCATTGCTGAGCAGCTTAGTGCTGGCAATCACGATATTGTCAGCTGCATGATCGAGAGCCATTTGGTGGAAGGCAAACAAGCAATTGCGGACCGTTCATCGTTGGTATATGGGCAGAGTATTACCGATGCATGCATAGGATTTGACGACACCGAAGACTTACTAGCCACCTTAGCTAAGGCGGTTCAAGCTCGCCGTCAATGCCAAGCCAGGTAGACTAATTTACTAAATTATTTGGCCGGCACCTGATTCAACATCGGTTCCTTTGCTTCAGTCGCGCGATCAAAACGCGCTAGATACTCAGGATGCTCAGTACCCATAATACGATCCCAAAACGTGAAATAAAACGCATAGTTACCGTTCCCCTTCTCATGGTGTAAGTCGTGGTGCGTGACCGTAGTAAAAATCCCTAAGATTGGATGTCGCGCCCAACCGCGAGGGAAAATTTCATAGCCACAATGAGCAATTGCATTGCGAAATATCTGAATCAACATGGCACAGATAAAAGCAGTTTTATGCATTGGCACTAAAATGAAGAACACCGGCGCAAAGATGTATACCAACACCGCTTCAGACGGCGCGAATGAGTAGGCAGTAAACGGCGTTGGGTTGTGTGAGCGGTGGTGCGTTAAGTGAAAGAACTTATAGAACTTCGGATGATGCATAAACCGATGCGTCCAATAGAAATAGGTGTCCAAACCAATGCTCCACAACACCACTGAAAACACCAAATAAGCCCAGCCATAGTCCGACACATCACTGTATATCTGGAAAATCGATCCACCAAAGAAGTAAATCATCAGTTGATTAGTAATACTAAAACAGAATGTGAACACGATGACCGTCAGCGTCGAGGTTCGAATTTCACGCCACATTTGTTTATTGCGCAGCTTGCTCGGCAATGGTTTACGAATGCGTCGATTCTTTAATAGACCGGCGAACACAACCCACGTCAGTAAAAAGATGCCTCCCGCACCGAGCCAATAGCGCGTAGCTTCAGTACGAAAACTATCTCCAAAGTTGCCTATAAAGTGGTCGAACACTCCAACAATAAATTCCATGTTTACTCCTGCTGAAAAACCATCAATGACTGTGACTAGAACGAAACCAGCATAAATGGATTTGGCGTATCTGACTGCGCGCTTCTGAAAAAGCATGATCGATTCTGAAAATGAGCGTGTTCTTTCAAAAATGAACAGACTACTTAGACAAATCGTCCATTAATTTGGCTCTGAACTCGGTTGGAGTGATACCAAGCTGCTTCTTGAAAGCACGATTAAAGGGCGCCAAAGAAGAATATCCGGCATCCATCGCAAGCGTTAAAATTGGTGTACGATGATAAATTGGGTTTGCCATTGCCTGCTGAACATCCAGTATTCGATAGTGATTCACAAATGATGAAAAGTTCTGATACCCCATTGACCGATTGATCAATGAACGCAATTGGTGCTCCGCCAAGCCAACTCGTTTGGCAAGGCCGCCAATCGTCAAACCCTGCTCTGCAAAGCCTCGTTCAGACTCCATAATACGTACTAGCTTGGCATGCGCGTCGACATCGCGTGGGTCAATGTGAATCGTGTCGAGCTGTGCCGTTGATGGGGTCTGAAACGCCAACGCACTCGGATGCAAACGCGTCAACCAAAGCACCGCCCATAACAGTATCGGCAAAGTAAACACGTAGGTAATCCAAATAGCTTGCCGAGAGTCCAGTTGTAACAAGTTAGCCACACGCTCAGTTACCACCGACAGCACCAATACCAACGCCACCGTCAAGGCGAACCAAACGCGTATTTGCCGTCGCCCTTCAAGCAAATCCTCCTGCCTGCCAACCAACGCCCGATACACCAAATGGCTCATCAAACTGACTGTCAAAATCGCTAGCGCGAAATCAATTTCCGGCAGCCAGAACACATCAAACCCTAGCGCATGAAGTCGATTAGAGGTGCCAAGAACCAAATAGATACTTGCCACCACGGCGTCCAGCACCGACAGCTGAAAATCATCATCAAATAACGCGCGACCTAGCCACCAAATGAACAGCGTGGTGAACATATCGAACAGGCGAAGCGGTATCTTCCATGGCATACCGACTTGCAGCTCCGGCGAGCCTGTGGCCAGCAACATAAAGCAAATTGCCAACAACAACGGTATCGCAAATCGGAACACACGAACGTGCAAACCATCACGACAAATTAGTGCCGCCAAAGCCAATAACAGGCCCATAGCACTAAACTTAAAAAACGCTTCCAGCAGTAGCATGTAATAAATTGCCGTTGGTTAGACTACATAGTGTAGGTCACGATGGCCAACTATCATCGCATTGTTAACGTGGTAAGTTAATCATCTGCACCACGTAAAACGACACACCACACATAAAACTGTCAATCAGATGGTGCTACTAAACGAGAGATAGCTTCGCCTTTGACATAGTCCACCGCTTTAGCCAGTTCGTCTAAACCACTCGCATCGCTACCGTTGCTAATCTCATCGAAGATTACCAATGAACCATTATGGTGGGGCTTAATAGTGATCGTCCAAATTGTTTTGACCGCCATACCCTGCAATGGTCCAAATGGCGCTTCAAGACGTAGCAGTTCAGGAGCCTGAAAATTGACGACCATGCCATGCAACACTGAGTGCCCATTCCAGTCTTCACGCCATAATCCGCCAGCCTCAAGGTCTAACGACAAATTAGACGCATCGCCGGAGTAGGTGTGATCCGGATGCCACCATTGACTCGGTTGGCTCAAACGCAGCCACAGCTGGTCCGGGCTTAGCGTAGACTGAGCCTGATGTTGCAACACATAGTGGCTTGGTGTTGAGGACACGACTTTTGCATGCAATGACACCGAAAACACGCACACCATAATTAACAAAACTTGTTTCATTTGCTTAGCTCCCAGTCTCTACTGTTGACGCAACGTCAATCGAGCACCTCGTACACACAAGTTGCTGACTCAAAATGCCTTTGCAAAATTTTAGATTAATCTGCAAAAATTAGCGAGTTCCACTCAGTTCACTATTCACAAAAAATATTAGCCATAGCGTCTGGTGGCGAGAATTGATTTCGATTATCGTCAGTCTACTTAGTCTGTAATTTTCCCTCAGCGTATGCCACAGCCCAGCAAACTTGCCCCCGCCACCAAAATACTGATTCTCAGCGGCTGCATGCTACTGATGATGTCGTTTGGTTTTCGCTCTTCGTTTGGCTTATTCGTAAAACCAATTTCGGAATTTCACAACTGGGGTCGAGACACTATCGCGATCGCCCTGGCCATTCAGAATTTAAGTTGGGGCGTGGTCGCGGTATTCGCCGGAGGTTTAGCTGATCGCTACGGTAATCTACGAATTATCCTTGGTGCTGTCTTGGTGTATGCGGTTGGTTTGTTCTCGATGGCCTATGCCGACACACCGTTATTGCTAAATTCCTCGGCCGGCATTCTAGTTGGCGCAGGCATTGCCGGTACCTCATTCGGCATCGTCATTCCGGCATTGATGCGCGCCGTGCCCGATGATCGAAAGCCATGGGTAGCCGGCATTGCAACAGCCGCTGGATCAATGGGTCAGTTTTTGATCGTGCCGTTTTCGCAAACCTTAATTGATGCCTTTGGCTGGTTTTCGTCATTGCAAATTCTGTCAGCCATGACGCTCTTAATGGTCATTATGGCAATTCCATTGGCGCCTTACTCTGGTGCCAACGAGGTGCACGACAAGGCACTTGACCAGTCGACCTTAGAAGCCCTCAAGGAAGCGTTTCAACACAAGCACTACGTCTTACTGGTCATTGGCTTTTATGTTTGTGGTTTTCATTTGGCATTCATCACCGTACACATGCCAGCCTATCTCAGCGACCTAGGTTTTAGTGCCAAAGTTGGGGCATGGAGTTTAGCGCTGATTGGCGTGGCTAATATGATTGGTTCCTACATGTCGGGAGTCTGGTCTGGCCGTGTCCCCAAACAATCTATGCTGGCGTGGATCTACTTGTTGCGCGCCTTGGTCATAGCAATATTCATTATATTGCCAGCGTCGATTTATTCGATTGTATTTTTCAGCATCGGCATTGGTCTACTGTGGCTCGCCACCATTCCTCCAACCTCTGGCTTAGTCGCCGTCATGTTTGGCACACGCTATATGGCGCTTCTATATGGCGTGGTGTTTCTATCGCACCAACTAGGTAGCTTTACAGGGGTTTATTTAGGTGGGTTTCTCTACGAACAGTCCGACGCATTCCAGGTCGTTAGCTCATTTTGTGGTCAATACCTAGGATTCTCAACTTACGGAGATGCGGCTCGCTACGATCTTGTTTGGTTGATCAATATCTTACTCGGGGTACTCGCGGCGATCATACACCTGCCAATCCGCGAACGCGCAGTCGGTCGATTCGCGCGCGCTCAGTAGTGCTTGCTAACATACATATTAAATACATAATTGTGACTGACCGTTGTGTGAGTGCCAGCACGAGTAAGCGCTACAACACTCACGGCTAAATGAATATCGATAAATCTCAATTTACGCTACAGTGCGCAATTATTCTAATTTGCGATGAACATGACAATTGATACTGGTGAGATGGCCAAAACTGCAGTCACCTGTAGCAGTTGTCGGGCTTGCTGCTGCCGCTTAGAAGTAATGATTATTACCGACACCGGCGTTCCTGAGGAACACATTGCGATTGATGAATGGGGCGGTGAGACCATGTTGCGCTTAGATGACGGCTGGTGCTCAGCATTAAACCGCGAAAGCTTAATGTGTTCGATCTATGAGAATCGTCCGTGGATTTGTCGAGAATTTGAATTGGGTTCACACGAATGCCACACTGAACGTTCTCTCGGCGGCATCACGCCAATCAGCTAGCGGCTCGTAGATCATAGCGACCGATTAACTAGCTCTTGAAGGGTCATTTAGAAGCGTCATTTAAATCTCTATCAATCGCGGCGCTCCAGCGTGGGTAAACTCACCTCAATGGTTCCTACATTCAGCGCAAAATCATGGTGATAGGACGGTGCTTTTTTGCGCAATGTAAAACGCTCAGTCGGGGTTTTAGGTTTAGCCAATTCAGTTACCTTACACTCAGGGGTACATAACCATGCATTGCCACCATCGTGACTAAACTCCACCGACGTCACTAGAGATGCCCCCACTGATTCGCGTAAAAAGAAGCCCATCGGTAGAAAGTCAGGATTCCACGGCGCACCTCTTTTAAACCGACTGTGGATGTTGCCAGTAATAACTAAATGCAAGGCTTCTGGATTGTTCTGATAAACCCGCGAAATATTTGCGGCGAGCGCTTTATCGCGATTCTCAGCTTGCTGGTCATCAAATGCAAATAGTTCAACGTCATAACCTTCAGATTTTAATACTCTTAATTGTTCGACCAGCGTGAACATCGCGTAACTGGTTCTACCGTCTTGATGTGTCGCATTCCAATACCCATTACCCAGTAGCAATTGTTGGTCTTTGGAGCTCCCTGCCGATTGTAAATATCCATTTAAGTCTCCGGCCTGATCAAGCGGATGCTCAATACCGACCTTAATAACTTGATCGCGCCGCGCTAACTGACTAACTAGCGCTGCGAAATACGCCGGCATCTCTTGCGTGCCATGTAATTCGCCAAACAAAAGAATCCGATGTGATGCTGCCAATTGTGCAAACTGCTTATCAACCGGTGGTATGGAACTTTGTGAAAATGCAGTCGAGCTTAAACTTATAGACACACATACACAGCCAAATAATAGCGCCGCAGTTGGCACATGTAGCCAGCGTCTCATGCTTAATAGCATCACTTTCAGCTCCTTTTGAAAAACCACTGTTGAAATAAATCACTATTACAGGTTCGCAGCTTAATATCCATCAGCAACCCGCAATTACGCGATTTAACCGAGACCGCGTTACTCCTCGACATCTCAAACCGCATTAATCTATTTGCGGTACTCTTTGACCGTATTTTGATACTGAAATTTAGAGCAGGGCACAAACTGTAAATTTGATGCTGATTTTGATTTATCCTAAATGCTGTTGCAACTTTTGATAGACGTGACCATGGCAAACAAACGCTTGATTCAGCACCTTAATCATATCACCAGACCAGGTAATTTATGAGCCACCAAGAAATTCACCGCTCACATCGCATTGGCTGGCTGCGAGCAGCCGTATTAGGCGCCAACGACGGTATCGTTTCCACTGCAAGCCTGATTATCGGTGTAGCCGCCGCAAGTGCATCTCAACAGAGCATTTTGCTGGCGGGAATTGCCGGTTTGGTCGCGGGCGCCATGTCGATGGCCGCCGGCGAATATGTTTCGGTCAGCTCGCAGGCGGACACCGAGAAAGCCGATATAGCCATCGAAAAGCGGTCGCTAAAGGACAACTATGAATCAGAAAAAATTGAACTGGCTGACATTTATCAGGACAGAGGGCTCGACGCCGACTTAGCTAGACAGGTTGCCGAGCAGCTTATGGAGCATGATGCCTTGGGCGCTCACATTCGTGATGATATCGGCTTGGCGGATAGCCAAAGCGCGCGGCCTCTGCAAGCGGCACTGTCATCAGCCAGTATGTTTACCCTTGGTGCCGCCTTACCATTGATCGTTGCATGGCTCACGCCCGGCTCAACTTTGATTTCATTAGTCGCTAGCTCATCACTACTATTTTTGGCAATGCTGGGCGCACTGGCCGCCAAAGTTGGTGGTGCCTCAGTACTAAAGGGGGCTGCCCGAGTCACTTTTTGGGGAGCATTGGCTATGGCGCTAACCGCCGTGGTTGGCAATCTATTCGGCGTTGTTGCCTAACACTACCGAAGTCAGGCAACTCTGCTAAAACAGCTTTTGCCTTTCTTCAAGCAATTTTCGACATCTCATTTAGGGTAAAGCTGTCTACCGCACCATCGGTGGCTTCGATATACGCTTTGAGATGATCATTATTCATATGTTCTTGCCATAGCTCTCGCGATTCCCAGCTCTCGTAAAATACAAACACCGAGGGCTCTTCGTTATCTTGATGCAAATCGTATCGAATACAACCTTGTTCTTTGCGCGTTGGCTCAATAAGATGCACTAGAGCCGACTTCACCAAATCAGTTTGTGCTGGTTTTGCGACAATACGCGCGACGATAGTTAGTTCATTATTCATAGTTTACTCAAAAAAATTCTCAGTTAGGACTTAATGTTCTTCTCAATATGACTGATGGAAACGCGTCACGAGGCTACTAAAATCCCTCGAGAACAACTTTACCGACTGCCGAATTACTCTCAATATGAGCATGTGCACGCTTCAAATTCGCCGCATTGATGGTTCCATAATTCTCGCCAAGCGTGGTTTTCAAACGCCCTTGGTCAACCAATTGCGCAACGTGACTGAGCAGCTGGTGTTGTTTGACCATGTCCCAAGTATTGAACATCGAACGAGTAAACATCAATTCCCAGTGCAATGACAATGACTTTGCTTTTAGCTGCATAATATCAATAGGCGCTTTAGGGTCATCAATCAGTGCGAGTTTGCCTTGCGGAGCGAGCACCTCAACCAATTGGGCAAAATGCTGATCGGTTTGATTAAGGCTAATTACGTGAGACACCTGTTCAATGCCGTGCTCCTTAAGCTGCTCAGCCAATGGCAGATGATGATTAATCACAAAATGCGCTCCCAGTTCGCGAACCCACGCTTGGCTCTCGGGGCGCGATGCCGTGCCAATTACAGTAGCATCGGTTAGCTGCGTGGCCAGTTGAGTGAGAATTGAGCCAACACCGCCGGCCGCGCCAATAATCAACAAACTCGGTTTAGGCGCGCCCGACACCGCTATGTCGGCAGTGGCATCATCTGCGAGCATCGGTACGAAACCGATACGGTCGAACAGTAATTCCCACGCGGTGATCGCCGTAAGTGGCATTGCGGCCGCTTCAACATTGGAGAGTGTCGTTGGTTTTAGACCAACAATGCGCTCATCGACCAATTGAAACTCAGCATTAGACCCAGACCGTGTTAGATCACCGGCATACCACACCTGGTCTCCAACACTGAAAAGCTCAACCGCTTCACCAATCGCGACGACCTCGCCAACAGCATCCCAACCGAGGACCTTGTATTCACCTTCAGCGGCAGACGCCGAGGCACGGATTTTGGTGTCGACGGGGTTGACCGATACGGCTCGCACGTTCACTAAAATATCGCGGCCAGTGGCCACGGGCTTATCCAATTCGATATCCATTAAAGCATCGTTATGTTCAATGGGCTGTTGGGTTTGATAGGCAATTGCTTTCATAACTTCTCCTCAATAATTTGCCTAGGCCGGTTATTGGCTAGACTTGGTTTATTTGCTTGGTCTTATTATTAACAAGCACAGCAAGCACATAAACGGCATAATAGGCGAAACATATTCAAAATATTTTTGATAATGAACGTCAATGATTTAACGCTATTTGTCCGTATCGCCGATAGTGGCAACATCACCCGTGCCGCTCAGCAACTCGATATCAGTGCTGCAGCCGCCAGTGCGGCGATTAAACGACTTGAGAAGCAACTTGGTGTGGCCTTATTCATTCGCTCCACGCGACAGCTTCGCATCACTGGCGAAGGTGAACGCTTTTTGGTGTACTGCCGGGAGGCACTTGCTAGCCTCAATGCTGGGCAAGCGTCAATTCACTCATTGAAAGGTAAGGTAGCTGGCGAGCTTAGAATTTCCGCGCCCTCCGACTTAGGCCGCAATATGCTGCTCGACTGGGTCGACGAGATTATGTTGGCTCATCCAGATTTGTCGATCCACCTCTTTTTGGGTGACTCACTCTCTGACTTTTATTTAGATCGCGTTGACCTAGCAATCCGCTATGGCAATCAGGAAGACTCGTCAATGGTGGCATTTGAGCTGGCAACGATCAATCGAATACTGTGCGCCTCACCAACCTACTTAGCCAAACATGGTCTCCCGACCAAACCCAGCGACTTAAGCAAGCATAACTGTTTGTTGTTACAACTAAACAGCCGCCCAAATCGAATTTGGGAGTTAGTATCAAATCACCAAGACGATACTGGTGCGCTTAAAATACAGGTACGAAGTGACCGATGTGCGAATGACGGCGATGTCGTGCGCCGTTGGGCTGTGGCTGGACGCGGGATTGCGTTTAAATCACGACTCGATGTGTCTGAAGACCTTAAATCCGGTCGACTAGTACGCGTATTACCGGATCATCAATCTCGTCGAATCTCATTGAATCTACTAAGCCCAACACGCCGTCAAATCACACCGGCGGTACTGCTGTTACGAGATATGCTACGCGCCAAATTTGCCCAACGACTAGCTATTTAGGCTGATTAACCCGCGAATACAACACATCTAACAGGCCCATCGCAAATGCTGATGCAACAAACGTAATGTGCATAACCACGTACCATAGCAACTTGTCATTATCGACGGTCTCGGCAGCCATGAACTTTTTTAGTAAGTGAATAGATGAAATGGCCACAATGCTGGCGGCTATTTTGGCTTTCAATGACGAGGCATCCATTTTGCCTAACCAACTGAGCTTCTCTTCGTCTTTGCCTAAATCAATTTGCGAGACAAAATTCTCATAGCCGCTCATCATTACCATAATCAGTAAGCCGCCGACCATAGCAATGTCAACCAAACTCAACACCACTAAAATCATGTCGGCTTCAGATAACACAACGATATCCACCAACAAGTGAAATAGTTCCAAAAAGAATTTAATACCCAAAGCGAGGATCGCCAAGCTTAGGCCAAAGTAGATCGGTGCCAGTACCCAGCGTGAGCGGTACATCATTCGTTCAAAGAATTGTTCCATGGAAATAAGGTTTACTTAAGGCGAATTTCAGGGGGAACTTATCATACCGCTAAATGACTACAGACGGGAGTCGCTAAGCAATTGATTTGTTAACCGCACGGTTGAACGAGCCATGTTTAGCACGCAAATTAATTATAGGCCGCGATTTAGCCCCATTTAATTATCAACATTCCAACGCATCAAATCGTACACTCCCTGATCTTCCACCAAGACGAAACCCAGACGTTTATACAACGACATAGCAGGATTATTTTTTTCGACGTGAATGGTCACCGGCAGCGTCAAACGACGTGCCTTATCGAGAATGTGGCTGAGCAGCGCGACCCCGAAACCGCGACCTCGAGATTGCGGCACTAAAGCGATGTCGATAATGCGTATTTCGTCCTTCCGAACGTCAAGATATAGCCGACCAATGCGACGGCTAGATTGCATAATGATACTGAACTCAGCTTCCGCAAATTGGTCGTGGTAGAACTTATGTTGGGCCTCGAATTGCATATCCAGAAATTCGCTAATTTGCTCACTGGTCCATGGCACCATACTCATTTCAACTTCTCGCGTGGAACCATACAGTCGGCGCAGAAACGACCGGTCTTTGTCGGTCGCGGGTCGAAAGGTGAGATCATATTGATCGAGTAATGTTGGATTCATAAGGCTAAGCATTCTGCGGTTGGTTCAAATTGTGAGGCATGTTGGCTCCTTGTCAGTACATACAAATAGGTAGACAGGCTATGAAAGCATGTAACACTCCTTTTTACTCGTGAATGAAGCCGAGAGTCGATCTTCAATTCGTGCCACACATGGCGAAATTTAAATAGACGTGGTGGGACTCTTGGTACCAAGTCCGGCTCGTTCACCACACGCAAGCTGTTAGGGACTTGCGCAACAAAAGCTGCCGAGAAGTGATGATCGCCGGTACGAGGTGAGGCGAACGTGAGTATTCTGATTTCATCAGCATAGCCTTTAACGCTGAAATCAAATGCCATCAGCGTCGCCAACGACGAGCCGAGGCTGTGCCCGACCACGGTAATCATTGACACGTCCTCAAGTGCCGCCAAGTATTCATCTAGGCTGACATCGTGGCGACTGCCAAAATCAGAAATAGCAAACCTGTCGAACACCTGTTTAAAACCCAATTCAACTCGACCATGCTTTGCGTTATGCGAAAAAGGAACTTTGTCGAATTTAACATCATCTAGCCATTCCGCTGCATCGCTGGTACCACGGACTGCAATTATCAGATGCTGAGGGTCGGCATTGGATCGCGCAAGATATCCATAAAATTCACGCTTACTGTCGCTCGGCTTATCTTGAGAATGCAAGTTTTGCGTGGCTCGATAACCAGCTACAAACGTGTCAGGTGCGGGCGGGCTAAAGTCACTCGAATACCGGTGAAATTGATCATAAGTTAGATTCACCATTTGACCAAAATCGATAATTTCTTGCTGAGAAAAGCCCACTTCTTCGGCCTGCGACAGTGGCACGGAGTCACGCCCAGCAGTTGCACACGCAGTCAAAAAATAGGCCACCAACATGGTAAGGCAAAGTGGTTTAATCATGATTGTCGTCCATGACATGTTAACCGAACATGATCGGTTGATTCTTGCGCAATGCGCATTTTAGCCCCCTAATTGTCCTGCCCCAATACAACTATACCATCATGCAAGCCGTTAGTGCATGCAGCAGGCGCCAAAATATCTATTACCAGCTCGGTTGCCGGCAAGGGCATTGTCAGCCAATCAATTTTTCGAAAAAGCCTACGGCTATGCGCTACTAATTCGGTACAAAATTGGGCAATCTAGCGCGCTGACACCGCATACGCTCCAATCTTGGGGACTTTTATCCAGTTCGAGGAATCCGCGCCTTTGCCATCCCATACTTTTAAGTACGCACCACCTTTATTGATGTTTGGCTCTTGGCTCAGTATCCACACTAGCCCAGACTTAGAGACACTTATACTGCTTGCGGTATTTTCGGGTGATTTTACCATTATTGGATTGTCAGGGGCCGCGGTCTTTACCTGTCCACTCGCTGTCACTATCCAATAGCCGGTTACATCTTTAGCACCAACCCCTCGTGGCTTCCAACCCGTTTTGGAGGATTTGAAAAAGTACACGGGGTTACCAATACCTGCATCTGGTTCGGAGCCAATAGCCGCAATCAAATTCTCAGCAGGCCCAATTTCGCTAAAGGATGCACTCACGTCAAAAAACGGCCCTTTAGCGTTGCCTTGACTCAGAATTTTTCCCGCTGCGGTCACATGTAGAATTTCTTGAGTTGCACCGTCTACCACATAGGCATTGCCAGCGTAGTCGCCACTGACATCAGACACCTCAACACCGCCTTCGATCTTCACTGTTTTCCACTCAGTACTCCCATTGGGCCGTACTTTCAATAGATTACCGCCGCGATCAGCTTTACCCGAGTCAGTGGATACAATCCACACGCTCCCATCCCCACCAGAGCTCACATTGAGCGCAAAGTCTGGCTTAGACTGTGCCTCCGCAACGCCCTTCATCGACACCAATTGGACTGTGTAACTGGAATCAATTACATACGCATAATGCTCGGCTGCGAACACGTTCATCGAAGGCACTGCCAATAGCGCCACAGTCGATTGGATTACAAGTTTGATAACTTTTTTCATTTAAATAGCTCATTTCTACAAAAATTTTAAGATTAGTACCTGGTATTGATATGTCAAACCGGTACGCAGCGGCGATTAAGTCGAGTAATTAATTAAACACGGCCTCCAAGCCAATTGCACCATCTGCATCAGGTACCGGTGACAAGAGCAGTTCGAGCTTGCCTAGCATAGGATGACTAACGTGATACAACGTATTGCTAAATTCCATGGTGCCGTCGACATCAAAACGTACCACCTTAGCCGTTTGACGCAAATACTTAGGCCGCTGCACAGTGTCTGACTCAAACTCAATGTTTGCGACTTCACTCACTGTCGCATGACAAACACCACTGTCTACGCAGCTGATTTGCACTACCTCGCCAATCAAATTATCAAAGTCTGGCAACGGAAACTCCGTTCGTTGCAGACCGTCGGCAAGCGAATTCAGCGCTGCGGTTGAAGTAAGTGGTGACGCAATCGCTACCCCACCCAGTGTGACACATTGCAGAAACGAACGCCTTCTATTAAGAGTACTATTCATGCTTTTTATCTCCTTTTCTTAGCTGCGTGACGGATACAAACCAACCAGCGCTATAATGAAATTCATTGCTAGGAAAGGTTGTAAGTTATTGTGAGCCTGTGAGCCACCGGTGTTTGGCAGCGGCGCCATATCAACTAAATTGGTAGTTGTATTGGTTTGATACAGCGCGCCGCTACGGGAGCGCGCTAACTTGGTATTGGCTGTAAAGGTACCCTGTTCGCCATTTTCACCGGATGCACGCATGCTGTGCGAGTGATTTGGCATCTCCGCTTCGGTCAACGTGACCTTTTCCACGCCACCATGCTGACCAAGCCGCCTAGCACTAAGGCCTGGACCATGGCCTGGATGCATGGGCAATCGGCCTTGCATATCAGGCAGAGCAGTGGTGGTTCGCCCGTCGCCACCGTAGGTGGTGCCGATCAGTGAGAACAGTGCTGTATTCTGCGACACTGGTAATAATTGTCCATTACATAAGGCCCAGCCACGAGGGGCAAACTTGCCGGCAAAAATTCGAATTTCTGCAATAAATGGTTCTGACATATTAATTCTCCCTTATTGGCGCGATGGATAGATTCCAAACAACGCGATAATGAAATGCACACACAAGTACGGCTGTTCGTTAGCGTGCAAGCGACTGCCACCAACCTTTGCAACGGCTGTGGTTGCCATATTTTCATCCAGTGACTCGGTAGGAGCAAAAGGCTGGATGACAGTACTGGTGCCTAGATGGTTGTCTTGAGGGTTTGGTAAAGTAGCGTTGGCGGCAACGCCTTCCATATTATGCGTGTGGGACGGTAGTTGGTTTACGGTCAGGGTTACGGTTTCTGACCCCGCTTTGGCTCCAAGGCGGCGCGCACTTAAACCTGGGCCATGACCGGCGTGAATCGGAACTCGACCGCGCAAGTCCGGTAAGCCGAAAGTGGTTCGACCGTCGCCACCATAAATGGTGCCCAGTAAACTAAACAGGGCATCATTTTGCGAAACGGCTAATAACTGACCGTCACAAAAGGCCCAGCCACGCGGCGCAAAGTTGCCGGCAAACATTCTTACTTCTCCTACAAATGGTTCTGACATAACTCCTTCTCCTAATTGCGTGACGGGAATAAACCCCGCAGTGCGATACAAAAATTCAATGCAAGATAAGGCTGCATATTATTATGTGCTTGGCCACCGCCGGTATTGGCAATGGTGCCAGCCGCGAACGGTTCCTTTGACGTGGTAGCCGCGCTGTATGGGTTACTAACCTCACGTGCTAGTAGGTGGCCTGTCGGTGTCGAGGTATCGGCATTAGTTGCTGAGGCCTTTTGCGCATGTGTGTGCTGTGGCATTTCGGCAGCTGATAGCGTGTGGGTCTCTTCACCGGACTTTTGTCCTTCTGGGTGTTCCTCACCACCGTCTGAACTACCCACATGCATTGGTGCACGGCCACGTAAATCAGGCAACGCGAAGCTGGTCCGACCATCGCCGCCATAGGTAGTTCCCAACAGGGAATACAGCGACTGATTCTGGTTAATCGGCAGAATTTGCCCATCACAGAACGCCCAGCCACGCGGCGCGAAATTGAATCCTACGATTCGAACCTCGGCAAGAAATGGTTCTGACATAAGTACATCCTCCTGATTGAAGTAAATTAGTAGTAGATTCTCTGACTAAGACTCCTGAGATCACCCAGGAGTCTTTTAAACATTCGCTTTTAACTTTACGTTTAGCTGGTTAAGGCACTACACACGTTGGTGTTGAGTAATTAAAGCTACCCGACTCAGTAATATTGCCCGCGACCAAGCCATTGGCAGTAGCCAAGGCGGCGGCACTGCCCTGCACCACATTGTGTGTGCCAGCATCCTGCCGTATTCGAATTACTGACGTCGTGCCACTAAATGGTGCATCTTCGCGAATCGTGCCAGCAAAAGTGTTACCCGAGATATTGGTGCAGCTAGTGCCGCCATTGAGCAGAGCTACTAGAATGCCTCGGTCGTCGTGTATATTTTGGATTACATTATTGGTAATCGTGGCATTGGTGGTGCCGGCCGTTACACTTTCAGCAATAAAAATGCCTTCGAAGCCAGCGGCCGGCCCCGCCGCTGAGTCACCAACTTCCTGAATAGTATTGTTATTGATCCGCAGGCTCATTTCACCGCCGCCTTCATTGCGCGCACTGATACCACTGCCAAATAGGGAGCCAGACATATTTAATCCCGCCGTGCCAATTCTGTTGCTCTGGATATTGGCACGGACGCTGCCCTGACCCGGCGATAAATTACCGTTGGTAAAAATATTAATCGCATTTGAACGAGTGCGATTAATCGTATTACCGCTAGTGTTACCAATATTCATGGCTAGCTCGGGCGAGGTGCCCAAATCCAGTGTGCCGCTGATGCCAACGTTAGCACCATTAAAGCTGCTGCTATTAACATTCAGGGTCGCATCTTGAGTGCCACCTACATTAAGCGACAATGCGGTACCTTGAATGCCACCGTCAGTAAGCGAGGTATTGCCATTACCGAAGGTACTATTGTCAACATTCACTACCGTGGTTCCGGCACCAGCAACGCTTATCTCCAAGCCTCCACGACCAACCCCATTGACCGTCTCCTCGAAGGCGCCATTGTCGACCGTGAGCGCCAAATTACCTGAGGTATTGTTGACCGAGAACAAGCCACCACCGGTATCACGGCTGGTAAAGTTGCTTAGGCCAACGGTGCCGGTTAGTTGTTGGAACTGCACATTGTCTTCATTCCCGGCGTTGCCGAAGTTTTCCACCGTCACGTTGGTGGCAAACAAGTCAGACACATTACGGCCGCTGATGCCAACTTCGCCGTTATTGTTATTCACGCCTGCGCCAGTTTCACCGCCATTAATACTCATATTGCGCAGCACGATGTTGTCCACGTTCAACAAATCGAGTGCCGCAAAGTAGCCATCGGTCGCACCGGCGGCACCGAATACGCTGCCAGTAGTGCCGGATGAGGTTTGCGCGTTATTCAGCAAATTCACGTTTGCCAAGGAGATGTTATCGGTATTGGTGATGTCGATACCGTCCTGAGCAGTGTTTTGAATAGTGCCGCCGGAGCCAGCAGTCGTACCGGTGCCGGTGATTTGGAATCCACCTGAGCCCGCATTGTTCAAATTAATGCCTTGAGTTGCGCCATTTACGTTGATGCTTTCGAATGTCACGCCGAAGCCGCCGCTGAATATGCCGCTGCCGGTACTCAACGCTGGTGGACCGCCGGCCACTGTGCCAATCGAGGTGCCACCAGAAATGTTGACAGCCGTACCAGTTGTCGTGGTAACGGTATTACCTGCTCCTTCGACTGTCACGGTGCCACTGCCGGTGACCGCAAAACCATTCCCTGTGGTGGTATCGATATCCAGGCCGCCATTAGTAAAATTGACCGCCGAATTATTCGCCACAACGAACGCATCACTGGTGCCGGTGTTGATTTGCTTTGTACCACCCGAGAACGTGATGGTCGAACCCAAGTTATTTTGCAGCCGCAGACTGCCGCCGGTTGCCCCGTTATCCGTCAGATTGCCGGAGAAAACCACGTTACCACCAGTATGCGTTGTAACTTCGACGGCATGCCCTGTTGCGCCGGACGAATTGATGTCGGTAGCAAAAGTCAGACTCCCGCTGCCCCCCGAAATATCAATCGCGTTTCCAGCGCCGATATTGGTAATCGAGCCGCCATTGACATTGATAGTGCCATTGCCCGAGTTGGTAATCCGAATTCCGGCGTTACCGTTTAACGCGCTCGCCGTCACTGAATCAAATTCGGCAGTCACATCAGCATTCACTATTGCCAGCGCGCTACCAGAGGTGGTCGAGATCGTATTGCTGCCGGTGACAGTAACATCACCACCATTGACAGCAGTGAACGCATTGTCAGTACCAGTACTCAAGTTCATGCCGCCGGAGATATTGATCGTTGCGTCCCCGCCCACATCGTTGTTTTCCAAAACAATGCCGGCGCCGGTATCCGTAATGGCACCGGTGATATTCACCACGCCGCCGCCTTCATTAGTGAATACATGAAGTGAGCGGCCCGCACTGTTGTTGATGGTGCCAGCGTAGGTTGCACTGCCGCTACTGTTTGAAATACTGACCGCCGCGGCAGCGGCATTTTGCACGTTGCCGCCATTGATGTTGATGGTCGCGCCATCATTGTTCGACAGAGCAATAGCTGAGCTGTTGGCACCATTGTTGTTAATTGCAACGCTGGTGATGTCTACCGTGCTGCCCGCCGCGTTGATATCCGCGATCTCCAAGCCGGTGGTTACGCTGCTGTTTTGATTATTGATCGTCACGTTACCAAGTTCGATATCTTGCGTACCATCATTTGCACCATTAATAGCAATACCAGCACCACCGCGATTATTGATATTGATATCTGCGAAAGTGGTTGCGCCACTATGATTGGCGATAGCGATCGCCGCTTGGCCTGCGCCGGTACCACTAATGTCGGTTAGACCGAGCACAGTGAAATCTCCAGTATTGCCACCATCGCCGCCAATAGAATCTATCGAAATCCCAGCTGCACTGACATTATCTATATCAATGGAATTGAACGAGGTATTAGCGCTAGTCTCAACTACCGACAAACCATTACCGGCGAGCGTGCCAGCCACGGTTAGATTACCGCCGGAAAAATTACCGCCCGAAATCGCGGCTAATCGTACTGCATCACCAGCGCTAACAGCCGCTGTTGATGTTAATGAAGCAAAGTTAACGCCACCAGCACCAAGTGTCACAGTATCCAAGTTTAGAATTTGGTCAGCGACCGTTTCTATTGTATTGGTACCAGTGGTGTTTAAGGTGATAGCGCCTCCACCAGAGCCATTAAGACTTACCGTTGACGTTGAGGCAAGGTTATTCAAATTAACGGTAGTTGTGCCACCACTCGGTGTGAAACTAACTCCATCTACTGTACTAGTGTTGATGGTGACGGTTTCGTTGCTGCTGAAATCACCCGATACAGCGGTGCCAGTGCCAGTGTTGGTTAGAACCACGTCTTGTAAAGTTGAAGATCCGTTCAACACCACGGTGTCACCGACACTAGTGGTTAGAACCGGCGCCAAACTATCCAAGGTCGCCGAGCCAGTAATCACAGATGAACCACTCACATTAATTTCGAAGTTCGATGGAACACCTCCCGACAAGCCAAATATTCCCAGATCAATGACTTGCCCACCAATCAGAGTGATTAGTATTTGACCATCTGCAAGTTCAAGTGAGTTGCTTAAGCCTGCGCTGATATGTGGAACACTCATTTGATCGATAACATCCGCCGAGCTATTGTTGGTGGTGTCGATCAAGACAATGGCATCCGCACCGGAACTCTCTGCACCATCAATGCTGCCAGCATTTCCTTGAGTGTTGCCATTACCACTGCCAGCGGCATCAACGTAGTACACATCGGGGCCGGCCAAGGCTGAGGTATCACCGATTAAAGTGACGTCGTTAAAATGATAGCCACCGCTTGCTGGCAATCCGCTTCCGTTATCATTTATTGGTGTAACCGCATCAATTGTCGATGCAATACCATCAGGATTTACGTTGCTACCATCGCCGAAGGTAAAGTCGGTGTCAGTCACGGATGAAAAAAGAACCCCATCATTCACGCCGGTAATCGTCGCATTATCACCACCGTTCTGATTAGTATCTCCGAGTTGAATACTGCCGGTGCCTGTAGTGTTAACTAGATTCACACCAACAGTATCGGTCGCACTGCTTGAAGTTAAATCAAAGTCCGACGCATTCAGCGTGCCGTTGAGTGCCGAACCGCTTAGGTCCAGGCCAGTTTGACTATCGCCAGTTAAGGCAATATCCACATCACCAAGTTCAACATCTGAATCAATAGTCCCCGCTAAACGAACGCCTGACCCGGTTAAATTAGTAGTGCCGATGATTAGATCTCCGCCGCTAACATTAGTCATTTCAAGGCTCGCGAACGCGTTTGCACTGGTATTGGCAACGGATGCGAAATTTAAACCAGCTGCACCGATAGTTGAATCTGAAAACGTCATCACGCGACCACTGCCAGTGGCAATACTATTACTCGCACCGGTGATAGACACCGTGCCGCCTTCGAACACGTTTACCCCAGTACCTGAAGCCGTTGTAACATCTAAACCGCCGGTGAAGTTGGTACTAGAGCCAATACCGCTCTGTAGATCAACCCCAACACCATTGCCGGTCTGGTCGAGATCGACTAAGGCGGTAAAGTTGGTGCTGCCACCGGTGTTATTATCGCTATTGATCGAGCCAGTCGTGTTGGCACCGGTGCCGGTAACCACGCCGTTAAAGTTCACCGTACCAGCTGAATTCGATTGAATTGATACTACGCCGGTGTTGTTACTCACCGCGCCATTAATGTCTACTTGACCCGCAGAACCATCACGGTTTTCAATTCGAACCGCGTAACCTGCGTTGTCGGTAATAGCCGCTCCGACAACCACTGTTCCGGTTCCGTCATCACTTATTGTCAGACCATTATTGATGGTTCCACCGTTGACTAGCACGTTGCTAGTGCGAGCATCGCCGCTGACATTCAAGCCCGTCGTCAGGACAGTACCGTTGGTATCGACCGACGCAATAGTAATCGCACCGCCAACTGCGTCATTAACATTGATTGCATTTGATGAAGCTAAGCTGCTGGTGCTGACTGAATCGAGATTGATTCCACTAGCAGCCACAGTTGCGCCGTCAATATTGACCGCACCGGCAGTGCCAGTGGTTGCAACCGATTCAGTGCCTGCATTTGCCACCGAAATCGTGCCACCTTCAACACTCAGAGCGACGCCATTGACCGAATTAACATCTAGCCCGCCATTAAAGTTCACCGCTGCACCTGGCGTGTTGGTGTTGCCAATCATGACGCCAGTACCGTTACCAGTTACATCAATGTCAACTAGTGCATTAAAGTTGTTCGTGCCGCCCGTATTTCCGCCGACATTGATCGCCCCGCTAGTATTCCCACCAGCACCGGTCACCACACCGTCAAACTGTACCGTGCCGGCCGAATTGTTCTGTATCGAAACAGCACCGGTGCTGCTGGTGACAGTGCCATTGATATCAACCACGCCGGCGCCGGCGCCACGATTCGCGACTTGTACGGCGTAGCCAGCTGCGGCACTGATATCTGCATCGACTATTACGTCACCAGCTCCTGAACCGATAATCGAAACACCATTAGCAATGGTTCCAGCATTCACCAAGACGTTGCTGCTGCGCGCGCCACCGGACACAAGCAGCCCCTTGGTGATCGCGCTCCCGCTTAGCGCAACATCGTTGAGTATTAGGTCACCGCCAGTTGTGTTGTTAATTGATACCACATCTTGAGTAGTCGCATTCGCCGTAACCTGATCGAAAGTCACACCGCCTGCGGCGATCACTGTACCGTCGAGGTTCAGCGCTTGGCCATCTAGCGTCGTAATATCGTTATCGGTATTAGCAATTGCCAGAGTTTGACCTTCTAACACCAACGCACTACCACTGGTCGCAGCAATATCAAGCTCGGTAAAATTTAACGACCCGGCGCTACCAGCTATATCGATCGCCGTGTCACTTGTTGCGTCACCGAAATTAGTAATCGCTATCGCTTGCGCATTTAGGTTGCCGCCATCCATATTCTGAATCCGCAACACACTGTCGGCGGTCACACCATCGGCATTAATTGCACCTAGATTCAAATTACTGCCAGCTGCTAGGCCATTGATATCAATAACCGTACCGGTGTTGCCGCTAACATTAAGTTGCGTACCACTGGTGTCGAGCAACACAACATTGTCGCCCACATTTGCGGAGATAACGGTACCTGTGGTGCCGCCGAGATCAGAACCCGAACCAACAACCACTTGACCAGCGTGGCTGGCGCCAGTAATCGTAAGCGCCGTACCGGCATTAACGCCAGACAAATCTAAGTCTGCGACATCGACATTATTCAGGTTAATCGTCTGTGAATTTCCACTCAAGGTCACTGCCGCCATAGCACCATTATCAATCGTCAAATTTGATAAGGTAACTGGGCCGGCAACAACGTTTTGTACGACAACCCCTGATGCTCCTGCCGTGGTTGGGCTCATCACATTTAAGTTACTAACTTGGTTGTTTCCTGCTCCATCAATATTAATAACACTGGTTGCGCCGGCCGCGGTATTAATTGCGGTGACATCATCCGAGCTGTATGTGACGCCACTAGAGCCAATATTACCAGTGATATTATTTGGCTGTGCTTGACCCGACGAAATCGTGTTGCCATTGTTGAAGCTATCAATACTCTGACCTTCATCCAGGGTAAATCCGTCGACAGCACCACCGGCTACGTCGATATCGCCGCCACTGTCACCAACGAATACAAATAGCTGGTCTGTGTCCGCTAGACTTTCAGCATCAGCAACCGTGATGGTCGTAACATCGTCACTGAGATTGTTGGTAGACGCGGTAATTGTGCCTCCCGTTTCACTGACAAATATAGGTGCATTTGCGCCAGCAGGTAAGTTTGCTGAATCGCCAGAACCAACCATGACATCCTCGAAGTTGAAGTTGGATGCGGCTAACGTGCCACCAGCCGCGTCGACCGTGTAGGCACCAGCTTGACTGTTTACATCAATCGTAGACAGCGTGTCAGTGGCGTCTTCGCCATCACCAAAGGTAAACTGCACGGCAGCAGTATTATCAATAAGTACACCACCATGCACGTCGGTAATATGACTCGATGCGCCAGTGCGAACCTGCTCGCCAAGACGAACCACTTGATTACCTTGCATTGCCGTTAAGTCTACTGCGACCGAATCTGTCGATGTAGCGGGGCCGGAGATATCCACTGAAGTAAACAAGGAACCGCCAAGCAACGTGCTATTGGCATAATCGATACCCACTTGGCTAGCACCACCACCTACATTGGTGATGCTGGTAACACCGAAATTAGTGGCATTATTAGTGCCAAGAAAATCGATTCCACGGGCACCGCCGGCATTACTCATATCAATATTGGTAGTCCCGAAGGTTGCTGTACCTTGGTTATCTTCGAGCAAGATTGCAGTAAGATAATTGTCCAGCTGGGTTGTGCCACTGACTGCAAATATAGAACCCGCGCCCGCGGTGGTTAAATGAACCCCGACACCAGCGCCTCCACCATTTGCTGAAATGGAGTCTAGGACGATATTGGTGTTGGTGTCTGCAATTTGCACCGCAGCGCCATTCGTGGCGGTGATTGATTCATCGCCACCGTTACTGATATTGACCGTACCGCCATTGTTGGCAGACAACGCGGTACCACTGGTGGTATTTAGATTGAGCCCGCCAGTGAAACTGGTGGTGCTGGTGTTATTGCTGATAACGACAGAATCCGTATTTGACGTATTCGCAACGACCTGGCCAGCAATGGTGACAGTACCGCCGGTATTATTGGCGATATTGATAGCGGTTGCCGCGTTATTCTGCGTGATCGTACCGTTATAAGTGACGTTCGCATCACTGCCGTCGATATTAAGCGCAACCCCACTTGGACTAGTGATTGCCGTGCCACTACCAAAGGTAAACGTACCGCTAGAGTCATTAACAATATCGATCCCGGCATCTCCACCATTAAAGGTGTTGGGGCCATTGAAGGCGTAAGTCCCATCAGCATCGTCGAACTGGAAGCCAGTGCCATTAGTCGTTTCGATGGTGGTATTAGCATCAGTGGTAATCGAACCGCTGTGGCCGCCATCCACTGAAATAGTTGCCGCATTGGTATTATTAACAATCGCCGAATCGGTGATTGTAATATCAGCTGAACCCCCACTAACTTGTAGCGTAGTTAGGTCAGCATTAGTGATCAGGTGACTGCCTGTTTGATTAATGAATAACCCTTGCGCGATGTCTGCGAACGTGAGTCCATCGGTCACGGTCACTGGACCCGAATTATCGAACACAAATTCATTGCCCGAAATATTTTGTGTATCAAAATCGGAGAGTAAGACTGGCGCGGTTGTATCCGCCACCACTAAAGCATTACCAGCAACATTACTGACATCAACACTGTCAGCTGTACCCAAAACTTGTACTGTAGTCGCTACCGGTGCGCCACTGGAATCTACACGAATACCGTCGCCGACTGCGCCGTTGATGGTAGTGCCTTGCTGAATGAGTAAAGTGCCATTTAGATCAGTGGCGTGTATACCGTTCGCACCAGCATTGACCACACTGACCGAACTCAAGTTCATTTGACCTGTCGAATTATCAATAGTGATCGCATCGCCAGCAGTATTAGCAATGTTCGCATTGCCGAGCGTGACATTAGCGTTAACGTCTTGAATCACCACACCTTGATTACCCGATGCGAGTGCTGAAACACTGCCTGCTGCGTCGAACAATATATTGTCGCCGGCGGCACCAAATTGCTCTACGCTAATAACGCGCCCGGTTCCTTGTTGACTAATCGCGCTGTTTGTTACGTTGACGGTACCAGTGCCGTTGCTGATGTTAACCGTTGGCGAACCGCTGCTGGTGGTGGCTGAGCCATCGTTAAATGTAACTGTCCCACCATCAAGGCCGTCTATATTGATCGCCACACCGCTCGCATTAGTAATGGCGGTATTTTCAAAAGTAAATTCACCGCCTGAACCATTTGAGATATCAATGCCGGCATCGCCGCCATTTAGGGTGCTAGTGCCATTGAAGCTGTAAACACCGTCGGCATCTTGGAACTGCAAACCGTCGCCATTAGTCGCGTTAATTGTGCCGTTAAACTCTAAAGTGCTGTTATCGCCAGCACCAAAAAAACCCACGGCTACAGCCGCTAAGTCAACGCCCTGATCGATCGAACTACCCTCACCAAACACCACGGTTGCGGTACTATCATGTAGGTCTAGCGCGCCCTCTGCAGCGCCATTAGGGTCCAGTACTCCTTCAATATTACGCAGGTGCGTATTATCAAAAGTCAAAGTACCACTTGCACCGCTTATGTATACCCCATCGAGACCTGAAAGCTCCGCATCAGCGCTCACAGTAAGGTCGCCAGCTGAGTTGTCTACATAGATGCCTAAGTTAGTATCAACAATAGCATTGTCAGCCTCACTGTCAAAGACAACCGAACTCGCGGCGCCAGTATTACTGATTTCGATAACCTCTTGAGCCCCAGCCAATGTGTGATCTATGGTGCCAGAATAGCTGAGATCAACATCACCGCTTTGTATCAACACTCCATGCTCTGCGCTATCGGCAATCGATGAGGCCGCATCAAATGTAATGGTGCCGTCAGAATTATAGATGCCAATACCGTTCTCGGCGCTGGTTGCTACATCGAAATTTTCAACGTTTAGTGTTGCACCAGCGTTCAGGCCATCAACACGTAAACCATCTGAACCACTCGAGTCAATTTGCGTATTTGCGAATGAAGTCGTTGAACCATCAGCCAACCCAGTTAAGGTAATGCCTGCATCAGCACTATTTTCGACAACCACATTAGTGAAGCTCATGTTGGAATTAGTCGCAGCACTGATTAAATCATCAAAATCAATGCCGTCATCGCCAGCACCTGTGATCGAAATGTTATTGCCCACTATTTGCGTGTTGGCCAACATATTTTGGATATCGATGCCGTCGTCAGCGCTGTCTGTAATGGTAATGTCAGACAGCGTAATGGTACCGCTCAACGTGCCACCACCATCACCTAGACTAATTGCATCACCACTCGAATTAGCAATACTCATGTTGGTAATGGTCAGATCCGAATGCTCACCGTTAGCTGCGGTAGTTATACTGCCACCATCAATAGCCAAATTGGTGACCAGCACATTATTCGAATTAATATTTACGCCACCATTGGTGATCACGGGCGCACTGGTTCCACCATTGGCGTTCGGCAGAACTACCGTGCCTTGATCAGTCTCGATGCTGGTCTCGACACCACCACCCTGACCAACCACCATTTGATTATCCGTAACCTCAATTGATTCATCGTTATACGCTGAGTCGGCATGAATCAGCACGATGTCATTCGCGTCCGCGGCCTGTGTCGCATTCGCTGATGTTAATGTTGTATTCGGGTCTTCAAAAGTACCAACATCAGCCCCGGTCGAATTACTGTCTACGTGGGTCAAGGTAATCAATTCGCCATCACTGGTGTAGCGCAACTCATCTTCGCGACGGGTTACCACGGAATCGGTGCGGGATGTCGTTTCAACATCTACCTGAACTTCCTCAACCACATCAATTTCAATATTTGTCTCGCGCTTAGCAATGTTCTCAGCGAAATCGCTTTCGGCCACGTGAATATTCACGTCTCTCAGTACCTCTTCACCAAGACGTGCCGCTAATGGGCGATTACGGAAACGCTTGATATCATCTTTGCGCGCTAGAAAGGGATTCTGGCCATCGAACAAACGGCTAAAGCTGAACGGTAAATTTAGTCGTGCGCCGACATAGTAGTCGGAACCGTGCAATTCATCGTCTTCGAATAATTCGGCGTCAAAGGTTAAGTAATCTCCGGCACGAACTTCTAAACGCCCCTTGGCGCCTTTTATTTCACTGTTAAATGGCCCATCAAAATCGTAATAGCCGCCAAACACGCGAACTTCGGGCAAAGTATCGGCCAGCGGAAGTTTATAACCTAACTCTAAGTCATAGCCCTCTAATCCGCCCTCACGCTTTTCGAACAACAAATCACTGTAAGTGTTCGTGGTAGTGGTAGTAGTGGTAGTCGTCGTGGTATCAGTTGTGGTGGTACGAAACCGATCAGTGGTGGTTGCCGTCGTCGTATTGAGGAGATTATTACCCTCATAAAAATCACTGGAGATTGTAGACGTGCGACTCTCGACTAGACTGCGACTAATAGCGCGCATTCGATCAATGCGCTCTTGGATGTCGATTAATTGCTCGAACGTATCCACATTGGCGGTGGCACCGATAACCGTGTCACTTCCAGGGTTATAGTAATTGGCACGAAAATCGAAACTGTCGGTTAGAAACTCTAGCCCGATACCCCATTGATTAAAGCTGTTGTCGTATTTTGAGCGACTGCGGTCGGCATAAAGGTTTGCGCCCAATATGGCTTTGTCACCAAATAGCTTGCGATAGCCTATACCAAAATTGCCTTCACTTTCTCCCTCGTCTTTCAGCGACAACCTAGGATTCAAAAACAGCAAACTGTCATCAGTCGACGACAACGGCGCAAGAATACTTAAATAAGCCTCTGCCATATCACTACTAAAACGCCCACCAACCGTGGCGGTACCTGATCGTTCTTCAGCTGAAGCCGGCACTGCAACCAAGGCAGCTGTAATAACAATAAGGTTCGATGATTGCGCGATACGACGTACTGATGCAAAGAATCTAGAGATACTCATGCGTGCTTCCTAATTTGGTGACGAGTTAATACAGCGTTCTGTTCGGTAGGACGAACTTTTACAGTCCATCTGCCTAATAAACCACATTACCTCAAGTTAATGCAAACAATAGTTTAATGACTAAACTCTGTATGTAGTCCATTTAGCCTAGTCAGCGTAAACGAGGTTTTGTTAACCAACTGTTAACAAACTAATTTCTGTGGATTTACTAAGGCGGAATGTTATCCCTTTAAGGAGTGCCTACTACGGAAATTTTTTTTAGCTCTATTGACAGCTTCGCGTGTAATTCCGACCAACTGCTCTGATCTATGTGGCCTATTTCGTCTTCGATATGGGCGGCAGTTTGTGCGTTAGTCAGCACACCGAGAGTTTGGCTAGCGCTTACAATTCGATGTGCCGCAACTTTAATTGCAGCAGCATCTTGGCACTCGAGACCCTCAGCAATGCGCTGCTTATCGACTAGAATCTGCTCGTTATACAACCCCATCAAGACACTCATTTTCTGAGCTCCAAGTTCAGCCAACAGCTTTTGCGATGCCGTATCAGCGCTTGGCTCAGAAAAGACCGGCTGGGAAGACATTGACGCAGAAGACCCATCGATCTCGACAATGCTGAGCAAGCGCTCGCGGCTATAAGGCTTTGGCAAGCATTGGGTATTGGCTCGCCGTAGCACGCGTGCTTGAACATCCAATGACAAATGCGCACTGCTGATCACAAACCTTATGTCGCGCGTGGTCTCGGTTGACCGGATCGCATTAAGAAGTTCTTCGCCATCCATTTCTGGCATTCGCAAGTCACTCAAGACAACATCAACCGACTCGTGCGCTAGCACCAACAAGGCCTCGCTACCTGATCTAGCCTGCAACACTCGATGACCCGCTTGCGACAGTAACTCCGACGCAATCATCCGATTACTATCCAAATCATCAACCACTAACACCGTGCGACTTAAGTGCTCATTCGGTAGTACCTCCGCCGTTTGAACTTGACTCACTTCCTGCATTGGTAGACTAATCGTCACCACCGTGCCGTGCTCAGCTTGCGATAAGTCGGCCTGACTATCAATCGCCAGAGTACCGCCAATGCTATTGGTTAGCTCCTGACAAATTGCTAGGCCTAGCCCAGAACTAGGGTCGTCGGAATAGAGCACTTCGACGCGCTGATTAAGCGCTTGACGTACCCGCTCGAGTTGTACTCGCGACATACCTTTACCGGTATCGCGGATCTCTAACTGCAGCATGCCAGAGTCTTGATGCCAGCCAGCCGTCACCGAGATAGTGCCCGACTCGGTGTACTTAACCGCATTACTTATTAAGTTGATCAACAAGCGACGAATAATGACTGGATTGCCCTCAAGCCACGCAGGCAATGACGAGTCACCAGCAGATTGCAAATCAACAACAACTTGTAGGCCTTTTTCTTCAGCACGGTGTCGAAGCAGCTGCACCATGGCGTCGACTAAACGCGCTGGATCATATTGCTGCTTGGCATGTTGTTGCTCAGGCTGATTTCGGTCCAATAGATTGTCAGTCAGCGCGTACAGTGATTCAGCAGCATAATGCGTAGCCGTCCAATAACGTTTTTGCTGCTGATTGAGTGATGTTTTGCCGAGCAACTCAGAGGCGCCCAGCATGGCATGCAATGGCGTGCGAATCTCGTGACTCACCGTCGACAAAAATTTGTCGCGTTGCTCCATCATAGTCTCCGCACGCTGACGTGCTAAGCGTGACCGCTGACGTGCCGCTTGCGATGCAGTCAGACTCATCCCCAACGCAATTGAGAGCAAAATCATTTCTGTCGCGCCACCCAATACAGCCTGGGTTCGACTCCAGCCTCCGAGCTCGATCACTCCCATCAGGTCCAGCGAGCCAAGAATGTGAGTGGCAATCAAAATGCTCCAAGCCGACAGAAATACCCAAGCAGGACGATAGCCAGTTAACGCCGTTGACAACGAAATTATAGGAATAAATAGGCTACATAAAATATACGCAGGTGGATAAATAGACGCAGTTTTACCAAGGTGCTGTGGCCAAAAAATGGCCTCGAAAGCAAAGCACAGCATCACCATCACCGGTATCCAGCTCAACCGCTTGAGTGCCAAACTAAGGCGCTTAGCGACCGGGCTGGTAAACCCTTCGCGCGCTAATTGAAAACCCGGCTGCATGAATTTCAAGGTAAGCCAAATAAACATAACCATTAGGCTTGCACTCAAAAAGCGAAACCACTGAACACTATTCCAGCTCGGCAAATCAATTATTGTATGGCGCGAAGACACTAGCAGTAGCAGCAGAAAGTGTATGCTGGCATAGAGACTATACAATAAGTAGGTCGAACTACGTAGCGACGCACTGAGAAGCAAATTATAGATAACCAGACCAATTATGATGCCAAACCCCATTAGGTTTAACACCGTATGCAGATTGGATTGTGCTAGCACCGCCGAGCTTGGCAGCAGGTATATCTGCACTGGATAAAATGCCGTCACACTCGCTTGTTGCAAAAAACCACACTCAGTATCAGCGGGAATCGTTAGGTCTACATAAAACGACGTGCTCAGATTAGCGCTATTTAGGCCCAATTCGGGCTGCGGCATTTTGCTGATTGGCTGACCTTTGCAATACCAGTAAAATTCCATACTGTCATACAGCACGTTATTTGACCGAATCGACCAATGACTTTCAGATGAATGATTTTTCAGCGGCGTCAAAAACCAGTAATACTTGGCGTTAGAGTCGAACTCAGATTGCAGCCCACTGTGCTGCAACATTGTTTCGACTGCTTGCGATGCAGATATAGCGTTGTCAGGATCCGGCAAAACCAAGGTATACGCTTGCAGATCAACGTTACTACTGCTTAGCAAATCGTCGGTGATAACTAGTCGCGAAGCAGCTTGCCCGGCAAAGGGGAGCACAAGTAACACCATAACCAACAATGCACGCGCACCAACGCGATTCGCCCCTAGTCTATCAACCTGTTTTAACCATGCCACCATCTCGGCGAGTATTGCATTGAACGCCGCAACTGCCTAGTGCGGCGTTCCAATTCGATTTAGATCAGCGAGGCTTTGGTCTCGGCTGCTCGATCATAATAGTTGCCGATTTTGGCAATGTATTTATTAGTACCAATATATAAATCACCATTTTTGTTGAAATAGATACCACCATACTCATGGCAATAATCTACTCCACGCCCTAACGGGATGCGCCAGATGGTTCGCCCATTGAATGAATCAATCGCCGAAACATAATACATTCCACCTTTTTCATCGGACTCATCGCTACTCCAATCACAGGTATGCGCGAAAATAATACCGCTCGCACGACACAGCATATTCATTGCATAAAAATGTGTGTTGGGCATGTCCCAAGTGGTTTCTAAACCGGCGTTGTCGCCAGTCGCATTAACCGTAATCGATGACATGCCAGTGCCATTAGGAATCACTTGTGAATGTGGCCAAGTCGGATAGTGTGCAAAATTATTTTCTGCAATAAAGGTGTTTCCAACGCCGATCAATGAGGCTTCATCCGCGCTACGCATCTTTTCAAAGCACGGAATTTCGGCTACTGGTTCACCAGTATCACGATTGCATACCAACACATGAAGCTGCGGATCAGCGTTGTCAGCAATGGCGACTAAGCGTGTGCCATCAGGTGTCTCGGTTAAAGTTGGCGTGGTACCCGAACCTATATTCTTCTGGCCGGGCTTTAAGTAGCCAGCATTTTGATAAGCGGTTTTCCAGAGTGCGCTTACTGCGCCATTTTGGTATTCAAACGCCCACAAATACCCTTGCCCAGCATTACCGCTTCCATGCTCTGGCACGCCATTGGTAACAATGTACGCACCAGCCTCGTCAACCGCGAAGGTATTGTTATTCCACTGACCTGACAACTCAATTTTGCCACGCAGTTCGGTACGGTAACTGCCCGAGCCTTGTGCCACAACTTCAACAACGGCCATATAGGCTGGCGACTCTAGAATGGCATCGGGGTAATTATCGTAATCGTAGGTACCCGAAATCAGGCACCAATAGTGATTCGGCAAACCTGCGTCCCACACCGGCAGCGCCGAATATAGCGTGTTAGCTTGATTGGTAACGAGTTCGACTATATTGTCGCTCACCCAGTTTGGCGTTAGCGCGTAGATATCTTGTTGCAACTCTTGTTGCTGGGTCGGGTAGGAGATTATCGTGTTGTCTTGCACCACGATCGTATTGTCATGATTATCTAGGTAAAAATACCCACCACCAAACGTACTACCTTGGCGGCTACCGGCAGGTGTAGCCGAAATAATATTGCAGTCTGCGTCAAACATCACAACATAGAAGGTCTGCGTAACATAATCGAACGATACCCCGATCATTTGATTGGCTGAATTACACACCATATTAGCCGTATAACCATAGGGGTTACGCTGCAAGGTTAGCTGCAATTTACTGCTGGTAGGTCCAGCTAAGGACACAGACTCCGAACACCAAGCATCTTGGTGCGGACTACCAAAATTATTAGGCGCCATAAATGGATGCTGAGGTATCTCAGCAGCCGCAAACTTGTTGTTGCTACTGCATGCCTCCAATACGGTAAACAATTGCTCGCTGCGCTGTGGCACCACGTAATCAAGTTGTGACATAAATTCCTCCAAAGTGTTTTAGTCAAATACGGCGCGCAATTGCCAGCAGCAGCCGATTATTTAGGGTCTGTAGCATAGGCAATCGTCGAGTTAGATAACAGCACCAAACAGCCCAGCCAACTTGCACACTGCTGAGCTATTAACTCTCGAACGTCTCTTAAGCCATGCTAGATTACTTCACTTTTTCTAACACATAAGCTTCTTCAAACGGCGAAACTGGCTCTAAGTAAAGCTTCTCCAAAAACAATAGTCGACATCTCGATTCATTCAGAGCCTGTTGCAAATCATCGTTATTCAAACCGCTATCGACAGGCAATCGATCTGCCAATACAAGCGGCTCGCCGTTGCTCCATGTCACCAAATTATTAAGCTCAGCTGGGTCCAAATCCAAATTGTAAAACTCCCATTGATCAGGTTCGGTACCAGCAGGGTCCCAATAACGCGCCAGCTTCCAGGTCACTCCATTCAATAAAGAATTATCTGAATTTTGAATAGTCCATTTAATACAACGAATATGATTCGGTTGAACTACCGGACCGGGTTTCAAGCGCGGTTGTATTTCGGTGTAATCATCGACCATTTGCATAAATCGATGGTAGGAGCGCGTCGGTGCCTCACCAGCAAGATGATCAGTAATTGTATCGTCGGTGATAAATAGAATCTCATTCCGTGCCTCACCGTCGCCTTCGGTTGGAAAACTTGGAAAGCGAATTTGCTGACTCGGATCCGTCAATACGCTGGTCAAGTTAGCCCCAGGGAGTGGCACATACGTTTGATCTTGCTGCTGCTTCAATTGCAAGCCAAGTGCGTGCTGCTGCTGATACGTGGAATAGCCCGCGAGCCCTAAGAGGGTCGGCAATATATCAATATGACTAGTTAACTGATCAACCGACTTCATTGCATGATCTTTATTGTTTAATAACGGGCTTGAAAATACCACCGGCACATGCAGGATCTGATCGTAGGCCGTATGCCATTTTTCTATCATGCCGCCATGCGTGCCACCATATTCACCATGATCAGACAGAAAGACCACAATTGTGTTGTCGGCCAAACCTGATTCATCGAGCGTCTTTAATACCCGCTCAATTTGCTGGTCGGCCAAGGTGTGTAGATACGCATAGAATTGACCATAGGCCTGAAACCACTTGTCGCTTAGCTCCGGATGCCCTTGATCAGCAAAAGACTGGAATGGCAGCGTTTGCCAATCACGAATAAACTCTGGCCGACGCGACTTCAAGGCCAGACCCATCTTATAACTATAGTCAAATTGGCAATCTGGCTTAGTCGTCAAATCCTCGCTCAAACTTGGCGGATTGGTGAATAACGACTCACTAGTACCGAACCCGGTTGGGTTAAGGTCGACTTGATACGTACCACCTGGCAAAGGATTAGAACGACTGTTTTTTGCCGGCACCGGCTTTGGTGTCGCAGGATTATCTTCGACCGAACCTTTGGCAATAGTTTGCACGCCATTCGGCGCGGGAATTTTGTCGGCGTTGTCAGAGTCAGCCTCAATACCGTCTGGCATCCACCAGCTTATCGGATAGGCCGAGGCAATATCGTGTGGATTAACAATAGATACGGTGGCAAACCAAGGCTTCGGGTTGTCTTGTGCCGTAACATAGTTCATCGCCTTACGGCGCAAAAAGGTACACGCTAAATCCGCATAGCCGGGGTCACGATAAACACCCAATTGATTCAGTTGACCACCCTGTGCATCGGGCGAGCTGAATTTCCAATCCTCGAATCCCCAAGAATTGATATCACCTTTTTGCGGCCCTTCAACGTCTGCATAAGACAGATCCCATTTACCAAAGTAGTGCGTGTCGTATCCAGCTTCGCGAAACCAGTCACCGATCGTCGGTATGCCTCGTGGATCAAGCCACGGAAAGGCCGGATCACTGCCGTATTTAAATAAACTATCGGTTTCCGTGACCTTAGTTCGAGTGCCATATTGGCCAGTGTAAATGGTAGTGCGGCTAGGCACACAGGCGGAAGCTGCAATATGATGATTTTGCAGCGTCACCGCGTTCTTTCTGAGACGCATGAAGCCAGGAAACTGCTGAACGTAAGGGTTGTTACTACTAAGCGCCTGAAATCCAAATATCTCTTTAAGGCTGTTGAGCATGCCCGACTGCGCATCACTCATATCTGGGTAACGCATCTGGTCAACGGTAATGAACAAGATATTAGGAGCGGTTTGCGGCGTCTGCTTGACGGTCATGGATTAAATCCTCAGGGAAGTATGAGGATTTAATTTAGAGATATTTTTGTTAACCGACTGTCAACAAGACATTACGATTGCAGACAACTGTTAACTAATCTATGGTCAGGCGGTAGCCCTTGCCACGCACCGCGGCGATCGAGGCACTGCAGTTCAACGACTCTAGTTTGCGACGGATTCGGCTAATTAGGGTATCAATACTTCGATCATTGCTTATCGTTACCTCAGTTCGGCTAATGCACTGATGCAGCAACTTTCGGCTGCAAGGTTGGGCATCATGATGGAGCAATGTAATCAGTAGTCGCAACTCAGCATCAGTGAGTCGGCAATCGGCTGTCTGGTCGCTGCGCGTCAATTGATTCTCACTCACAACCAGCAAACAATTTCCGATTTTCAAATCCAGCTCTTCATTATTACCACGCTGGCTTTGCACCCGTTCAGCTAGACGGCGGACTTTCCAAATAAGCTCATCGGTATCGACCGGCTTATTAATGAAGTCGTCAGCACCCTTTTTTAGTCCATCAAGTCGCTGATTGGCATTGGCGCGCGAGGATATCATGATAATACCGACATCAGAGCGTTCTCGAACGTACGTCAAGGCACTCAAGCCATTCACATTAGGCAGCACCATGTCCAAAATAATCACTTCGACGCGTTGAGTTTCAAGAAGTTCGAAAAGCGACTCGGCACTGTCGCACTCTTGCGTTGAAATTCCAGCATCTTTCAGCGCTGAACCGATTAAATACCGCGTGACCACGTCGTCGTCGACCACAATCACATTTAGCTTAGACATGACGCCTCACAGCACAGAGTTAGTCTCGAGGTGAGTTTAGGTCATCACGTAACGGATGAACAGAGTCATGAATTGTGCGTGACATGCCAATCACACTGGCAACAGCGTATCTATCGGCCACCTAGGCTTCACCTGAAACGACAAATCATCACTGGCCTGATGCATACGAAATGCCCCAGCTAAAGCAATCATGGCGCCATTGTCGGTGCAAAATTCAATCCGTGGAAAAAATAACGCAGCACGCTGCTTATCGCACATTGTTTGCAACTCTTTACGTAGGTGACGGTTCGCTCCAACTCCACCAGCAACCACCAATCTGTTGATGTGAGTTTCCTGTAACGCACGCTTGCATTTGATCACTAAGGTTTCAACTGCCGCATCCTGAAACGCACAAGCAATGTCGGCAATGGTCTGCTGGTCGAGCTCATGCTTATTCACAGTGTTCAACGCCGCGGTTTTAAGTCCACTGAAACTAAATGTCATACCCGGACGGTCAATCATCGGACGCGGGAACTTAAAGCGTGTCGGATCACCAAGCTCAGCAACTTTTGAGATAGCCGGACCACCGGGGTAACCCAAGCCCAAAATCTTGGCCGTTTTATCAAATGCTTCACCAACGGCATCGTCCAAAGTTTGACCCAAGATGCGATATTGTCCAATTCCCTTAACTTCGGCCAACAAGGTGTGACCGCCCGATACCAACAGCGCCACAAACGGGAACTCAGGCGCCGGATTTTCTAACATAGGAGCCAACATATGACCTTCCATGTGATGCACACCAACCGCTGGCACATCCCAGGCGAATGCCAGACCCTTCGCCACCGCGCTCCCAGCCAGAAGCGCACCAGCCAAGCCGGGACCACAAGTGTAAGCAATACCATCTATATGCGTGCGATCACATTGGGTTTTAGCCAGCACGGCATCAACCAAAGGAATGACTTTACGAATATGGTCACGTGCAGCCAGTTCCGGCACCACGCCGCCATATTCCTGGTGAGTTGCAATTTGTGAATACAACGCATGACCAAGCAAACCTGCTTCGGTATCGTAAATCGCCACACCGGTGTCGTCGCAGGACGTTTCAATACCTAATATTCTGACCGACATTGTCTGGTTCCGCTTATGTTGATTGTGGGAGAAGTACACGTTTATACAGGCGATATTATGCCAGCCTCGACGCGCTCAAAGGAAATGATTGTTGGGAAACCGCTGAGTCAGCCACCATAGTCAACTTAATTTGTCGTACGAAATAGTATACAAATTGATTTCAAACGGATAGAATCGCGCGTCCTGAATGACTAATTGTCATTTCTAGAGAACTTAAATTAATTTAAAAAGCCGATATGCCACAAGTTAAAGTAAAAAACGACGAACCATTTGACGTCATCCTGCGCCGCTTCCGTCGCTCTTGCGAGAAAGCTGGTATCTTCACTGAGATGCGTCGTCGTGAATTCTACGAAAAGCCAACTTCAGTACGTAAGCGCAAAGGTGCTGCTGCTAAGAAGCGTGAAATGAAACGTGCCTCACGTGGCCGTATTCGTACTACTCGCCTCTACTAAATAGCTCTCCTTCTATTGTTTAGAAGGACCAACTATTAAGAAGGATATTAAATGTCGCTGAAAGATCAAATCCTAGCGGACATGAAAACTGCGATGCGTGCAAAACAAGCATCGCAGCTTGAGTCTATTCGCATGCTCCGTGCAGCTATCCAACGCAAGGAAGTGGATGATCAAACTGAAATCGGCGACGATGAAGTTATGCTCATTTTGCAAAAGCAAATAAAGCAATCTCAAGACGCTATCACTCAGTTTAAGGCCGGAGAACGTCAGGATTTAGCTGAAAAAGAGCAAACGCACGTCGACAATTTAATGGTCTACATGCCAGCTCAACTCAGCGATGAAGAGGTCGCTGCAGCCGTGGCCGACGCAATCTCATCGACCGGCGCCAGCTCAATGCAAGACATGGGTAAGGTTATGGGCATTCTCAAGGACAAGCTGCAGGGCAAAGCCGACATGGGAAAGGTGAGCGGTTTAATCCGAGCTAAACTTAGCTAAGCAAAATTTTCTTGCTGTATTCCTGCAAGTCTTCTCGCTCAACTATTATTCTGGGCCGGCTAGTCAGCTAAAAATTAAGCAGTGCGAATAATTAGTTCGACTAGAATAATTAGTTCGACTGAATGTCGCCTTTGTTTGCACTCTTTGGCGCCGCATCTTCGTCCAGTAGTAATAAAAACAAGCTCGCGGGCAAGCTCCCCAACACCTCTTTAGATGGCGGAATTACCCCATTTTCGTAGGTGAAATCTAAGCGATAAGTGCCCGCCACAGTCCCATCCGAGTGCCAAACTTCACCGCTCGACCCCGAGTCTGGAAAATTGAGCATATATGCTCGCCCACCTTCTCGATGCAACTCGACGATTGAATGTGACGAACTAAGCGTTTTCAACTTCTTGGTACCAACTACCGAGCCATCGGATAACCAGATTTCTGCATAGCTATCACTCGGCACATCACTAAACAACACACCCTGACTTACCCCCCCTAATATCGATGAACGACGCAGATTACTCTTAAGATTGATCCTAGCCAATGTAGCGGGTTCGAACTTAACTAAGTCTGAAGCCGGATTTTGAAAGGTTGGCTCACCGGCGAAACCAAAAAATGAGGAGTTAATTTGGCGCGCACTGTATAAATTGGTGGCTGCGGTCGAGACGGTACCTGTTATCGTGCCGTCAGTACTGTAAGTTTCAGTCTTATCTGCCACCAGCAACCTGCCCCCAAAAACCGCCTGACTTGACAACAACAAGCTGAACCCACTTAAACTCTCAATGACGACCTCATCATCTGGAGTATCGGTGGCAAGAAGCTGTGGAATATCCTCAAGCGCAAGGTATAGCAGCTTGTTACTGAGCACCGCAAAAGGGAACACCCGAGGTGGATCAACTCCAACACTCGGCCGATAGAGCTCGGTGCCGCTCACCGAACCATCACTCAACCATATCTCACCAGCCGCCGAAATCACCATATTGCCATCTAGCGTAAGATCAGTGAATAACGTCGCATCCCCGCCACTATCGAACGGAATCGTTGCAACAAGGTTACTCACATCGCCAGAAACCCGATGCAGCGCGCCTAGGGACAAATAATACAAATCACCACCGAAAACCCGATAATTTGTAGCGCTCAAGGAGCCCACAAACCCACCGACCAAAGAGGTATTAACTATCTCTTTAGTACCGCTAAACGTACCGTCGGTGCGAATTAATTCCTCTGGCTCGCCGTTGACATCGCCGGGCGTCGAGTAAGCCTCAAAATAGACAACACCATTACCCTCAGCCACAATCGTTTCACGTTGCGCGAGAACCGATTTAACACGGGTAGGGTAACCACCGAAGTCTTGGGAAATAGAGCGTATTAAGACTGTTCCCGCAGCCGTGCCATCTGTTCGCCAAAGCGCATGTCCGGCCGCCGCAGTGTCAGCAAAAAAGTATAGAAAGCCGTTAAGTTCAAAGAACCCAAAAGGACTAGAACCATCTGAGCCTAACGCTAAATCAACCACTAAGCGAGTAGAGTATCGACCACCATTGGCAGCATGCAGTTCTGCTCCTGCGAGAGGGTTATCTGCACAAAAATAAGCTTCCCCATTAAAATTGAACATCGCACTACAGGGCTCACCAACCGGCGTGCTAACAAGCGTTGCGTGAGCCTGCACGCTCAAACTTAGCAACACTAAGGCCTCAAATATCCGTCTCTTGCACATTGTCTAGGTTCCATTGATCGCGGTAACACTAAGACCAAACTCATTAGCACTACTTATTTAAGCTTAACCCAGGTCTGGGTTGATTTCGCACACAAGCTTCCAGCATGATCGAAAATGGCCGTTCCAGAATAATACTTACGGCCGTCCACTCCAATCTGCCATCCCATGACGACGAGTGGTTGGTTTGGCTCAGGTCGATAAGCTATCGATGCCGTCATAGACCCCAACAACATTAGCACATTTTTAGCTCGATGCGCGAAATACCCTGGACAATCCAATGCCGCCCATAGGATCTCTGTGGCAACCAGACCGTCAGCATCAACCATATTGTCAACAGGCACCCAGTGACTAGCAACGCAGCTATCGTCATTTAGGGCCACCGGAAACACATTTAACCCATCACCATGTTTACGCGCCGGACCGCACACAAAGCAGGTCGCGAATACAGATTCATCAACACTGGGGTAATGATCATGTGACGCTTCGATTTGCGACACCTCTGGACACGCTGGCACGGCCAACTCGAGCACGGTTTGATGCGCGGTTGCGATCAGCTTATCTTCATGCAAGAGATCCGCCGAGCCATTTGCCATATGCACCTCCAACTCAGCTTCTAGCGGAGGCGGGCTGCGCAGCACCACCGCCACATCGCCAACTAAAGATTTGGCTAACATTCCCGCTGTATACCCGCCATTTGCTGAGGTCGGCGGGCCATTGAATCGCTTTTTAATAGTAAATTTTGAATTTGGCATCCGCGAATTGTAACGTAAAATCAATTTGCCCCAATTAGCAAAACTAACGCACCTAGCACTTTTCGAGGTCGAGCAATCCGCTGCCAGCATACTCAAAGTGATTACCATCCAATATACGCAGTTAATTCAAGGCCTTGCGAGCGACAATATGACAATCATCATAAGCTGGCCCACTAAAGCTAGTACCTTGTTTTCATGACAGGGTAGAATACCGCCATGGCCGGGCGCATTCCTCAACACTTCATAGATCAACTACTCAATCGAATCGATGTCGTCGACTTGATAGATGCCTATGTGCCGCTTAAAAAAGCTGGTGCAAACTACAAGGCTTGCTGCCCCTTTCATGGCGAAAAAACGCCATCGTTTACCGTATCACCAAGCAAACAGTTTTATCATTGCTTTGGCTGTGGCGCCAACGGCACCGCGATTAGCTTCTTGATGGAATACGACCACATGGAGTTTCGCGACGCAATTGAAAAGTTGGCGTCGAGCGCCGGCATGGAGATACCGGAGGAAGCACAAGGCTTCACGCCCAAAAACACCTCAGTAGCGGGCGTCGACTTATATCAGCTAATGGAACAGGTAAATGAGTTCTACCAAACCCAGCTGCGCCAACATAAAGACCGAGATCAAGCCGTTTCCTATTTAAAAGCTCGAGGCTTAAGTGGCGATATCGCCAAACGGTTCGGCCTCGGTTTCGCCCCCGAAGGCTGGGACAACTTAATGAGCCAACTTGGCAGCACTGTCTCTACGCAGAAAGCCCTGCTAGACACCGGCATGCTAACCGAGAACGAAAAGAAGCGAGTTTACGATCGCTTTCGACATCGGATCATGTTCCCCATTCATGACCACCGAGGTCGAATCGTCGGCTTTGGCGGCCGCGTTCTGGAATCTGAGAACCCGCAGCCAGGCAACCCAAAATATTTAAATTCCCCAGAAACCCCAATTTTTCATAAAGGTTCCGAGCTTTATGGACTATACGCAGCACGTGGAGGCATCAAAGACGCCGACGGTGTGTTGGTGGTTGAAGGTTATATGGATGTCGTGGCCCTAGCTCAAGCGGGCATCAATAACGCGGTCGCCACGTTAGGCACCGCCACCACTCCCATGCATCTACAGCGCCTATTTCGGCATACTCCGAATATCACATTTTGTTTTGATGGCGATCGAGCGGGCCGTGAAGCAGCGTGGAAAGCCCTTGAAACCAGCCTATCGGCCCTCCAAGATGGCTTTCAAGTCAGCTTCCTATTTTTACCTGACGGTGAAGACCCCGATACCATGGTGAAAAAAATTGGCAAAGATGCGTTTCAGGCTCTCATTACCGACGCAAAACCACTCCCAGATTTTTTAATCGAAAACTTGCAGACCCAGGCAGATGTAAATCGCTTGGATGGGCGCGCCAAGCTGAGCAAGCTCGCTCGGCCATTGATCGACAAGCTACCAAACGGCGTACTGAAAAAACTAATCCTCGACAGACTCGCGTCAATTACCCAAGTCAGCGTGCAAGACTTAGCCTCACAAGAAACCATGAATGAAGCGGAACCGGCGCAACGGCCGAATAACCGCCAACCGCAAGCAAAATCAGATCACACTGGGTATATCACTCCCGTTCGCCGCGCTTTATCGTTGATCTTACAATACCCACACTTACATCCAGAATTTGCCGCCTTGGGCGGCATACCCGACGATCAAATGCGAGGCATTGGGATCATCCAATCGCTATATGCAGCCTGTGTCGAGAACCCCAATGCATCAACCGCCACGCTATTAGAGCGGTATCGACAAGAATCATTCTTTGCAACCTTGTCGCAGCTGGCCAACCACCAGCACAACAACATGGAGCATTTGGAAGAGGACGACGCAAAACAACTAATTAACGGCACTATTTGCAAAGTGATAGAAGAGTATAATGCCAATGAAATTATCCGCGCGACCAATGAATTAGAAGCATTAAGCAAGCGTGCACGCGCCTCTGCCTTGAGTCAAGAGGATGAGCAGCGCCGACAAACCCTAATGAACTTTCTGCGTGAAAGTTATAAATAGTGTGTAGTGCTTGAAAAAGTGAACCTAAGCCCCTATTTAAAAAGGCCAAATAAAGAGAGTTTTACGCCAAAAAAAGCGAATTCTCGCATTATTTGTTATAAAATTAGGCGTTAACCTTATTTAAAACCATTTACACCATTTGGCTATTTGTGCTGCTTGATATTCAACAGTGCAAGAGCTGATGTGAGGTTCCATTAATGGATTCGAGTAGCAAAAAGACTGAACTCAAACGACTGATCCTTAAAGGCAAGGAACAAGGCTTCCTGACCTATCGAGAGATCAACGATCACCTTCCGGAAGACATGAACGATACTGACCAAATTGAGTCAGTAGTGAACATGATCAACGACATGGGTATCGACGTATTCGACAGCGTTCCAGATGCCGACACCTTGTTGCACAAGGCCGCGGCTGACAAAGAAGCCGAAGAAGACGATGACAATACCGATGCGGTGCTAGCCACAGCAGTTGAAAGTGAGTTTGGACGCACCACTGACCCGGTACGCATGTACATGCGCGAAATGGGTACAGTGGATCTATTGACGCGCGCCGATGAAATCAATCTGGCACAGCGCATCGAAGACGGTATTCGTCAGTCCACTGAGGCGATGGCGGCTTGCCCATCTGCAATTCAGACTATTTTGGACTATTTCGACGCAATCGAAAAAGAAGAGATGCGTCTTACCGATCTATTGGTTGCGTTTATCGATCCAAATGCTGAAATCGACCCGAACCCAGTGCAATCTGGTTCGGCCGCGCAAAAGAAAGACGACGATGATGACGAAGACGAGGAAGAAGAAAAACCCGTCGATACCGGCCCTGACATGGACGAGGCGATTGAACGATTCAAGTTAATGAAGCGTCAACATGCTCGCCACGCAAAAGCCTTAGAGTCACATGGTTTTGATAGCAAGCAAGCACGTAAGGTTCAAGCTGAGCTAATCGAAGGATTGATGGAAATCAAGTTTGTTCCAAAAATCATTGAACATTTGTGGGAGTCCATTCGCGAGCAAGTCGAGGTCATTCGTGGCTTTGAAAAAGCGATTATGGACATTGCGGTCACGGAAGCGGGAATTTCACGCAAAGAATTTATTGAGATTTTCGTAAGCGGTGAGACAGACGAAGATCTGTACGAAAAACTGCTTGCTGCCGCCAAACAGAAAGGTGAAGTCGAAGATAATCACGCAATGATCTTGATGTCTCAAGCCAAGTTGCGACGTATTGTCGATACGCTTGGCGTTCCGATTGAAGAAATCAAGGACATCAACCGTCGCATGTCGATCGGTGAAGCCAAAGCTCGACGCGCCAAAAAAGAGATGGTCGAAGCAAACCTTCGATTGGTGATTTCGATTGCTAAAAAATACACCAATCGCGGCTTACAGTTCCTAGATTTAATCCAGGAAGGCAACATCGGCCTAATGAAAGCGGTTGATAAGTTTGAATACCGTCGCGGTTATAAGTTTTCGACGTACGCAACTTGGTGGATTCGTCAGGCGATCACACGCTCTATTGCTGACCAAGCTCGCACTATTCGAATTCCGGTGCACATGATTGAAACAATCAATAAGTTGAACCGTATTTCACGTCAAATTCTTCAAGAGAAAGGTCGCGAGGCGTTGCCAGAAGAGTTGGCTGAAAAAATGGAGATGCCAGAAGATAAGATTCGCAAGGTTCTCAAAATCGCTAAGGAACCGATTTCAATGGAGACTCCAATTGGTGACGATGAAGACAGCAACTTAGGTGACTTTATCGAAGACAAAAATGTTGAAGCACCAATGGAAGCCGCGACAACTTCAGGGTTATTGAATGCAACCTCTGAAATCCTTGAAAGTCTTACACCGAGAGAAGCCAAAGTATTGCGCATGCGATTTGGTATCGGCATGAACACTGACCATACCTTGGAAGAAGTCGGCAAGCAGTTTGATGTTACGCGTGAGCGGATTCGACAAATTGAAGCCAAGGCGTTACGTAAATTACGCCATCCAAGTCGTTCAGAGCACTTAAAAAGCTTTCTCGAACAAAACTAATTTTGTATTATTGCGCTCCTCACTCGAGGAGCGCATCGTTTGTTTGCACATTAATTTGTTACGTTATTTAGCGGCATTTAAATCTGTGTTAGCATCCCGTTTGAAAAATTTGGGGCCCTTAGCTCAGTTGGTTAGAGCGCTCGACTCATAATCGATCGGTCGAAGGTTCAAGTCCTTCAGGGCCCACCATTTTTCAACATCCAGAATCTCTCCTCTCGGGATAATTAAACTTTACGCACATTGTCTTGCCTTATTAAAAATCCATGACGCAAGCAAATTCCTTGTAGCACCACCGCAGAGCCAGAGCTTATAAGCCTAGCTACCGCGTTTTCCTTGCAACCCACCGGTATGCATAACCAAAACCTTATCAGTCTTTTTGAAGTAGCCCGCTGCTATCATTTGCGACAACTTATACATCACCTTGCCATTATAAATAGGGTCTAGCGGCACGTTAAAATTAGCTTCAAACTCTTCAACAAACCTCACTAATTCGGTCGGTATCTTGCCAAATCCACCTAAATGCCCCGGCTCAATACTCAGATTCAATGGCTTTTCGCCTAGCCACCCGTGTATACGCTTTAGCGTGGCGTCAGATTCGGCAACCGCTTGAATCCCAATCACCTTGATCCGCCGTGGTGCTGCTTTATATAAACCAGCAAGTGTGGCACCAGTGCCCGTTGCGCAGACCGCATGGGTAATACCAGAGCAGTGCGGCAAGCTAAAGACCTCCGCATATGCCTTGCTTAGAGACTCAATCGCAATCAGGTTACTTCCACCTTCAGGAAGAATAAGAGTGTCCTCAAGCTGCTCAGACAAAGACGCAATAGATGAGCTATTAGCAAACTTTAGCGCTAAACCGAGCGCCAAAGCTTGTTGATACTCTCGATATTCTTTACGTTGCGATGCAAACAAGCGCATTCCCCATGCCTGACAGTCTTTTAATGTGTCAGTTAAGTTGGCATGAAGCTCCCCGCGAACTACCCCAATACTGGCTAAGCCCGACTCCTTGCAAGCCCATGCAAGCGCGTGCAGATGATTCGAATAGGGGCCACCGAAACTCAAAATTGTTGAATAGTTTCCAGCCTTGGCAAGCTCGATATTCGGTGTCAATTTGTGCAGTTTATTGCCCGACACCGCTCTATGATTGAGGTCATCCCTGGCAACAATTAACGGTATTTCGGCAATCGAGATCGAGTTAAATTCCATCAAGCTTATCTGTCAGCCAAGACTTTTAAAATCTTGCACTCGCGATTAGTTACTAACCGCACTGATTAGTGTCTTTTTGCGGAAACCCCTCACCAATCACCTGAGCCTTTGCAGCTAAGGCATAAGCATCGGTTGCCGTTACGTTGATTTTTTCTCCAAGCTGTAACGGCACGATTGCGTTCAAAAGGTCGTCAATAGCTCTTTTATGATCACGCATTGGAAGTCTTTGCGAATCGCAGAACGCAACGTTTTTCGGATCGAGTTTTACTGAAAGATCGATCAGCGCATACGCTTCTTGCAGCAAATCGACATCAATTATCACACCATCACCAGAGACGGCTATGGCCATTTTGTCTCCAGCTTCACGAATCAACGCCGACGAGGCAAGCATAAACTCATGCCGTGAAGGAAAAAATGCAGTAATCGCCATGTAGAGCCGACTTTGTAAGTCGAACACTTTCTGTCTGGCTTGTTGTTGCACATCACGCTGCGATCTATCTTGATTGAGCAGGTTCTGTAGCTGCTGCTCTTGTTTAAGTTCGAGTAACAAATCATGTATCGCAAACACTTGGTTTACTTCCTGCATCTTTGTTTGGATTACCGGTGCAATCGCCGCACTAGCGCTTAATAGCGGCTCATCGATGGCCGAACCAACATAAGCTGCTTGCGCTGACATCTGCTCTGAGGTCGGCGCGGTGCTAGGCCGAAACCCTTCGGCTCGACGCCGATACACAGTGGTCGCGCCCAGTATTTCCCCAAAGCGAACAAACAGTTCAACACGATCATTGCTCGGATCGCCATTACTGACATAGCCGCTAGCAACCCCTGTCCACGGCACGGAATTAGGCTTAACTGAAGATGACTGTGCCGTTGCTGCCTGATTAGCACTTTGCTGGCTACTCGAACCACCATTAGCCGTGCCAGTAGCAGCCTGATTAGAGTCTGATCCGCAGCCGGCCACTAGGGCGCTCGTCATGAGCACACATAGACTAAGATTTTTCATTGATTCGCTCCCGTTATAAGCAAAATGTTAAGACGTTATTGTTGCTTGCTTTGACAACGTAGCACGCATCATCCGGTGGCATGTATTCATAAGCGCCGATATCACATTCAGTCCCCAAGGGGCGTTCAACACCACGCTGATCCGGCCGATAGTCACCGAGACTAAGTGCCAACGCACTGTCAGTACCACGACATCCTGCATGATAGTAAATGATGGCGAAGGGGAAGCCAATGCTCACTCTAAATGGTAGGCCCGCATCAATCGCAGGACTATTGGCAACCAACGCGTGCGTCATGGTCTTCCCACCATTATTCTGCAATGGCCCGATTATCGATCTGAGGTCAGTATTACCATAGTCACTAGTAAGTGCTTGGTTATCATTGACAAGAAACAACGCGCTATTCACCGCCTCAGCATAGCTATGCGCGCTGGCACCCAATAGGTTGTTAGACACATCCATTAACTCTGCGTCATCAGGGTCTATAAACCTAACTTCTGCTTGATTATCTGCAGTATTGCCCGAGATAATGCTGTTTCGAATAATAACTGAACTCCCTTCGCTTGCCCCTTCAACAAACGGCGTATACAACTCGAGTCCACCACCATAACGAGCTGAATTTTCGGTAAGCGTCGTATTAAACAAGGACAGCGCGGTGCCTGGCGCTTGGATCATCGCAACTCCACCACCAAATTGAGCCGTATTGTGAGAGATGGTCGAATCGAAAATAGTTAATCGAGCGGGCGAAGCAACCGCAATGCCTCCTCCGGAGTCCCCAGCGGCACTGTCGCGTATTAGGCTATTACGAATCAGCGCTTCACCAGTTTGGACAGAAATGCCGCCGCCATAAGTAGCGACACTGTCGGTGACTTCTACATTGTCCATCGACAGTTTACCAGCCACACGAATAGTGCCACCATCATACCCATCGCTTTGCCGCCAATTCTGCAGCGATAGATTCTCTAAGCGTAAATCGCCACTAAATCCCACGGTAAACAAACGAATCCAATCAGCGCTTTGAGAACGTACAATCTCCAACGGCTCTTCGCCTAAGCCGATAATACGAATTTCCGACGCAATTTCAGGCGTCGCCGAACTACCTCGAATTGGATGACTAAACACCATGTTAGTCAGTTCATAACGGCTAAAAAAGGGCGAGAATATAATCGTATCCAGCCCATCAGTACCTGCGACACAACCGCCAACGGCCGAATCTGAATTCGCTGAGTTCACCGCATCCACTAGGTCACAACCCGGCGCACCGGGTAACGCGACCACATAAATCGTCGCGGCCCGAGCACTTAGGCTTGTCGCCAGAACACTTGCTATAAATAGTCCTGCAAGAAATAGTCCCTGCAATACGGTCCACTTACGTGCAACGCTAAAACATTGATTGTCAGTATCCATTAGTCAGTCCGGTTAACTAGGCCGGCGCACGGCCCAATCTTGAGTACTTATTTTGCTGTTGCAAGCATTAATGGTAACTAGATCGTCTTCATTGCGATTTTTGTTACCGCCAACATCAAGGCATTTTTGCGTGTGTAGATTGATCACGTTAAAGTCGTTGTCGACAGCCCACAGTTGATCCCAATGGTCTGAGCAGTTAACAATACTGACTATGCCACCGTCGTAATTCTCGCTCGCGCTTTTCACATTCAAGCACATGTTGGTGAACGGCTGCCGAATTCGCAGATACCGCCCCTTTAGCTCGAATGACCACACTTGATGCGGCTTCTTGTAACTACAGTCGGCCACACGCGCTTCTCGATAGATTGTTTTCGGCCCGTCGGTTAAACACAAGCTGCCATCTTTGCCATTTGCCAACTTAGTCGGAAACTTATGCGTCTGGAACTTAGCTTTAGCACTTACCGAGTACTGCTCATTCTGGTCTTTAATACTTAAGTTCAGCATTAAAGCTGCGTGGCTTTGTCCATGTAAATTATCGGCAAACTGACCCTCAATGGTAAGTCCTTGAGTATTCAATAAATTTATCTTTTCACCATCAATTACACTACTGACAATCGCATCAACATCGCCAATCGTGAACCGGCCGGCACTGTCTGTACGCGTGGCATAGTTCTTTATTGAGTAAAGACGTGCATCACGAACCGGCACATCACGTGCAAACACGGTTGGTCGTACAATAGTAAAGTCAGCAAACTGCAATGTGATACTGCGCAACACTATGTCGCATTCGCCAGCGGCGTTACAATTGAAACGATCGTAATCAATCTCGCCTTGTGCCGTGGTATCGGCGTAGCGCCATTTCGCAAATTTAGCACCAACTTGGATCTCAGAGTCGACCAACACCGCTAATGAATTGGTGATCGAGTTCTTACCGAGTAACTGCCCTGTATCATCGTTTAGCAGACTCAAATCTGCGGCTGTATCCACTAACATATCGGTTCTGCTAAGAACTTCTCCATCACCTTCGTCAGTCCACGGTGATAACTGGCATGTTTCAGACTCCACTCTGGTCGAGTCCACCACTTCGAAATAGGGATCACCGGCATAGCCAGGGTACATCATTTCAAAGTTTTCCATATTGATGCGCACCAAGGTCGCACATGCGTCATCAAGCAACTCAATATTCGGTGCGCCGTTGCTGCAAACTTGCTGAGTCTCAAGCAAGATGGTGCTCCGGGGAGCTCCGGTATCTGGGTCTCTATGGTCAATAACAACGCGACAATTCGTATTGTAGACATTGCCTTCAATATCTGGGGGTATTAAGCCAGTATCGTCTACCGTACACGCACTCAATAACGCTGTTAATAACAGTGCCGATGCAAATTTTAATTTGGATGTAGGATTCATTCTTTTTCTCGATGTGGTGTAGGAATATAGGCGGTCATAGGTACCACGCCAACCACCAATAGTGCACCATAGGCTATTTGACATATAACCAGCAACAGGCCAAATAGCCATGTGTCGAATGCGAGACGGAATCGCCTACTTAATGCCATGACTGAACCCCTTCATCTGACACGCGCTGCCCGCTTTTTTGCAAGAATTACCTTCTATCGGCTCAATCGTATTTTCATCAACATTGGGGATCTGCTAATCAATTAAGATGTCATGTAAACCACACTTATTCTCATCTATTCAACTAGATAAGCCTATTTTTCTGTTGCAAAGCACACCAGTTGAAAGGCTAAACAACGTCCAAATTACCGCAAACGACATTACTTGGTCGACTATCAACAATAACTACAAGTAATGTGACATTGTAAATTACTTGGCTCGAACCTATGACGCACCAATGGATCAACCGAGTTGATTTACCAATTTGAGTAATCAGCATTACTCACCGGTAAGGAGACAAATCAAACGACCCTATTCGGATGATTTGGTTTTAGCACTGCAATTTGCTAGCGCTTAACCACTCCAGAACTCAACCCTGAGCGATTGGCCTAAGCAAGACTCAATGCACCGCCAGCTCATCAAATAGATCAAAGCAATGGAGCACATTCAATGAGCCACCACACAAGATTCATCGCAGACCGATGGACCCTCGCACTGCGGGTATCACTCTTATGTTTGATATCGTTTAATTTCACACAAACGGTCAGCGCTCAAGTTGGCGACTTAATCTGGCAAGACAATTTCGACACTCTCAACAACGACATATGGACCGTAGATGTTGGTGATGGTTGTGATCAAGGTTTATGCGGTTGGGGCAATGCCGAGTTACAGTCATACGAGGCTGCCAATGTCTCTATAACCGCCATTACATCTGGCCAACCATCGCCAGGGCAAAGCAGTAATCATGCATTACAGTTACAAGCACGCCATCCGAATGGAGGGCAAATCACCTCAGGCAAAGTACTCTCGGATCGCAAACTGGCAGTACGCTACGGAATGATCGAGTTCCGGCTGCAAGTACCGGATCTTGACACCGGCTATTGGCCAGCAGTATGGATGCTCGGCACATCGACTTTGCCTTGGCCAAACAAAGGTGAGATCGACATGATGGAAATGGGCCATCGGCAAGCGGGCCGCTTAGAGTGGTATGCATTTAACGACGACCCGAGCGACGATAGCCGCGTTGATGCACCGCCAATTAATCATTTCACTGGCGCCAACCTCATTAAATACGACGCAGCGGCCTGTGTGCCGGGAAACGAAACCTGTGCGGCTAGCTCCGCATGGCAGACAGACAACGCCCATGTGTCGGCTACCCCGCTGAGCAATCGCTTTGTGATCTATCGAACTTACTGGACCCCGGATTCAATTCGCTTCACAGTCGAAGATAACGGAATTGAGTACGATCTTTACGATACTCCACAACCTGTCGATGCCGACGGTCCATTTCGCGAGCCGTTTTTCTTATTGATGAATTTAGCGATTGGAGGCAACTTTACTGACGCCTTAAACGCCTCGCAAATCACTGCGCCGGACAACGGAAATATGCTCGTTGACTATATTCGAGTTTATCAATATAACGGTTTTGGCGAAGTATTAGTTGGCGACCAAACATCACCCGAAACCGGCACCTTTGGGGTATTTACCGACACTACGCCAACCACCAACAAGCTCGAAGCTGGGGTAAGCTCAAGCATCTTTCTATGGGATCCGACTAGCAGCGACGGAGCCACATTACCGTATGAGGGCGACAATGTAATCGCTTGGAGTTACGACGGCGCCAACACCTGGTTCGGCGGCGGCGTGCAATCCAATCAAGCACGTAATCTCACTAACTTCGCAGACGGCGAACTAACATTCAACATACAAATCCCCGCCGACGTTTCATTCCGCATTGGCGTTACCGACACGTATAGCAATGAGAACTGGGTAACATTTCCCGCACTCGAAACTAAGTATGGCCTGACCAGAGATGGTAGCTGGGGCCAAGTCTCGATTCCCATGGCAGATCTTCGTGGCGATCTAATTGCCATTCAATCATTACAGTACCTATTTGCGATTTCTAGTGATGCTAGCAATTTACCGGATGGTCCGTTTGAGTACGCGATCGACAATATTTTCTATACCGGCGGCGGTAGCGCACCACTAGATAGCGACGGCGACGGGGTAGTCGATGCCGACGACGCTTGCCCAAATACGCCAACGGGCGCAACGGTTGACAACAATGGCTGCGAAGTCATCATCATTGCTCCCGAGACTAAGCGCATTCAGGCTCAGGACTATATTAATTACTCTGACTCCACGCTCGGCAATATTGGCGGCGAAGCTCGTACTGACGATGTCGATATAGAAATCACGGGAGACAACAGCGGCGCCTATAATGTCGGCTGGACCGCGACCGGAGAATGGCTCGAATATAACGTTCAGCTTGGCGCCGGCGACTACGACTTATTAGCCCGGGTTGCAACCCAACAAAGCAGTGGACCGGCCTTGTCAGTCAGCCTCAACGGCAGCAGCATCGGTGCTATCAACGTCGACTATACCGGCGGATGGCAAACCTACGAAACCCTTGATCTCGGCCTAGTTTCTATTAGCTTAGCGGGTAGTTACACCGTGCGAGTTGACATTACCGGCGGCGGACTTAACCTGAATTGGCTCGAGTTCACGCTCCGTGAGCAACAAGCCGTCGACAGTGATGGCGATGGTATTTTAGATTCCATTGACCTCTGTGCTAATACGCCAAACGGCGTCGCCGTTGACGCCAGCGGCTGCCCAATTTCACAAAGCAATCCATTCGGAGCCAACAAACTCAACAACACCACCTTAGAATTCTATGTGGCGACATCCGGATGGGCCGACGTGCACTACAGCAAAAATGGCGGCGCGCAACAGAACCATCGTATGACTCAAGCTAATGATCGCAACACGTTCCAAGTTCATAACCTGGTGGACAACGATCAGTTGACGTACTGGTTTACCTACCTTGACCCAAGCAGTAATCAAGTCGTCGACACAGCCGCAGCAACATACACACACAACACCAACAATCCTATCGATACCAATATAGCCCTACAACAACCGGCTACGGCATCCAGTGCTCTGCAATCAGCGAGCTTAGCATTCGATGGCGACCTAGCTACCCGCTGGGAATCCAGCCATAGTGTTGACCCTACATGGCTATCGGTCGACCTCGGACAAACGTTTAATTTATCTGCCGTGAGCATTGATTGGGAAGCGGCTAACGCTGCCAGTTACAGCGTGCAAGGTTCGCTCGACGGCAGCAACTGGACTACCTTGTTTAGCCTCAGCAATGGAGCATTTGGTGCGCGCACAGATACGCGTACGGTTGCCGGCCTTGCTCGCTACGTAAGAATGCTTGGTCAAACGCGCAGCCAAGGTAACGATTGGGGCTATTCAATCTTCGAAATGCAGGTGATGGGAAGCCCAGCCAATTCGGCGGCAGACAGCGATGGCGATGGTGTTGCGGATTCACAAGACAACTGCCCCAACACACCGCCAACAACGCAAGTCGACGTTATCGGCTGCCCAATACCGACCTCGACCGGCGATATCACGCCCTTGTTTAACGCAAATACTGCACTCGAACCCGACACCCAATATGATCGCGGTGATGCGCTAGTAACGCGATTCTCTGATCGACCTCGCACACGTCACGCGCGTGAAGACCAATATCAATCCTACGATCATTACATCAAGTTTTACTTTGAGCACCGCGCTAGCAATATTGAAATTATCGATTACGTCGCCAAAGGCGGCGACAGCATCGTAATGAACGTACGCACGCTATGGCCGTTGAACGATAGCGAGGCTGAAAACCGTTGGTGGTATCTTGGTCGCAATACTGTGGCTGAGTACCACGGCGGCATGGGCATGGAATTTGTCGGTTTTGATGGAACTTACTGGAACTATACCAAGTCAGACAATCTCAATCGCCAATACAATCGCGAGATCCAGCTAGGCGATCGCCTCGAATTTGAGATCAGCCAATTCAGCCGAGGTGATATCCCGCGTGGCCAAGCCAACTACTATGGCACCACTTATCTCTACATCGTCGGCAAAGGCGTCGTGCCATGGTATACCGAAAATGCTGGCGAGTTTGTGCAAGGCGCAGCCGACTTTCAGGAAGACAGTCGCGAAATACCAGAGTCGTATTGGCTCGGCGGCAACACCACTATTCACTATCAGTACACCGATGAGCCTAACGACCATTTTATGCAAATGGCGACTAATCTAGGCTATTTAAATGGACAAAAATTTCTTGAAGGTCGACGTCTAATACATTCATCCTTTATCGACGGCACGCATGACGAAGACCCCGAGAACGGCGTGCTAAGCGAGGTTGTCAATCTAGTCGGATCACAAGCTTATATCAATCAACGTTGCTCTGGATGCCACGAACGCAATGGTAGCGCACCAGTAGCCAATAATAACGAGCTATTAGACCGCTGGGTTTTTAAGGTAGCTGGCGCCGATGGCCAGCCACACCCAGAGTTTGGTCGCGTGCTGCAACCCAAGCAAGTCAATGGTGGCGGTGAGGGCGATGTATCGATTGCCTTTTGGAGTGAGTTGGCCGACGGCTTGCGCGCACCGACCTACCAATTTAGTAATGGCGCACCGCAGCGATTTTCTGCCCGAATCGCACCGCGATTAGTTGGCCTAGGCTTATTAGAAGCGATTCCAGAAACGACTATTTTGGCACAAGAAGATCCTAACGACATTGATGGTGATGGAATTTCCGGGCGCGCCAACCGGATTATCGACCCGGCAAACCCTCAACTCACTCGACTCGGACGGTTTGGCTGGAAAGCCGCCACCACTAGTTTGCATCACCAAGTCTCGGCTGCATTAAATACTGATATGGGAGTCCGTACGCAACTGCTTCCGAACTTGGACTGTGGCGCAGCGCAAAGCGGCTGTAACAACAATAGTCCTATATTAGCGGAGCAACACGTCGACAAAATGGTAACTTACTTAACCGGCTTAGGCGTACGTCCACAACGTGGTTGGGAAAGCGGCAACGAAGACCAAACTATCGTTAACGGCAAATCACTATTTACCCAATCCGGCTGCGCTGGCTGTCATACGCCAAGCCTGCAAACTAGCGAGTTTCATCCGTTAGCGGAAGCCCGCGACCAAGTTATCCACCCGTATTCCGACCTGTTATTACACGACATGGGGGATGGTCTGGCTGACAACTTAGGCGAGGGCGATGCCAGTGGGCGTGAATGGCGAACTACTCCGTTGTGGGGTTTAGGTCTGGCCGCATGCGTCACTGGCGGCGTGAGCAATGTAACTGGCTTAGAAGGCGGGGAAGTCTGTACACCGCATCATGCGTATTTGCATGACGGCCGAGCTCGCTCGATTGAAGAGGCCATTCTATGGCACGATGGCGAGGCTAGGAACGCCAAACTAAACTACCAAGGCCTCTCTCAAAGCGATAAGAACGCAATGTTACGATTCCTTGAGTCTTTATAGTCATTAATAACTCAACAAAGCCTTGTGGAGAAACCCACAAGGTTTTGTTTCTTCTGTGTCAGCCATCTTCAAACCCCACGCTAGTATTACTTAACATTCGCCGGGGCTTTTAGCGCCTCGCTAACGTTGAGTTTCTCTTGAGCTTTGGGTTTATAAAACCGCACATAATCCACTTCCAACGTGGCGGGCATAACCGAATTATCGACCGGCCCACCGGCTGCGCCCCAATTACCGCCAACGGCCAAGTTTAAGATCACGTGGAACGGATGATCAAACGGCCAAGCCTGCCAGCCTTCATCTTGATTTAAATACGTGAAGTAAAGTTGCTCATCATAAAAAATATCCAGGCGCTGAGGCGACCATTCAAGTGCATAAAGATGAAAACGTTGAGCTACCGACTCCGCTTCAACCGTAGCCTGGCGTTGCTCGCCGTTAACCCAATAATACGCTTTGGTATGCACCGTTCCGTGTACTCGATTCATGTCGTAGCCCACATGTTCCATAATATCGATCTCGCCCGAATTCGGCCACGCATCACATCGATCGCTACCTTGCCATTCAGCCTTGGGGCCACAACTTGTTGCGTACCGAAAGGCATCCGTTGGGAGCATCCAAATCGCCGGCCAGGTCCCTTGTCCAGCCGGCAATTTAGCTTTTACCTCAACACGACCATATAAGATATCTCCTTTGTTAGCCGAATGGATACGGCCAGAAGTGTACTGTGGCTGATTCGCCGACGGTTGATCAACCGCTTCCTTGTGGGCTTGAATTATTAAGCGACCATTCTCAACTCGTACATTTTTAGTCTGATCAGTATAAGCCTGCAGTTCTTGGTTCACCTTGCCTGCTGGCCACAGGTCATACGACCATTTTTGCGGATCCGGCGCACCAAGGTAATCAAATTCATCGCCCCATACCAAGGTCCAATCGTCAGCAGCGACGTACGCGGGCCGCACCACGATCCCATTCAGCACCGGTTCGCCTTGAATCGATTCAAGTGTCACGGCTAATACACCGTGCTTCACCGCCACATTCGGCACCGACCGAATAACCGCCGCTCGAGAGTTACCACCACGAGCTTGAACAATGTCAAAATTCTGTAAGGCCAACACATCTTGAATCTTTACATCAAAGCGACGGTCACCAATCGCCAAATCCTCCGGTTCGGCAAATAATAGAGTCACGGTATACAAGCCATTTTCTAGCGGCTGATTCAAAGTGAACATCCCACGACGATAAGAGCGCAACACCGTCTGATCTTGCGCTCCTTGCACAATCGAAATGTTTCCAACCTTGCTCGCATCGGTGTCATCCGCCCGATATTCAATACCGTCTTCGCCAGTGTACGCCTCGCCCCCAACGTTCAGCGCCCAGGCCACCGGATAGTTACTCGCCGCCGCCCATGTTGGGATTTGATAACCAAAAATTAGGAACACACTTATAAAAGTGACTAAATTGAAAATAGCAAAACGCTGCGTCATCATTGACTCCTGTTGAATATGTAATTGTGAATAGCGTAATACTCAAGCAAAATTTCATAGAATTTGCTTTTACGGCCCAGCCGACAGCATTCCAAAACCCGCCACCTTGGTCGGTGAAATGTAAATTGAATCATCAAGCTCCGCAGTAAAAAACGAATAGGTATCGCTTCTGTCTTCGCCGAGCATGAACTATAAGTTCGACCTAACTAGGGCTCGACCAAGTTACGTTGCATTCATCAATTAATACACTCTTAAATCGGTTCTGGATAAGGCAGTATGCATATAGCCGTTGAATAAATAACATCCATCATCAAGAGCTCAACAAAATTAGTCTCAATGCAATTGACGTTAACCACCTCTACTCGTTCGTTACACATTGATTCAAGCTTCTGCTAGTCACCCTCAGCGAAGCTGAAGAACCTTCTAAAACCATCAAACCAATAAATTTGTGGCATCTTGACGCTCATCACAATAGAAAGTGAATGTAGGCTCTAGTACATTTAAAAGCTTACTTTTGTATGTTAAAGTTTTCACTCTCATAGGTTATTTTATAAACTCAGATATGGACATACTAAAACGCTCGTTATTATTTTTAATAACCGCTGCTTTTCTTCTAACAACACTTCTGGTTGACGCACACAACAAGGTAGTCGTCATACCGTTAGGCACAGACATAGACTCGGTTCACAATGTGATTACTGTCGCTCCGAAGGGCGGTGACTTTACTCAAGTCCAAGCCGCAATCGACTCTATTGATGATGCATCAAAGTCAAACCCCTATATAGTGTTCATTGCTCCCGGCGAGTATTCTTTACAAAGAACATTGATTCCCAAATCTTATGTATCCTTAGTTGGCAGTGGCCAAGGTGTTACAACTCTATTCGGACAACGAGCCTCCAGTGCTGGCCCTAGTTGTGGTGGAAGAGCAATGGTGACTATTAACGAATTCTATACATATCGCATATCTGACCTTTCACTAGTACATCGCGCTGTGGGAAATGAGTCGGTGGTAGGCATTTGTAACTCTGATCTAACTGGCGGCGGGGTTATATTAAAAAACGTTGCGCTATCGGTCACGATGGGTATAAACAATACTGGCATTTACTCAGCAGGCGGAAGCGTTTCCGTTACCGATAGTTCAATTACAATTGGAGGCAGACCTAATAGCGTTAATAACATCGGCATTTTTGGTACGGCTGGAGGAACCGCTGTTGGACTCTATAACTCCACAGTGACAGTGTATGGAGACAATAATGCTTATGCGATCTTCGCAGATGACTTATCTGCAAACCCACAATTGACCGTTAGTTATTATGTTAGGAACACTAGTCTCGTAGGAGATGTAGTGGTCAAGAGCGGTGCTTTTAATAGTGTTGAGGTGGTCAATAGTGACCTATATGATGTCAACAATACAGGCAGCGGCACTTTTAAAGCCTATCACTCGATAATAAGGGGTACCGTATCAGATCCAGGAACAGCGACGTGTCTGGCAACAACATCCGATACAGCGGAGCTAAACAATTCGTGCGTTGCGGCTCCGTAAGCGCTAGATAGGGTTCACGCAACCTAAATTTGACGTTCACAAATTAAACTCAGGCCCAACTAAAACAAAGGGTCTGAGTTTAAAGCACGACAGGACCATGTACCGATAAGTGTGTGTACTAAACAGTCGGCTTAATAATTTAAACCATTTACTAGTAGCATAGCTTAAGGTCTAAATATACCCACTAAGTTATAACTTACACTGGCGCTACGAGACAATCATTGTACTGACAGCATGCTATGATCACGGCGGCACCTGACTCACACTCTACCACATGCATCAGTAAACCACTGACAGAAAACTTTTATAGTTTGACTGCCACTCTAAATAAGCCCGAATGATCTCTAAGAAGTATTCTAATAGCATGTAATCAAATCTACGGGATGCCAGATCGATACTTGGCTAGTCAACCGAGACGATACAACCTAATGAAGCAACCTATTTGCACAGTGCCAGAATGGCACAATGTGACACACTCGCAATTTCACAGCGAGATAATACCGCTCAATAAGCCCGCGCTGTTTCGCGGTTTGGTTGGTGATTGGCCAATAGTACAAGCCAGCCATAGCGGCGCGCCGGCCGTGGCGAACTATCTGAAATCCCTAGACAGCGGGCAAGCGGTGTATACCATTGTTGGCGCGCCGGATATTAACGGTGGGTTTTCCTACGACAAAAAATTTAATGGCGTCAATTTCGAACGACGCCAAGCAAATTTATCTAACAGCGTCGATCAACTGCTGGCGTTAACACAGGTGGCAAACCCACATGCTGTTGCGGTGCAAGCGGCTCCGGTTAAAACCACCTTGTCAGGTTTCGTCGAACGTCATGCCTTGCCACTACTCGATGCTTCCGTTGAACCCACTATGTGGCTCGGCAATCGCGCCATGGTAGCGCCACACTACGATGTTAATTTCAATTTGGCGGCAGTCGTCAGCGGACGTCGCAAATTCACTTTGTTTCCACCTGAACAAGTTGCCAACCTATACGTCGGTCCAATGTTAGACTCACCGGGCGGCGTGCCTACTAGCTTAGTTGATCTACGCAACCCCGATATGAGCCGGTTCCCGCTGTTTGAAAAAGCACTGAAAGCCGCCGTGCATGCAACCCTTGAACCTGGTGACGTTATCTACATTCCAACACCTTGGTGGCATGCCGTTGAATCCTTGGATCCATTTAATGTGCTAATCAACTATTGGTGGGGAGGAATCGCTGAGCATGGGGTATCGCCCAACAACAGCTTGATGCACAGCATGTTATCAATTGCCCAGCTCGACACTGACCAGCGCCATGCCTGGCGCCATTTGTTTGACTATTTCGTATTTCATACGACCGGTGACCCAGCCGAACATCTGCCCAACGATGTCATGGATGTAATCACTCGACTCTCACCTGAACAACGTCAACAAGTCTTCGCGTTTCTCAAATCTCGACTTAATTAACGGCCTACGTTAACCTACCAGCACTCAGAGTAAATAGATAAACAGCGGATCGCCAAAATGAGATTGCCAACCCTGCTAATAACCATCGTTGTCGTCAATTTGCTTGCAGCAAGCTTAGTTATCACAAGCAATGCGCTCGCTGGCGACGACGTTCCTGAATTCGAGATTAGTGCACTTGAAGAGAACGTGTATCTTCATAAGTCGTACCGACAAGTTGATGGATTTGGGTTGGTCAGCGCCAATGGCTTAGTCGTTGTTCATGAACAAATGGCGTATATTGTGGACACTCCTTGGTCAGAGGCAGACACGCAACAGCTTGTCGACTGGATCTCGCAACAAGGCGTTGACTTGGCCGGCAGCATATCGACACATTCTCACGCTGATCGCACCGCCGGTATCAAATGGCTAAATCAACGCAATATAGCAACCTACGCATCAGCTCAAACAAATCATTTCCTTGAGCAACGAGGTGAGGAAACTGCCAATAATACCCTCGACGTGCCCGCTGCAACGGTACTCGATGGCCTGCTAGAAACGTATTACCCAGGCGGTGGGCACACTGCTGACAACGTAGTGGTGTGGTTACCAAAGTCAAAAATATTATTCGGAGGATGCCTTATTCGCAGCCTTGAAGCTAACACCCTAGGCTACACGGGAGAGGCCGCGTTAGACCAATGGGCGAATAGCGTCAATCGAGTCAAAACTCGCTACCAAGACGCTAAACTGGTAGTGCCTGGACATGGTAAAGCTGGCGACATAAACTTGCTAAAACACACTATCCAACTGGCAAATTAGCTCTATAATCGTGTCGACTAGCGAGATAGAAAATAAGCAAGGACTTAACCGCTCGGCACCAGCCAGAATACCTGCTCTATAGAAAATTAGACTAGCAAAAGTGTAGTACGTGGATCGCTCCTCGGTTTCGGCAAACCAATCTGTCGGTCCAGCGTATTGTTTTTTTGTTTTCAATCTGTGTTAACTCACAGACTTTTGAGGTCTTATGTTTGACGTATTGAGCAATACCAGCCAGTCGGCCGCGAATGACGAAGCCCTATTTGCGCAAATCGCCACAGATCTCCAAATCAATGGTTACAGCATCAATTATGGCGCGCTACCGAACGATCTAACAGCGAGCCTATTGCTACACTTGAAGCACATGGATTCGGCAAAATTCGAGCAAGCAGGCATTGGTCGAGACCAAGCATTTACGCGTGATGACTCAGTTCGCAGAGATGAGATCTGCTGGATCACCGGCGAGTCCGATGCTGGTCGCAATTGGTTAGACTGGATGCAAGCGATGCGTATATTTTTAAATCGCCGATTGTTTCTCGGACTGTTCTCATTTGAGAGTCATTTCGCACACTACGCAAAAGGTGATTTTTACAAACGCCATGTAGATGCATTCAAAGGCGACGATAATAGAGTGCTGTCGGTCGCGGTCTATCTAAATCAAGACTGGCTTCCAGACGCCGGCGGAGAACTGGTTATCTATAATGATGACAATGACCAACAAGGCATAAAGGTAGCCCCAACGTACGGCACCATTGCATTGTTCCTTAGCGAGGAGTTTCCGCATGAGGTAACGGTCACTCAGACAGACCGCTATTCGATTGCCGGTTGGTTCCGAGTTAACACCTCGACCGCAGCTCGCGTCGACCCACCACGTTAGAACCGCCCCAAACTATCGGTAAAACTAAAGCGCAGAGCCTTAGCCTGCGCTCGACTTACAGTAGTGATCGATAAACTGTTGATGACTCGGTAACTGACGAACCTGATTGGTAACGGTCTGATCAATGCCGCGTAGGAACGCGCTCAACTCGTCGTCGCTCATCATGTTCACGATCGGATGATACTGCTCTGGTAACAAACCCTGACCCAACATTACTTGGGTCCAAGAGTTCTCCCCAAATAGTTCGTTTGGCCCTTTAAACACGCGCCCCGTTTGCTTGAACAGCTCAATACGGTGGCGCAATGTATCAGGAATATCCATAGCGCGACAAAACCGCCAGAACGGCGTGTCGTCACGATTAGTTACATGGTAATGAAGAATGATGAAGTCGCGTATGTTCACGATTTCAGCATCCATTTGCGCATTAAACTCGGCGACATCAGGCTTTCGAATTCCATCGTAGGGAAACATTTGCATCAGCCGAGTAATACCACGCTGAATTAAATGAATACTGGTGGACTCCAAGGGTTCAATAAAACCGCTGGAAAGCCCGAGTGCAATACAATTTTTATTCCAATGTTTACGACGTGTACCGGTTCTAAACTTGATCACACGCGGCTCATTGATCGGCGCACCTTCAAGGTTGTCGAGCAAAAGCTGCTTAGCATCATCGTCCGACAGATAACGACTACAGAATACCAAGCCATTACCCACTCTCGATTGCAACGGAATACGCCACTGCCAGCCCGCTCCACGCGCGATTGAACGGGTGTAGGGAATCGGTGCTGCAAGTGATTCGGTTTGTACCGCTATGGCACTGTCGCACGGCAACCAGTGCGACCAATCATCATAGCCTGTGTGCAACGCTTGCTCTATCAACAGACCTCTAAAGCCACTGCAATCAATAAATAGATCGCCTTCGACTACCTGGCCAGAGGCAAGCGTGAGTGATTCAATATCACCGCTATCGCTATTCAGACCAACCTCGACAATCTTCCCCTCAATACGTTTTGCACCGTGTTGTTCGGCGAGCTTCCGCAGATAAGCCGCGTAGCGCCCAGCATCAATATGATAGGCATAATTCAAGCCATTCTTAGGAGTCACAGCAAATTTATTCTGGCGCGCAGCAATCAGCTCGCCACAGTACTCACCAAAGTCTTTCGCGATCCCCAATTGCTGTCCCTTCAACCAAAAATGCTGAAATCCCGCCGCCCAGCAATCCTTGCCAGTAAAGCCGAACGAGTGGATATAGTCTTGATCCACATCTCGCCAATTCTCAAACGAGATGCCAAGCTTGAAGGTACCATTAACCTCCGCCACAAATTCACGCTCGTTTATCCCAAGCAACTCATGCAAGGTCAGCATAGTGGGTATGGTGGCTTCGCCAACCCCAACCGTGGGAATGTCGTCGGACTCAATCAACGAAATGTCTAGAGTCTTACCCAACAGTTTGGCCAGCGACGCCGCCGCCATCCAACCGGCAGTGCCGCCTCCGGCCACAATGACTTTATTAATTTTTTTGTGTTCCACCGTGTACCTCGTTATGTTTTACCGACATCACCAACTACAACAATCGGCGTAGTTGGGCTCGAATGTTGTTGGCTGTTGCTTCGTCGATCTCTTTCAACACTCCACGCGCGTGCTCAGGTATGTGCTGCCAATCTTCATCACCTTGCTCGAACACGTACCGATCAAAAATATCTCGCCAGATAGTGCGCTGCTCAGGAGGTAAGTCGCGCAAGCTTAAAACCGCGAGTTGCAACGCGTTTAGCGGTGAGCCCATATACGCCGGCGTGGTTCGCCACCAATAATTGATCAACACATTAAACGACGCTAATGATTCAACTTGATGCCACCACATACTCGGAATATACAATGCGTCACCAGGTTCTAATTCAACGCTAATCGATGACTCCAATGCCGCGCGGTATTTGGGAAACCGACCGAAATCGGGCTGTGCAGCATCGACCAAACTAATCGGTTGGCCTGATGGCGTTAAGTCCAGCGGACCGATGTATAAATTATCTGCCTGATCAGGAGCAAACAGCGTAAAGCGCCGACGCCCAACCACGGAACACGCAATGTTACAGGGAAAATCGTAATGCGCTGCGATGCGACTGCGGTTGCCCAACCAGAGACTCATTAGATGCTCAGTCTTACCCATCGACAAGTCATTGTGTTGCCGAAACCCCGGCAACCAGCGGTCGATTAAGGTAGAGCCCACATAATAGCTTGGCATCGGCTGACTAGCATCGAGCGCAAACAAAGCCTCCAACACTTTGCTTAAGGTCTGGCGAGTCCGATCAAAATTAAAACCGGTCATATCGTCATTATAGAAAATACGCCCGTCGGCCTCGGCCGCCGCTTGATACACGGTTAATGGTAGGTTTTGATCAAAACCAAGTAGATAATCGGCTGCCGCACGCGACGAGCTGAGACCGGCTTGAACAATCGGCCAATGTCTTACAAGCCCTCGTAAAACAATTGGTTGCGAGACTCCTGATAACCATTCCGGTAACGCCGAGTCAGATTCAAATACGATCTCCTGAATGGCCTTGTGCGATGTCATGATAGTGTGCCTCAGCTAGGCGACTATTGACTTATTTTTTAGATCGACCAAGGTGGCGATGCGCGCGTGAGATGCCAATATCATAAATATGGGCTGCAAGAATCCTGCTTGACTCAATTCACCAAGAATATCACCAGTGAGTGCCTGCAGTTTCTCTTCGTTGATTGTGTAATAGCCCATCAGCTGGTTTTCAACGCCGTTATTCAACTTGATATCGAGAGTAAATGCCTCGAGTAGCTCCAACTCAATAAGCTTGTTAACAAACTTCTCGCTATGCTGATGTGCCTGATGAATAAGCTCTAGCGACTGGGTTGCTTCTTGCAAGAACTCGCTGGTACCGCCATGCTCCAAAAACAGTACCTCACCATTTTCTTCGTTTACTCTGGGGTTATCGATATCTATTGATACCATGGCATTGCGCTTAGCCGGATCACTTGCGTCAGCCTGAAATCCAATTAGGAAAGGCTGCCGTTTAATCATTAATGGAAGATAGCTGGCGTTCCAGCCGGATTCCGTCAAAAATAAGTTTTCGCGCTGCTCAAATCCGAGTAAAGCAACCGGATACACCATGCCCGTATTTGGATCTTTCTGAAAGAAGATTGGGTAACATGCCTGGATATTGCGAAATTCAAATGGAAACGTCATTACGAAATTTACCGCATCACCATACTCAGCGGATCGGTCGGTAATCACTCTGAGCTTCGCGTGTTCAGCTTGATTAAGAAGCACATAATTAGTCATAGTTTCTTCCAGTTAATACTTTTATATTTTTTGAAAACCGAACTCGGCAACCTTGTTGATGAGCTCACGGTTATTTGGCATAGCGTTCAGCAACGACGCGGTACGCTTAGCATTGTCATGCAACAGCTGGTTGGCTTGCGCTAATTGTTGGCTAGCATTACGCGCCTCCAACGACTGCGGATAGGTAACAAACCCCATGCCGTACAACACATATTGATAACTTGCGGACGGAAACAACTCATCAATATGCGGCGTATCGAGATGCCACGGAGCTTGATGACGCCATACCTTTAACTTCTCTCGCAAGCTGTCGGGAACTGAGTCTTGGTGACGATGCGCTTGCCAGTAAGCTGCGTCATCACGTTGATTTAGCACATAGTGTAGCTTTAAAAATTCGATGATTTGTTGCCATCGATAAGCGAATTTATGATTAAAACGCTTAGCGGTGATATCCATAACGTCGCGGTTCGCGGGTAGCTGCTCGGCAAGCATATTGGCAGCGTATTCCACCAACACTAAAGCCGATGCTTCAAGCGGCTCGACAAAGCCAGCAGAAAGCCCAATAGCCACGCAGTTTCGGTGCCAGAAAGATGCGCGATGACCGGGCTTGAATTGGATCTTTCGAACCGTCAACTCATGCGCTTGACGCCGCCCCACCAGCGCTTCTAGATACTGTCGCAACTCAACTTCAGCCGCTTCGTCACTGGTAAACTCACTTGAATACACATGCCCTACACCGCGCCGTGACGGCAGCCCAATGTCCCATATCCAGCCAGCACTCTGTGCTGTCGATAGCGTCGCTGATGCGATCGGCTCATTGTCGCGCTGATAAGGCACATGCACGGCTAATGCGCGATCGTTGAATAAGGTATCGGCGACACTGTTAAAGGGAATTTCGTAGTGTTTATCGATCAACAACCCGTTAAAACCAGTGCAATCAACGAATAAATCACCAGTCACTAAGCCGTGCTGACTAGTGTGGACACCGTTAATATCACCGTTTGGATGAGTGTGTACGGTTTGCACATGATCGGAAATGTGTTTAACACCAAGCTTTTCAGTGCAATGTCTGCGCAAAAACTCGGCAAATTTTCCGGCATCCAAATGATAGCCATAGTTCACTTGGAAGGCGTACTCTGGCGTGCTTATCTGCTTTGGCGCCAAGCCACGATCAGCCAATTGACCTTGTGGTGAAACAGCATCAGTAAAACTGACTTGCTCACGCACCGTTTGCCAAAAGGGAACCAAATTAAATTCGCTGTAGCCCTGCGGCATAGAAAACGGATGATAGTAATAATCGTTCGCGCCAGTTACCCAGCTATTGAACCGCGAACCTTGCTTCAGACTCACATCGCATGCACGCATGAATTCAGTTTCGCTAATGCCTATTTTCTGCAAAGTCGTCCGCATCGATGGCCAAGTACCTTCGCCAACGCCGATTGTCGCGACATCAGGTGATTCCACCAAGCTTATCGTTAAGCCAGTGTCGGGATCGTCAGAATAATGGCTGGCAAGAATGCCGGCAGTCAGCCATCCAGCTGTGCCGCCGCCAACAATGACGATATTTCTCACGGATCGTTGCATAGCCCCACAATAGGTTATTTAAAAGACAAAGAGAACAAAAAAAGGACAGCGCTAAGGCATCGAAACCTACCTTAGCGCCATCCTCACAGCAAATCTTTCGATCTACTAGTTTCGGGCTACGCTGCGATTAAATTGAATTACTACGCAGCCCTGGGGGAAGCCAAATCTAAAAGGCGTAGCGCACTCCAAAGTTATAACGTGCACCGGTTTGATAGGCCTGAATAACCTGCAACTCACTACGACCGTAGGTTCTTACCGTTTCTTCGGTAATGTTCAAACCTTCGACGAATACCGTCAGATTGTCGCTCACATGATATCGTGCACTAAGATCCCATTGTCCGAATGATTCAAAGTTAACCGGACCAGGCGTACCAGCTGCTGCGCCAGCAATACCATTGTAGAAATCATCGCGCCAGTTGTAAGCCAGCCTTACTTGAAATTTATCATTCTCATAAAAGCCAACAAGATTGGCCGAGTCACTTAGCCCAGTTAATACGAACTGTGACTCCAAACTCAAGTTATCGTAAGCAACATCACTGTCGACCACAGTCGCATTGGCGATCACACCAAAACCAGAATCACCAAACGCTTTTTGAACCGCGAACTCCCAACCATCGATCGATGCGTCTTCTTGGTTAACCGGAACTGTCACATCAAACGTGACTGGCGCACCTGTTGCTGGATGAATCAAATTAGCGAATAAAACTTCGTCTTGCACGATCGACGTGCCAATAAAGTTTTCAACATCTTTACTGTAGTAACCCACCGACGCGTAATCAGCATCACCAAAATAATACTCTAGCGATAAATCAATGTTCTGCGACTCGAATGGCAACAAATTTGGATTGCCACGATTTCCGTTACCGCCACTCACTCGAATTAATTGCTCAATTGTGAGTCCGCCCTGAATATCGCGATATCCTGGTCGAGTAATTGATTCACTATAGGAAATTCGCGCTACTACGTTGTCAGTTAAGTCGAACTTAATATCTAGATTCGGCAACAGATAATCATAGCTACCGGTCAAACGAGTAAAATCTTGAATCGCAGCACCGCTGGCATCTACCGCTTGAATTGCGCTGAACTCATTGTCGCTTTGCTGTACTACTGATGTGTAAGTTGGCACCAGCGCCAATGATTCAACATCGGTTTCTTCATAGCGTATGCCGGCCTTAATATTGACGGGGATGGCGCCTAACTCACGATCCAAGTCAATTTGCACATACAATGCGGTCGACTCTTCGTTGGTGATACGGTCAGTCGTAAATGTTGAACTCGGGCATAAACCTGTGCCACAGTCACCACCGGTCGATTGCGTGGCCCCCAATGCTTCAGTCCGCGCAGCTAGCTCATCAATGTCAAAGACAAAGAAGTCACTTTGGCGACGAGGATCATCGCCGTTGGATATTTGGTCAAACGCACCAGCCGCCGAGGCCGGTGTCACGAGGTCGGCAATGTCACCAGGCTGAGTAGTACCGCCCCAAGTATCACGCTGCACATTCGAGAATTGCGAACGGTTATCAACTTCCGACAGTTGTACGCCGAAATTAATAGCCGATGTATCGTTTAGATCAAATGTGGCATTGGCCGCGACTTGTTGGATTTCCATTTTGGTCGCTTTGTTGTCAAACACACTGCCTGTCACAATCAAATCGTTAGGATCCAGCGGACCGCTTAAACCTAGGTTTAATATAGGTAGGTCACCACCAAAAATTCCTGAAGTACGATCTCTGGTGAAGCTGGCTATTGCAAGTTGCGAAGCGGTTCCATTATTACCACTCGCACCGCTCTGCGCTTCTGAGCTGTGCGCATCAAACTCTACTGTCAAACGGTCAGTCACTTGCCAGTCGACATTAAAACCAAGTGAATTATTTTCTGTCTTAACGCCGTCACGGCCAGCTGCCATCGCAAAGTCAGGCGCAACACCAAACTCAGTGTAGACCAGCGGCGAAGCAATCGGCCCGTCAGAATATTCAGACTGCACACCACCAAAGTTAAACCATCCTGAGTAGTTGCTAAAAGTGCGCTCGTAGTCGACTTCAGAGTAGGTGTAATCAACCGTGGTTGTCACATTGTCAGTAGGGCGCCATTGAACGGTAAGTTGACCGTTTAAACGCTCTCGACTAAATTCGGCCAACTCATAGCCAATACTCTGCGGAACAGCGTAAATATCAGAGTCAGCAGGTCGGTTAATTTGATTATCATCACGCGGCAAACCGCCCCATTGAGCTGTGCCCGCGCCCCAATCTTGGTCAACCGTGCCAGCAAAGTTGTTGTAGTCGCCAACCGTCGCGGTATTAACGCCGTTATCTCGTTTTTGGTAACTACCACTAATAGCAACACCAATAGTATCGTCGGCAAAAGTATTGCTGTAGATCCCAGATAATTCCGGCGTTAAGTCATCGCCTGAAGTAGTCGAGGTGTCATGCACTGCCTTCAGCGTCATAACCGACTTGAGCCCAGGCGCGTCGAGTGGACGAGTGGTCTGAATATTGATCGTGGCGCCGATACCACCAGTCGCAACCGACGCGTCACCAGTTTTATAGACTTGTACGCCAGCGATGCCTTCCGAGGCAATGTCAGCGAAATCGAATGAACGGTTATCGCCGTCATGTGTCGGCATTTGACGACCATTCAGCGTAACTAGGTTAAATGCTGGCCCAAAGCCACGCACCGTTACTTTGCTGCCTTCACCGCGTGAACGGTCAATGGATACACCGGTTATACGTTGCAGTGACTCAGCTAGGTTAGTGTCTGGAAAAACCCCGATGTCTTGAGCAGATATGGCGTCAACAACACCGCTGGCATTACGTTTTACGTCAGCGGCACGTGCGAGACTGTTGCGATAGCCGGTAACGACTACCTCTTCAAGCTGCGCTGATGCGTCTGCTTGAGCGTAACTGGCCTGTGGGGCAGCAAGCACACCGGCGACTAATGCGCTCAGCATGGCAGTGCGACGGGGCGAAAGCGCAGACGACACGGCCGACGCTAGCTTCGTCTTATCCCCAATGGATACGAATGAAGTCATGATTATCCTCTCTTTATAGTGACAATTTTCTAGTTATTTTAGGTTCACTGGAGGTTCACAAAGTACTGCGAACACCGTTGAACACAGATAAATCTCACACAGGAATTCGGACTAACAAGCGAGTAACGTGACCCTACATTTAGCAGCAATCTGATCCACCGTAAGCCGTTACCGTTGTCACTTGATGTCGACACCTGTACACAGTCTAATTTAGAAACTTTTACGTCACGCCTCGACTAAGTTACTGCATTTTCCATAATTTGTACGGCTAAATTGACTAACTGACTCTAGTTGTACACACACTTTGGTGAATCTGGCTCTATACTACGATTAGAAAAACTATAAAAATAACAATTTCTATGTCCGACCCGGTTTTCAACATTCACGACACCTTGCTGCTAGCAACTGCTTTTCAAAGTATGTTGTTCGTACTGCTGATTCTGGTCGTAAAACACGAACGCCACTTGAGCGATTACTTCTTAGTCGGATTCTTTCTAGCGCAAGTTGTTATTCCAATGCACATCCTAGTGAATTACGGTGAAGCATTTCGCGAGATTGCGTTAGCCACTTCGCCCAGCTTGTTTCATGCATTTGAGCTCGGCTATTGGCTCGAAGGACCTCTTTTGCTATGGTACACCCGATCAATTCTGTATAAAGAGTTTCGCATGACTCGAATTGATTTGCTGTTTCTACTGCCAGCTATCGGCTTTACTATCTATATTCTTATTTCATTCTACTTCCAAGATATTGCAACCAAATTATTGCTCCTCGAGCAACAACAAGACCAAAAAACTCCATCCCTGTTAGGCAAAATCAATGGCGTTCGAGAGATATTGCGCGTATTTTTTGGTGTGTTATGCATCATCGATATTCGCCAAGCACGCCAACAGATACGAGACCGATTTTCCAATATCGAAAAAATTGACTTTGGCTGGCTTAGCTACTTGGTGATTGCATTCACCATAGTCCGTGTGTGGGTCGTTGTGGTGCTGATTATCACCTTTTTCGCGCCGAATTTAAGTGACCCAATATTCAACAATATGGGCTTGGCTGGAAACTATTTAACCTTCGCATTAATAACCACATTAATGTTTTACAGCCTGCAGCGTTCAACTCTGTTCGACCACCACCTAACCGAAGAGCCCGCCCACGCAGAAGAGCCCAACTTCAAAATCGATGACGAACTAACCAAACGCATCGAACAGCATATGCAAACTGACAAGCCCCACCTGATTCACCTATTGAATTTGGAGCAACTGGCTAACCAACTTTCCATGCATCCGCGCACCTTATCGGTAACCATAAAGCATCACTTCAAAACTAATTTTTACGAATTCGTCAATTCCTACCGTATAGAAGAAGCAAAGCGTTTACTTTCAGATCCTGCACAACGGCATAAAACCATGATCGAAATATCCGGTGAATGCGGCTTTAACAGTAAAGCAACGTACAACACGTTCTTTAAAAAACTAGTAGGCGCGACCCCGACTCAATATCGCTCTAAGCAACTAGATGCACAAAGCACCTAACCCTCGACTCCGGGGCAATTCGCGTTACACCCGTAAGCACTTGCGAAGCGAGCCTGCCATAGCCGCCGCGAACTAGGCAGACGCGACACGACTAGTAGAATGTCGTACAAATTAAGGAATATTCGATAATTTGGTCGAAGCAAAATAAATGGTAACGCACTATTAACGAGTCGCGTTGAGCACTGCACTCACGCAACAACGTGCTACCAACATAATAATTAGCAATCGGATTGCGCAACCATAAGAATAAGAATGACTAATTCCACCACAAAAACCTCCCGACTAAATAGAACACGCCCTTTGACCGCCGTGTTTACGTGCATGTTGCTACTATCGAGCTGCAATCAGCAAGAGCTAGCAGAACAAACGCCCCAACCACCAACAAGCAGCGCTAGAGATCCGTCAATATGGCCAAGCCTCGATCTCAGCGCCATTAAAGACCCCGCAGTCGAAACGCAGGTCGCTCGCATCTTGGCTGACATGACGTTAGAGCAAAAAGTCGCGCAAATGATTCAACCTGAAATACGTGACGTATCGGTGGAGGATATGCGTCGTTATGGCTTCGGTTCGTACTTAAATGGTGGTGGCGCGTTTCCGAATAATAATAAACACGCGACACCATCTGATTGGATCGACTTGGCCGAAGCGATGTACCAAGCCTCGATTGACGACTCATTGGATGGCTCGACCATACCCACTATCTGGGGCACCGACGCAGTACATGGCCACAACAACGTAATAGGCGCGACCTTATTCCCTCACAACATTGGCCTCGGTGCCGCCAACAATCCTACGTTAATCGAAAGCATTGCTTCCGCCACGGCCCGTGAGGTAATGGCAACTGGCATTGATTGGGTATTCGCACCGACCGTTGCGGTGGTTCGTGATGATCGCTGGGGGCGCACTTACGAGGGCTATTCTGAGGACCCAGAAATCGTGCGGTCCTACTCAACCGCGATCGTCAGAGGCTTGCAAGGGTCAATCGATGACACCTTTCTAAACGATGACCATGTCATCGCTACTGTTAAGCATTTCTTAGGTGACGGCGGTACTCAAAACGGCATCGATCAAGGTAACAACATTGATAACGAACAAGCCCTGTTTGATCTCCATGCGCAAGGCTATGTCGGCGGCTTATCGGCTGGCGCACAATCTGTAATGGCTTCATTCAACAGTTGGCACGGCGAGAAGATGCATGGCCATCGCTATCTACTCACCGACATTCTCAAAAATAAAATGGGCTTTGATGGCTTTGTGGTCGGTGATTGGTTAGGTCATGGACAAATAGACGGATGCACCAATGCCGATTGCAGTAAAGCGATAAACGCTGGCCTAGATGTTTTCATGGCACCATCCGATGCCTGGAAACCACTGTTCCACAACACCGTCAAACAGGCGCAAAGCGGTGAAATACCCATGTCACGCATTAACGACGCGGTGACCCGAATTTTGCGCGTAAAAGTCCGCGCTGGCGTTTTTAGTAAACCGAGTCCGGCCAACCGTGCGCTATCGGGTCGACTGGAAATTATCGGTGCCCCTGAGCATCGAGCTATCGCTCGGCAAGCGGTGCGCGAGTCATTGGTATTGTTGAAGAACAATCAGCAGTTATTGCCACTAAAGCCGCAACAGCGGATCTTGGTTGCCGGTGATGCGGCTCATAATATTGGCAAGCAGTCTGGAGGTTGGACCATCACCTGGCAGGGCACCGGCAATAAGAATGCCGACTTCCCCGGCGGCACGTCTATCTATGACGGAATCGAGAATGCGGTCTCGGCGGCCGGCGGTTCGGTTGAATTGGCAGTAGATGGCAACTATCAGCAACGACCCGATGTCGCCATAGTCGTGTTTGGCGAAGAACCTTATGCCGAAGGCAATGGCGACATTAAGACCCTCGACTATCAAGCCGGAATCAAATCCGACCTCAAGCTACTACGAACCCTAAAAGCACAAAACATACCCGTTGTATCAGTGTTTATTTCGGGTCGTCCGATGTGGGTTAATGCTGAATTGAATGCGTCTGATGCGTTCGTCGCAGCATGGTTACCAGGCAGTGAGGGCGTGGGCATCAGTGACGTTCTATTGCGCACCATTGACGGCGATATCGCCTACGATTTTACTGGTAAGTTATCGTATTCATGGCCAGCATTACCGACCCAGAGCAATGTGAATCGTGGCGACCGAGACACTCAAGCACTGCTGCCGTACGGCTTTGGACTAAGCTATGGCGACAAAGACGTGCTAAGCCCTAACTTACCGGAAAATAGTACTACCGCGGCGGCAAATACTGACTCTGAGCGAGTCATTTTTCGAAAGTCTGTACAAGCGCCTTTTAGCGCACTAGCTGGCGCTCCAGACACCTTACTCGAAATGACCAGCAACGTATTGAATGTTGACGGCTTGCAAGTGCGAACCCGTGATCGAGACGTACAAGAAGATGCCCGACAATTGCAGTTCAGCGCCGGCGGTCAGTCAATATATGTCATCGCGAGTAATACCCCAATCGACTTACAAACAGGTTTTTCAAGCCAAACGGCATTACGCATACAAGTGAAGCTCGAGCAACCACCGAGTGAGCCCGTAACATTAACCATGCAATGCGGCGACGATTGCGCTGGGGCGATTGATATCGCTGACCCATTAACGGCCATGCCACTAAACGAATGGCATGAGTTGAGCATCAATTTACGTTGTTTTGCTGAAGCTGGAGTGCAACTGGCTACAGTCACAAGACCCATTGAGCTCGCTACCAAAGGGGATCTACAACTGTCGTTTTCCGATATTACTATTGCACCGTCGGACAGCGCTACGGCCTGCCCTTAAGCATCACACTCGACGTATTTAGCCAACAATGGTTTGCATTCAAACGTAACACCATGAATGCAAACCAGCCCATTAACGCTCGACCTGATAGCGCAGGTCAGCGCCACTATCGGCTCCCACATCCGCTTTGATCGACCAAGCTTCGCTTAACTTATATTTCAGTATCAACGATTGTGTAGCGTCCAACAGGCCGTAACCATAACCAACATAGAATTTTGACGAGAGTTGTTTACCTGCTTGAATGCTTGGCGCTTCACCGGCGAGTTGCAACTCGAGCTCCGTGAGGCCCAGTGTCTCTTGAATCTTCTCGGTGGTCTTACCGATGGTGCTTTGCCCATCACCACGCAAGGAACTAGCAATACGCAGTAAGGTCAGCCCATCTTGCGAACCTAGCTCGCTGATAGGTTTATCAAACACCAACACCGACAAAATATCTTGATCTGGCATAGATGGGGTCGAGTACAAACTCAAGCGCGGCGCACTGGCTCGCCCACTCACCGCAACGCCAGCAGTCGTCGCGTCGACGGTTTTTTGTGCGCGCAGATCGAGCGTCGGATCATCGATGCTGCCACCATTAAAGATAAGACGTCCTTTATCGAGCTTTAGGTCTTGGCCATAGGCGGTGTAGCGCCCATCCTGTAATTGGATCTGTCCTTCACCACGAATGATTCCATTTGGCACTTGGGTAACGCGTAATCGTCCAAACAGCTTGGCGTCCAAACCTTGCGCTTGAATGTGTGTGTTTTCGCCCAATTCAATCAACAGATCTAACCGCTGTTTCATCGCATTGGGCTGCACCGCCGTACCCTCTAATACAACATCGCTTGACTCGAGTAGCGCGCTATCCGGCAATTTAAAATCGAGCTCAGCTCGATCGATATTAATCCGCCCGTTGACATCAATTAACTTAGGCGTGATGCGCGTCGTAAAATCCAAGTCACCGACCACCATCAGATCGGTGGTATTGGCCAATTGCAGATCGTCCCCAGCCACTGACAAGTCTATCGTCACCTGTTTTAAATCTGTTAGATCGAGAGCCCCATCAAGCTTCATGCTGCCTGCGCCAGACTGCAATGATCCAGTCAACTCGACTAAAGGACTACCATTGGAGCGCGCCGCAAGGTTAATCGACTCGAGCGTCAAACCGAGCTCAGGTATTTTGGCCACTGAATCGCTGACATCCGCCGTCATGCTGAGCTCCGGTTGCTGGACCGTACCGCTTAAATCGAGCTGAGCCGCCAAGCGACCATTCAAATTAATGTCATTTAGAATCGACGGAGGCAATACCGACAAATCACTGATTCGCAATTTGGCTTGCCCTTGCAACCCTGCTTGCTCGAACTCTGCGCTACCAAACGGAGCGTCTACGTCCATCTGCCACCACGCCTGATCTGCTTCACCTAAGTCGAGCACGCCATCCACTACCAGCCGATCAGCTTGTTCAAGGTTTAGCTCAAACGAGCGGATTACTAATTCCTCAGTTTCTAATATGTCGTCGTTAATCGACTGCCAACTAATCACGCCATCACGAGACTTTAATGTCGCTGATATTTGCGCCACCGTTTCCGGATCCGACCAGCGGTAGTCGAATTGCCCGTTGGCAACTCCGCTAGCTGATAGATCATAAACCTCAATAAAACGATTCAAATTGCTTAAGTTGAGCTGTGAAACCTCACCGTTGGCCATCACACCAAGTGACGATTGATTCAACTCACCACACAGGCGCTGCTGCTGATTGGCGAGGCAAGCTTGCGCTATCTGCACCTTCTGTTGACCAAACTCAAGCTTGACCGGCTGTGTCAGTGCCCAGGTATCTAACACTGGATCAACCAAGCTAAGCTCCGATAACACGCCACTCCAGCTAGTGCCCTGCAGAGCGCCAGTCGCGACAAGTGCTAAGCTAGCACCACGATCAAGATCAGCATCTAGCTGCAAGCGATGCGCCTGCTCATTACCATTGATCGATGCATTAAGCTGAGTCGCTAGCAATGCCTGATTAAACCGAACAGCTTTACCCATCAGTGTTGCGTCTACAGATTGCTCGGTACCAGCTAAATTAGCGTCAACACTGACCGACAAAGCGTCAACACTCAAACCAAGCGCTTGCAGGCCAGCTGATTGAACTTGCGCAATAATGTTAGGCCGATCGCGCGCGCCCGACAAACTTCCTTGGCTGTACAATTCGCCTCGGGCAGCGGGTATTAAGTCACCTAAGTTAGGCGACTTCAAATTCCAAGTAAGTTGCATTTGGGAAGCAATCTTGCCGTTGGCCACTAAAGTTGATTGACCACTATTAATTTGCAGCTTCTCAAGCACAATGGATTCAGCTTCGACGGTTGCGGCGAGCTCCGCTTGCAGCGCTTTGTCTCGGGCGGCACTTTTAGCAACCCCATCGGCCTTAGCCGTTACCGCAAATGACTCACTGCTGCCCGCGATGGTGAAGCTACCGTCCGCCATAAACTGCGTGTCCGCTTGCGTGAGAGGCCAGCGTAATGATGTCCAGCTGCCTTGCAACTCAACAGTGCCACTTTGACCGCCGTTGTCATTCGCTGTTTCGGCATCTGCCGTGCTAATCGTTAAAAAGCGTTGTAGTTGCTCGACCGTTCCGACCGCCGATAATGACACCAATTGCGCCTTATCTGGCAGCGTATCATTAACCTCATTTGGCAACTCAGTCACGGATAGTCGATTTACTTGTAGGGAGTCGTCCGCGTACTGTGTGTCGGCCTCAATACGCCAATAAGACACTCGTGGATTACCGCCACTCAAATCGCCATTAAGCGAGGCACGTAGCCCAGCGAGACCATCGTTAGGTCGAAACTGTCCGCTGATCTGCAATGCACCGGCGCCCAATGACACATCCTCGCCCAAAATAGTTTGCTGATCCAAACGTTCCGTGGTCAACGAACCATCCCAAGTTAATTGCTGCGCCAAGGCATCAGTCACTGTAACATCGAGTTTAGCCTGCCACGGTGCGCTTAGCGTTTGAGTAATAGTAAGCTCTCGCCAAACACCATCGATTGCGCCATTAGTACTAATAGTCTGATCCCCTAACGGCCAATCAAGTTGGTGCTGTATGTCGACGATGCCGTTAGACTGTGCAGACAGATCAACCCGCCCCTGCAAAGCGAGTTGACTGTTCTTTTGCTCGGCAAAGCCCTCAAGGGTTAACGAACCAATGGTTAGCAGCTTATTCCGATAATTAGCATCAAGTTGTGCTCGATCGAACGCAAACAACGCTTTCGGTTGGCCCGGATTACTTGCTTTAAACTGACGCACTGTCGCGTTGGCTATCGAAATATCGAGTGGCAACACAATCCCTTGCCATGGCTGATAACGTGGGTTGGGAGCACTTGCTTGCAAGCTAAGCTCAACATTTTCCACCAACATCGAGTCTATTTGCAGTCGACGCTCAAGCAGACTCCAGATGTCCCACTGTAATGCCGCACGCCGTATTTTCACCTCACCGGTAGCAAAATCAATAGCTAGGTTTTCTACAGAGAATTGCCCCAACGTTCCCTCTAACTCATCGACCTGCACTATTTGTGGAACGTTGTTAACCACGAAATGCAGGCCACTATTAGTATTTAACAACCAATATAGAGCCAGCGAAACCAGCAGTGCTAACACCACCAAGCTAACACCAATGCGTTTGATCCAAGCCTTCATAGGTCGGTACCAAAGCTAAAATGTAAGCGTAACGGATTGCCATCGCGATCCAGCGCTGAGGCCACATCGAGTCGCAGCGCGCCAAACGGCAGCCGCCATCGCAAACCGGCGCCAGCACCTTTTTTGTAGCTGGCGCTGCTATCAAATACATCGCCTACATCAATAAAAGTAGCCCATGAGAAATCATTTTTTATTGGATGTTGATACTCAATACTGCCGACCACCAAGTTTTTCCCGACACTAGTGCCCCCGTTGCGCTCCACACCGATACTCTCATAGCTGTAGCCACGAACAGTGTCATCACCACCGGTTAAAAAGCCAAGCGATTCTGGCAAACGAACGGCTTCATCAATGACGCTGCCCGCGAGCTTTACTCGAGCCTTAACACGGCCATTGCCTATCGGATAAAGGCCTTTGGCATCAACAATAAACTGGGCAAGATCGATGTCCGAAGCAACACGTGAATCGGCCACCCTAAGTAACGCCGAGGCGCTCCAACCTTTGGTGGGAAAATATAAATCGTCCCGCTCGGTGCGCTCCCACGCGACACTTGGCATTAATAAGTCGGTGGTTTGCTCAATATCCTTAAGGTCTACGCGAACTCGAGTGAATTTCTCCCGACTAGCGGTCAAGCCAAATTTCACAATAGCTTGGCGCCAACCCATTGACAGCTCAGTACCAATTTTACTCGCCTGAAACCGACGTGTATCGCCAATTTCTTCTTCCAAAGACGTAAAGAAATTGAGACTGTCGAGCTTATCTCGTGGCAAAGGAATACGGTAATTGAGGATCGCCGAGCGCTTAATCTGAGATCCGCCTAATCGTGCATTAAGTGTGTGACCATATTTGTTGATTCGACGATTCTCATAACCGATGCCACCACGAATACCCGTGTCCGTGCCAGCGCCAACTTCAACGTGATACACCTTGCGCTTACTAGGCGAGACAAGAATATTAACCGGCACCGTGCCGGTCTCTGCCAACGGCTCACCGGTTTGCACATCGACACTGGCGAAATAGCTAGTCGCGGCTAACTCGCGCTGAGTTTTGCTGATGGCATCCGCATCGTATAAGTCATTCGGCTTAATCGTGATTAGCGGCTGCAGGACCTCATCTTCAACACGGCGTTTAATCTTGTCACTATCACTGTCGTTGTCGGCCTCCCAAGTAATAACAACATCGCCAATTTTGTAACGCGGACCGCTTTCGAAGCGCAACAAAATATCGGCCTTGCTGCGACTCGCATCAATAACAATTTCGTGGCGAGTCAATTGCGCATCGAAATAACCTAACCGTAATGCCGCGGCTAGTAATATTTTTTTCTGGACCTCATACTTTGCTTGCTCAAGAATATCGCCGCTAGCTAACGGGTAATCGCTTCGCCATTGCTTGAAACGCGGCTCTTGCTCGGCATCCTGGTCAAGGAAAATAGCCACATCGGCGACTCTCACAGGTTCATTCAAGCTAACCTTATAGGTGAATTTATCAGGGGCTTGAGAGGTGTCTACCACCACCGTAACTTGGTAGTAGCCATAAGGTTGCAGTGCCTCTTTAATCTCACCAACCACACGCCGCAACAGTCGTCGACGCTCACCAGACGTCAGCGGACTAGGGTCCTGCAGTCGGCCGATTAGACGAACGTGGCGATTCACGTTTTCTAACAACTCACCACTTAGACCAGTGATAGCGATGTCTGGTCGACTTGATTCCTGCGCCCAAGCCAAATTACTCAGCAACAGACCAGAAGTCAGAATGCAAAAAATACAAAAACGAGTGATATTCAAAACAGATAAATTGCGGTATCGGGCATGGGTTAATGAGTTTCCAACAGTGCAGTGTAGGCACTTTTTAATTTCGCAGCGTCGACCGTGCTACGACAAGCAGTAAGTGAATCTTCGAGATAGTGCTCAGCATGGCGTTGCACAGCATTGCGATTGGCGCCCGGAATGGTAGTGCTTAAAATAAGCTCAAACACACTGGCCATGTGCATCGACGCATTATAGTCCTGACTGGTGTAACTGCGCAGTGAACTAAACACAGCGTCACATAAATCATCGAAATCAAACGCAGTGAGAAACACCCTTGCGGCATCATCACTGTCGCGAACTACACCGGCGCGGCGCGGCCGATTAGCCACGGTTGCAACGCCATTTCCCAGCCAATCCATACAGGTATTAGCAGTAAATGGGTCATTGATACCCGGCGATAGGGCACGCGCGGCAATTTGAACCAACTCTTCAATCAGAAATAGAATATCTTGAGACGGCGTACGTTGTCGGCCCAAGCTGAAATACTGACGCATCTCGTTAGCGCAATCTGAAAAATCATCGAGCGACCCCGCCACCTTGAAAACCGGCGCGTTATGCGTAATGAACTGACCCGGCATCTTCAATACCTGCAATGTAATATCACGCTGACGAGCAAATTTCACCAATCCATCGATGTCTAGCGCTTGCATGTACCCGGAATTCTCACTGGCAACTGTATGGCTGCTGGCATCATCAAACGCAATATCGACGCTGTCAGACGGTTCGGCTGGGAATGTAGTGTCTAACCGCTCAGATAACGCCCTGCCACGGTCAGCGGTGATTCCACCAATATGAATCGTGTCGGGAACATGATGAATAAAGGCAATTAGTACTGCCACGCTCATTAGTGACAGCCCCAGCGCGACGAAGATAGCCAGATGCGGAACAAAGTCCGTTCCATCTGCGCCGCTGTCAGCATTGCTAACCGTGCGCAGCACCAACAAACAATAAATGAACGTCGCGGTGAAAGTGCCTAACGAAAACTGGTTACGGCGATCATCAAGAAAGCGCAATAGTAATCTAGACCCGTAATTCGCAGTGGCGTGTGAAACCGACATAATGGTCATCGAAAACACTACGCCGGCAACGGTAATGGTTGAGCCTGCAACAGTCGACAAAATAGCCCGTGCGCCATCTGGCTGACTACTAAACAACCACTCATAACCGCTCGGGATATCAGGCAGAAAATAGATATCGGCAGCCACCATAATAACCGCCAGTGCAATTGCCGCTATGGCCATTGCGCTGGGAATGAACCAGTAGCTGTGACGGATATTAAACATCACTTGGAACAACCATAATTTCATACTGTTATTACCTGGCTAGCCTGTTAATTGAAAGACGGCACGACGCTATTGGAGCTTGCGGTTAGAAACAGTGACGTGTCACGAAAGATGCCACTGCTGCCATATTCTATACATTAGCCGGCAGCTTTTATCTAGCGATGTTCGAATACTGTTAATGTTAGCTCTTTCCACAACCAACCATATTTGCCAGGGCCAATACTAACTGTGACTGTGAATTTGCTGGTGAAAACTGAACACCAATAAGGGTATTTAGTAGCGCATTTTCTAACTGCAGACTTAAAAAACTGATGCCCCTAATCACCAGCAACGCGGCTCTCTCATAGACAATATTTGTTGTCGCGCTATTTCCTATAGTTTTGTGACACAAACGGCCAATTCACATGCCCCCAGAACTGACGCACATAATTCTTTCTGCGATGCCGATAATCAATATAGTAAGCATGCTCCCAGACGTCGATCACTAATAATGGCATGCTGTTAGGATCAGTCACCGGCGTGTCAGCGTCCTTAGTATTGATAATTCTCAAGCGCCCGCTGGCTAAACGAATCAGCCATGTCCATCCAGCGCTGAACTGATGAACGACAGCGTTTTCAAAGGCGACCTTAAACAAATCGAATGAGCCATAGTTATCTTCTATCGCTTCTAGTAATTCTCTGCTAGGCAGTAGGTCTCTCGACGGTGAAAGGCATTGCCAGTAAAAGTTGTGATTCCAAACTTGCGCTGCATTTTGATAAATTCGACCCTCCGCCGACAATACTATTTCCGACAAACCTTTGTTGGAATGCGGTGTTCCACGGATCTCAGCGTTGAGTGAATCGACATAGTCACGATGGTGCATTGCATGATGCTGGAGCAAAGTTTCTTCTGAAACAAACGGCTCAAGCTCATCATATTTATAGGGTAGAGCTTTTAGTTGAATGGTCATCGGTGAGTATAAGCAACGTATTGTCGATGGTTGTTTAGATCTCCTTTGATGGCTAATCAGCAATTTGGGAGGTGGGCTTGGCTAAAACCTAAATAGGGGTCTGCCGCACAAAATAACGGCACTGAGGCCGCGATGTGAGTTACCGGTGGGGAAACTCTCGCGGCCTTAGTGAATCGATTGGTCAAACTACGACGCAACCGGCAAGGGTTTATTCAGCTGCAACAGCTCGCAACATCCAAGCGTTTTCTTCCAGCTGTCCAATTCGATCGGTCAATAGATCGGCCGTTTTGACATCATCACACTGCTCGGCAATTTTGATTACGTCGCGCATCTTACGGCTCAAGGTTTCATTGTCTTCGATTAAAGCTTCGAGCATTTTGCGAGCGTTGGTGTAGTCTATGTCGCTATTAATGTAGGCTAGGTCACGCATCGCACCTAAGCCAGCCGGGGCTTTGAAGCCAAGCGCTCTAATCCGCTCAGCTATGTCATCGATTGAAATCGCTAGGTCCTCGTATTGTGCTTCAGTGAGCTTGTGCACACTGTAGAAAGTAGGCCCGACAATGTTCCAATGTACGCCCTGCGTCTCGGCATACAAAGCGTAGGAGTTGGCAAGCACCAGTCCCAGTTCTTTTGATAGCTCTAGGCGTTGATCTCGCTCAATGCCGGTATGATTGGTCATCTCTTTCGAATTAATGTCTAACACTTCGCTGTTCATTTTTTCTCCACATGTTGGGTTGTTTCACTGCGTTGATGGCAATGAAAAAATTGTTGGTTGGCGTCTAATTTATAACTAGTCATTCACTACTAGTGGTCTTTTAGAAGGTGACTTGAGCAGGATCTCTGCGAACAAAAAACCGCTCAGTCACACTCAAGATTCCGCAGACTAATTAGTGCTTAGCAAGAAACTCATTGATTTTGTCTTTTGCTTCTTCTTTGGTGATCCCATACTTCTCTTGGATCTTTCCAGCCAGCACATCAGCTTCGCCTTCGGCTTGCTTGATTTCGTCATCAGTTAACTTACCAAACTCACTTTTCAGATTGCCAGTAAGTTGCTTCCAGTTACCTTTTAGTTGATCTAAATTCATTTTTTGACTCCATGTTGGATGAGTTAAATTAATGCCGTGATTAAGTTCCCGGCGCTTGAACTTAGCTGAGCAGCAATCGTGCCAAGTTTGAAATTCGGCACAGCAAATAAAACGTATCTCATTGTATTTGAAAAGAAATTTAATTCATCACACATCCAACCCGCATTTACAGAAGGCGATAAAATGAACTCGCCCGATTAGCATCGTTGATATGCCCCGACCGGTTGGGCAAATCCACCAACACATTAAAAATGACTTTAGATCGACCACTGAATAGCAACTCTCAAGACACTCGTTGCATCAATGTTAGTGGTCAGCAACTTCGCTTCTGCCACTGGACGCCTGACAATGAATTACTATGTCGACACTAGGCTTAGAGGCAATTGAAACAAACCGAGCTCATGTTTACCTAAATGTCACAACCACACAGCTAGAGTCATCAACTTAATTAAGAGTCGTCAACTTAACTATTGAGAGCCCCAAACTATAGAGAGCACTCAACATAAGCCCATTACTGATTACGCAACGAATCTCCAACAATTAAACATTTGAACGCGAGCGCCCAGTGCTGCATAGTCAACACTGATCTGCTCACCAACTTCAATTGCGTACGCGAGCCGGAATAACGCCGCTGCGAGTTTTCAACACAACGCACCAATTACTATGTCGACATCTGCCACACTACTAGCCAAAGCCTGCTACCAACGCTCGAAAAACTATGCAGGGAACCCTCGACGTATGGGCATAGAAATCGAATTTGCTGGCCTCGAAGCAAAACAAATTGCTGATCATATGCAAGCCACTCTCGGCGGCAAAATCAACTGGCAATCCCCATTCGTCCTGATAGTAGAAAGCGATGAACTAGGCCCCTTTAAACTTGAAATGGACTCCAAGCAAATAAAGGAATTGGGCGATCGTTCGAATATTCAAGGCAATCCAACTGAAGCAGCACCAAGCTTCGAAAAAACTTATATTGAAACCGTATCACGCCTCGCTGGTAACTTAGTCCCTTGGGAAATTGTTTCACCACCAATGGAGTTATCAGAGCTACATCGGCTATTCCCACTCGTCGATCTATTGCGTGAAAGTGGTGCAAAAGGAACTCGAGCCGCGATGTATTACGCCTTCGGCGTGCATTTGAATCCCGAGCCTTGCGAGCTCTCAGCGGAACATTTGCTACTCCATCTTAAAAGCTTCTTCTGCTTGTACGAGTGGATATTGATTGAAGGCGACGTCGATTTTTCACGACGCGTCACACCGTATATCAATCATTTTCCTAACGAGTATGTACTGAAAATACTAGATGCAGATTATCATCCAGACATGGATCAGTTGATTGATGACTACCTTGAGTTCAACCCAACCCGCAATCGCAGCCTTGATATGCTTCCAATGTTTGCGCATATCGATGAACCTCGAGTAAAAGCCGTGGTTGATGATGACCGAGTCAATGCGCGCCCGACTTTCCATTATCGATTACCTAACTGCGAAATTGATGACCCCAACTGGAACCTAAACAGGTCTATTGAAATCTGGATGGCGGTGGAAGAATTAGCCCTGAATGAACAACTTCAAACGGTCTGCAATGAGTACCACAATAAACTTAGCAGTGTACTGTCTGGCTTAGGTGAAAAATGGCCAGAACGCTTGAAAGAAATGCTTCCCTTGCCTAGTTCCACTAGTTGGCAGCAGTCGGTCTAGTCAACATGGCCGAATCCGATAAACGTCCGCTGGTAGTAGTTACCGGCCCAGCTAAGCGACTGAAGTTTGGTTGGTGGGCGACACGCATACAGCTTAAACGGGCCGGCTTACGCGGCCATTACGTGACGGCTAAAAACCCAGAGTTACCCGACGACGCATGCGGAGTAATTATTGGTGGCGGAGATGACATCGACCCCAAACACTACGGTGTATCAGGCACCGCTGGCGTGAACTATGACGCTGCTCGTGACCAGCTCGAAATGGAAACTATTCGAGTTGCGCTAGAACGCCAGTGGCCAATGCTGGGAATTTGCCGCGGCGCACAATTGATCAATGTGGTACACGGTGGCGACCTGCACACCGATATTAGACCACTGCGGAAATTAACCCCAAACCGAAACAGCCTATTCCCGGTAAAACAGGCCTACCTTAACGCCGACTCCAAGCTTGCCGAGATTTACCAAAGTAAAGTTTTTAAAATTAATAGCTTACACAGCCAAGCAGTGAAGCGCGTAGGCGAAGGACTTAAAGCTGTAGCGCAAGACAAAGATGGTTTTATTCAAGCCATAGAAAACCCCAACAAACCTTTTCTAATCGGTGTCCAATGGCATCCTGAATATCTACTTTTCAGCCCCGAGCAACGAAAACTATTTAATGCCTTTGCGCAACAGGTCGAGCAATGCGTGGCTAGTACTCAAACCACGTAATTTGCCAGACAAATGCGGCCATGCAAACTTTTCTTTATTAGCTAGCCCCACGCCGACGTCAAATCTATTAAACCGTCAAGGCTCGACCGAAGAGCTGAACCGCATTATCGCGCAATATTGCCTGTCGAATAGAACGTCTACGCTCGCCTTGAGTGGTAATAAGCACTTTAGCGAGCGACATCCCGATATGGTAAAAAGGCCAATCAGTGCCGAATAACAAACGCTGACCACCGGTTTGGGCAATCATATTTTCCAAATTTTGAATGCTTTGCCCATGAGTTCCGATCCACGCGTTGTCATAGTCACGCGCGAGCGCGAACATAGCATGATGGTCACGCGCGCCGGCGTGGCCTAAAATAAACTGCACCTCAGGAAATTCAGCTAGCGGCGCACGGTAATGCCTTGGCATCGCATACGGATGTGACGATTCAGGTTCAATACCAGCACGACCGCCATGAAAAAATATAATCACGTTATGCTGTTTAGCGCGCTGGTAAATTTCCATGGCACGCGAATCATCTGGGTAAAAGCGTTGCACCGTGGGATGCAGCTTAACAATTTTCGCACCACTCGCTACATATTGATCAAACTGCTGTAACCGATTTGACGCTGTCGGGTCGATCGAAAACCCAACATGCAAACGTTGTTGCGCCTGCGCCTGATCAACCCCTTTTCGCCATTGCTCGGTCAAGTCATCACCAAACCACAACCCTACTTTAATTGGCAGCAACACAGCTTGCTCGACCCGCATATCGTCCATTTCTTGAAGGAGATTGGGTATTGTTTGTGTGCGCGCAAATTCGCTACCCCAGAGCCCTTGAGCTCGAACTTCTGATTGCATAGTGGCCAAGCGGTCTTGGGTAAAATTACCATTGGCGTATACATCTAAATCAAGCTCACAGGCTGCTGCAGGATCATCGCAATCCAGTAAATGCTTCACACGTTTTGATGGCTGATTTAGATCAATATTGGGGCTAAACAAGACGGACATGCCCAAATGGCTATGTATATCGATCGCTCTGGGGATTGTAGCGTCAGTGCATATCAAACGTCCTTGATCATTCAAATCAAACCACGGCAACCTCGAAAGTCCTCGATAACCTTGATAGCGTTGGGCTCCATACTCACCGCTACCGGCCAAACGTGCCTCATCGAGTCGTTGCTGTGCCAGCTGATCTTTGTCCTGTTGATTATAGCGAGTTGCTGGAACATCATCAGAACACGCCGACAAATACAATGCGGTACTACCCGCCCCAATGGATTGTAAAAAGCGCCGTCGATTCATTGTCTTCTCGATTGGGTTACTGAGCTGCCCAGTTTACCGCGTTCGGCCTAAAACAACATAGCCACCGCGGCTACGGCTGTCATCCCCAAAATAAACCGTCGAAACAAGACTTCATCAATCTTCTTGATCAACCACACACCAATCACCGCGCCCAGCGCAATCGCCGGAATCAGCAAGGCGGTCAGTCCAAAGCTATTCCATGAAACAGTCTCCCATACCCAAATATGAAACGGCACTTTAAACAAATTGATACATAGGAAGAACCAAGCTGCGGTACCAATAAATTGGTTTTTCGGAAAACGCATAGCGAGCAGGTAGAGCGCCATCACAGGACCGGCTAAATTACCGACCATGGTAGTAAAACCGCCTAGCACACCGATAGTAGCGACAAACCATCGCGACGTAGGCACGGCCTTGTCAACTTGCCGTTCTTGCCAAACCATAATGCCGAGTGATGCGAAAATAATCACCGCCATGACCCAGCGAAACCAGGTGTCGTTGATAAACTCCCCGACTACAGTGCCAAGCAATACACCAACTAGAGCAAACGGCAGTAGGCGCACCAAATGCTGCCAATTAGCATGTCGATGGTAATGTTTGACACCAAACACGTCGGCAAAGATAAGAATAGTGAGTAGCAACCCCGTTGATTCCTTGCCACCAAATGCAATCGCCATTAGCGGAACCGCTATCATGCCGGTTCCGTGTACACCCGTTTTGGCCATTCCCACCAGCATGGCAACGCCGATAAGCATTAAAATATCGACCCAAGACAGACTATAAGAGAAGAGTTCTAGCATAAAATACTCAGTTCCGGCTTACGATGCCCGTATCATACTCTTAGCACCGTAAGGTTCACGGTTTTTGTTATACGCACGCTGTTGACACAAACATGCTAGCTTCTGCGCCTAGAACTACCATTTCGCAGCTAGTTTGACGCATAGCTTTATCCAAACACCGACATACCCACATTACACTTTTGACTTATTGGCTAATCTTTATCAGCGCCTTTGGCGCTGCCACACTGTTACCGTTCTACTCCGAATTCGCAGTCGCTGCAGCTTTGCAAACCGAGGCGTCACCACTGTGGATTTGGGCTATAGCCTCGCTAGGCAATACTTTGGGCGCGGTGGTTAACTGGTTATTGGGACGCTACCTTATCCACTTTCAAGATCGACGATGGTTTCCATTTAAACCGAATCAACTCGGTCGTGGGCAAGCGTGGTTCAATCGCTACGGAGTGTGGACGCTGTTACTAGCGTGGTTACCAATCGGCGGCGACGTACTGACCTTTATTGCCGGAGTCATGCGCGTGCCGCTGTGGTTATTCGTGCTATTGGTTGGCTTAGGAAAATCGTTGCGCTACGCCGTTGTGATACTAACCGTACTGCAAGTTTTTTAGTGCCGCCGAAACAACCACAGATCACTCACATATGACTAAGCGAATTCACCTAGACTGCATTAACGTTCAGATGCGCTTGCCTGTACGCATACAGATTTGATGTTCACAAACTCATGAATACCAAACTCACGCAGTTCACGACCATAACCACTATCTTTAACACCACCAAACGGTAGCCTAGGGTCAGATTTCACGAAGTCATTAACAAAACACGCACCGGCATCTATTTGTTGAGTTGCAATGCGTTCAGCCTGTTCAATATCGGCACTAAAAATAGCACCGCCCAAGCCGAAATTCGATTGATTTGCCCATTGCACCGCTTGCTCGGTAGACTTCACTGAAATAATTGCGGCAACCGGACCAAACAGCTCCTCATCAAACGCGGGCATTCCGGGCGTCACGCTACTTAAAATAGTTGGCGGATAATATGCACCTTCTCGGTCAGGGATTTGGCCACCGAGCAAACATTCAGCGCCCGCATCGATGGATCGCAATACCTGATCATGCAGTTCATCGCGCAGATCACTCCTTGCCATGGGCCCGATGGTCGTCGCATCATCTAGCGGATCGCCCAATACTTGCTGGTCGAAATACGCCAGCAACTTGCTGGTAAAGTCAGCGACAAGGCTTTCATGCACTAGAAAGCGTTTGGCCGAAATACAACTTTGGCCGCCATTTAATAAACGACTTTGTGCACATTTTTCAACCGCTTGATCAACATTCGCATCGGCCAGCACTAAATACGCATCGCTGCCACCCAGTTCTAATACACACTTCTTAAGCACACCGCCGGCGGTCGCCGCAACTGACTTGCCAGCACCGGTACTGCCAGTTAGCGTAACAGCACGAACGAGAGGATTTTCAATCACCGCTTTAGCAGCCTTCTGGCCGATCAGCAGCGTGCTAAAACAATGCTCTGGCAAACCGGCAGCGGCAAAAATTGAAGCGATCTCAAGCGCACAACCGCTAACATTACCAGCGTGCTTCAGTAACGCTGTGTTACCCGCCATTAACGTCGGCGCAGCAAATCGAAACACCTGCCAGAATGGATAATTCCACGGCATTACAGCAAACACACAGCCAATCGGTTGAAAACTGATTTTGCTCACGGAAAATTCAGTTTTGATCGGCTTATCGGCCAACTGCTGCGCACCGTGCTCCGCATAGTAACGACATACCCAAGCACATTTCTCAACCTCCGATACACCTTCGGCAAGCGGTTTACCCATTTCATCCGCCATCAATTTCGCAAGCTCTGACTTGCGCTGCTCTAACTCATCCGCGGCACGCTTTAGAATAGCCGCACGAGCCTCAAAGGTGCTTGTGCGCCATTCTAGAAAGGCCTGGTGCGACTGCTCTACAGCCAGCTCGATTTCAGGCTCGGTTAGCTCGTCATATTGAGCAATGACTTGATTGTTTTTTGGGTTAACGGATTGCATGGTAACTTCTCCTCTAGATCATCGTAATAACGGCTTAACGGTTCTCCAATTTATTCAGGTCAAGCAATCCGTAATCAATCGGACTGGCCTTTTTAAAACCTTGCTGGAACGTATCATAGTGCTGCCAAAACTGTGGGTCGCCGCGACGCACCACATACTGATTCACAAACACTTGGTAAGCTTCATCATCTTGAATGGTCAGCATGCTTTCAGTGAAGGTGTCGATTTCGTCGATCGGCAAGCGCAGAAAACTGTTGGGGCGCGAGCCAATGAATCCCGGCACCACCGACACCGATGTTTCTTCAGGTACGGCATTGAGTTTTTCAAGCAAGATCGAGGTGTTATTTTTAAGCCCACGATTCTTTATCAGTGTGAAATATTGAACGCGGTCACTGGCGGTGACCTCAACAAAACTCACCTCCGGCAAAAATTGAAAAGATCTACTACTGATCGAATGCAGTTTTTTTACATTGTCGAGTAATCGCTTATCCTGCTCCACATCGGTCTTGTCAATGTCGTATTGGTGCGACAACGCCTTACCTAGTCGACTTTTAATCGATTGATACGCGGCAAGCTTCGGTTTTTCATTTGGTCGCTCGGCGTCGTCACGCGACTTTCCGAGAAAGGTCTTTGGTTCGGCATTTAAACTCGGAAATGTCAGCGTCATAAACTCGCTTATCCGATCATCTGCACCTCGATACCAATAGCTCAACGTGTCTTGCCTGGCCTCTTCGGGTAGCATCAATAGAAACAGAGATTCACCTTCCATGCGTAGAAAGTCCATATAAATTCGGGACAGCATTTGATGACTCACATTACCGTATACATCATAGCCAGCCACCAACAAATAATGAATACGCTCCAACAACGGGTAGTCAATAACCCATGCGGTTTTGGGCGCTTGACCATTAAACCCTTGATGTACGCTTGCGTGATCAAAGTGCCGAAAGATGGTCAGCGCAGCATTCGGATTGTCACCATCACCGTCCCAGATTTTTTGACTATCCAGCACACCGTCATCGGTCATGTGCGCTTGTATGTAAGTTCGGCGCTGCTTCAAAAATTCTTTTTCCTTGCCCGCGAACTCCTCCCAAGAGGTAAGCAATCTTAATGTGTCTTCCTTTTCGGCCGGCAGGTCTAATTGGCTTTGTACGTCGGCCAAATAGTGTTGCATAGCGTCACCAGCCTGAATTTCGGGATCAACAAAAGCAACCCAAAAGTGTTCATTAATAACATTTACCGCTGCTTGTCCTTTGCAAACCGGCCCTTTAATAAATCCACGAACGGTGAAGTTAGCCTCCTCGAGCATAAAACGATAGCGAGCCTCGGCCGGCAAATCTTTGAATGTAATAAAGGGGTTCGATGCGGTTTTAATGGCATAACCAGGCAGCTCCTCCACCGAATAGTCATCGCCCAAAAACCATTCATTCCAAAGTCGCATTTTGCGCTCATCTAAGGGATAGGGCATATGGGTTTTGGCGACCGGTGTTTCTTTATTCAGCCGTAAACGGTAAAACACACGGTCTTGACCTGGATCATCAAACGGACGCCGCGTCGCGATTACGTCAACAGACTCGCCTGGAGCCGTGGTGGATCTTACCAACTCAAAGTAGCGACCAATGCCTGACTCACCAAAATATAGGTCCGCGAGAAATAGATGCTCATAAATATAGCGTGACACCAAACGCTGCTTGAGCGACTCACCATTAAACCAAGTTTCCCAGCGGGCAACTTCGCGTTGCTCACGCTCGCTCAAAGTGTAATCTGAGTCATCTGCTGCACCGTTCGCTACCCAAGACTTGATAAGCCCACGCTCAGCTTCGGTCAAGCCCGGTAAACCATAAGGCATACCACGTTGTGGGTAGTCTTCAGCGTAGTCTAAAAATTCAGCGCGATTGCTGGCACATTGCCAGCTACTGGCATCATCAATAGGCAAATCAGAATCCGGCTGATGGGATCCATCACTTAGATCATGTGCTGTTTTAAGATCAATCATGCCGGTCAAGATTGAGGCTTGTGTAGCTGCCTCTTGATCTGTTTCTAGTGGCTCACTTAGTACCGAATGAAACCCCTTAGTACGCCACTCAAGAGTACTCTCTGCGTCAAAGAACAATCGTGTTAAGCGACCTTCACGCAAACTTTTGTGTTGGTAAACTTTGTCCTTGGTTGCGCCGCGGGTAACGCCATCATAGGCAGTTAGTTTTAGCTGGCACGGCGCATCGTAACAGGCATGACAACTAATGCAGCGCGACTCTAATACGGGGCGTACGTCATCAGTAAAGCTAACCTCCGGCGCAGCTTGATTGGAAGCATCAAGACTACCCAGCTGCTGTACCTCAGAACTTGGGCCACTACAGCCAAGTAATAGACTGCATGTTATGGTCGTGACTAAGAGCCAGTTTTTCATCAAATTTCCTGCGGTTCTTTAAATTTCGCCCCACTCGCAAACAAGCGCGAATGTACTAGCAGCAAAAATAGGTTAATCGTTGTGCGTCTGGTGTGATCGCAAATTCGGTTGGTGCACGGTGAGCTGCGGAAACGGAATGCTCCAGCCCTGCTGATTGCATACGTCAACACAGGATTTCCAGAGGTGTCGCTTAATTCGGTTGTAGTACCGCGCGGATTCAGGTTTAAACCAGGCGAACACAACGTAGTTTAGTGATGAGTCTCCAGCGGAATGAAAATCAGCATCAACGTTGATCATGTCGGCTTCGAACTTTTTGCCTGCTACCGAACCTTCTACCCCAGCTCGAAATAACTCGCTGATCTCATCACTCGACGTCGATTGCAATTCATAGTCGACGCCAAAAACAATCGCGACACGAAACCCATCGGGTTTACTCAGGTTCCGATATTTTGCCGCGTAATACTCCGCGGTCGGCATCAAGAACGTGGTCGCATTCATGTCGCGTAGTTTGACTGTTTCAATAGTTTGCTCTACCACCTGCAGTGGGTCGTCGTCATCGTCGAGAACCCAATCACCTTGACTGCTCGGAAACCATGAGGTGTCGCCGATAACCGGTCGCGACACCATGTCGTGCAATCGGTACAAAGGTAGGCGCAATGCACCCTTAATCTCGGGATTCGCCAGCCTGGTGTACATATTGATATTGAGTACTTGGTAAGGAACGCCTTCGTACATGAGCCGCTCGCGCTCGCGCACGCTGCCAATATTTAATAATAATCGACTCTCGGCAACATAACGCGGCAATAGATTCTTGAGTGCTAGTGCGGCACCAATAAATACCACCACCACAATCGCCAGAAGCAACAGGTCTTGACGAAAGTACAGCACCATCATCGACCCGACAGCAATCAGGATAACGGTAAATATTTTGTAGCCGTAGGCGGCCAAGCGATAGTGGGTTTTGGTGCTACGGTCAGCTTTGCCAACTGTGCGCGCTCGGACCAACCACAACAAAAAGCGCATCACGGCCCAAATAATTACCGCCACAATCAGCACCAGCAATAACGTCAAGCCCCGACCACTAACAAAGTCGGAGGCCGCAGATTGCACCAACTCAAACCAGTTAACATCTTTACCTTCAAGATTATTAAGCTGGTATTCGGCGAGCTGGACCGCTCGATGTAAGTCGTCGCGGCGACTGGCCCAATCTTTCTCAATCTTTGCTAGTTCAGCAAGAACAGACTTTGACTCTGCCTTGGCCTGTAGACGCTCAATTGAGGCCAATGCTTCTTCCGATGCAACAGCGGCCGCTTCTTTTTCTTCAATAATACGTCGAAGATTCTCAATTTTTCGCGGCTTCTCAGTGAGGTCTTTAATGTTTTCGAGTAAAGGTTTAACGATCGTAACGAGCTCTTCGCGCCAATCAAACTTTTCTTCTTGAACACCAAACGCCGATAAATCGACCCCGCCAATGGCTATTTGTTCGAACGTTTCTTCGAGCAAAGATATCTCGCTATCAATTGCGGCGAGCGCGTTGGCTAATTCATCCGAAACCGTGTCACCAGCCGCTCTCACTGCGGCACGAAGATTCTTGCGCTCAGCAATCTTCAGCTTTAGAGATTCTTGAATGTCGGCCAACTGCGCAACGGCTTCAGCACTCAGCTCGGCTTCGATCTTCTCTTGTCGTTCTTGGTCAGACAGCACTACCGGCGGTAGATCTTTTACCGCCTCATCAACTTTAGGCGTCTGCGTGCTTTCGACCGATTGCGCCGAAGCCGCCAGCACAACAGTGCTGAAGACTAATGCGCAAACAAAAGAGTATGTGAGTTTGATCATTGGTGATTGTTTTGTGTGTGACGGCCAAAATAGCCTAGTTACTATTAGCTCCGGTAGCTGGATGCTCTGGATCAAATCGTTCGATAAGCATTCGGCCGTATTTCAGGGCAAACTGGTAGTTGTAGCGCATCACAACTTGCATTGCACGATTGGTCTCTTGCTCACTCGGCGCAAAAATAATTAGAAAGCTCGCGCCTTGTTCAGCCACTTCTCGGAACTGGTCGGTCTTTTTCATTTCAGACCCAAGCACAGCAATCGCGTTTTCGTCTTCACGCATTTTATCTAACAATTGAATGAATTCAGCACTGCGCATCAGTGTCAATTCATCGCTAGTATACCCGCCGCTGGTTAGATCTGCTCGAGCGCGCGCCGCGCTGTCAGGATCGTCAAATACGGCCACTAAATTACCGACCGGTTTGAACGCGCCGAACGAAGTTTGTGGATTCGATTTGTCAAAAGTATTCATGCTTCTCCTAATTACATCAGTGAATGGACGTCGCTAACACAACTGATTCGCGACCTTGTCACTAGGAAAAGCAATTTCAATGCCAACTTGCTGCGCTTGGCCGAAATATCTAAAATAATTTAATAAAAACAAGAAGGTAAGGGAATAATATTACTTTACCTGACTGTTAAAAACGCACAAATATCATCCCCAACTGTGTGGTTGGTTGTTTTCACCACCCGGTAGGTGGTAATGCACTAGGCTGATTCAGAACCAACCTCCAACTCGTATTTTTGAATTCGGTAACGCAAGGTTTCACGCGTGGCACCGAGCAATTGAGCTGCTTGAGTAATATTATTCTGACTAACTTCCAAGGCCTTCTGAATAATTTGGCGATCCATTTCCTCTAAGCTAATGCTGCCATCAACGACAAAGGTTAGCTGGTTTGATTTGACCACATTGAGAGTCGCGACATTATCATGGCTGTCAGCCTCGAGGCTGTCGGGCGCGGCAGATTGTTCTTCCTCACTCTCGACATCGTCAAGCTGATCTTCAAGTAAGGTATTATTGAGATTTAGCCAATTCGAATTGAGCACACCATCACGAGACAGTAATACTGAACGTTCAATGGCATTTCGAAGCTCTCGAACGTTGCCTGGCCAGTTGTAACTTAACATCTCGCTCCAGGCTTCATTCGGTATTTCAGTAATATGTTTACCCGATCGAGCGCTGTATTCAGCCACTAACATCGGCACCAATTCAGTCAAATCGGATTTATATTCACGCAAGGCCGGTATGGTAATCTCAAATACATTGAGTCGGTGATACAAATCTTCGCGAAACGTACCGTCGACCACCATAGTCTCTAAATCTTGATTACTCGCTGCAAAAATTTGCACATCAACAGAGATTTCTTGCTCACCACCAACTCGGCGAAATGATTGCTCTTCTATCGCTTTTAGCAATTTGGATTGTACATCCAACGGCATTTCACCAATCTCATCGAGAAACAAAGTGCCATCGTTTGCTTGCTCTAGAAGGCCGCGGTGACGGCGTTTGGCGCCGGTAAAAGAACCCGCTTCGTGCCCAAATAATTGGGATTCGACTAAGTCTTTCGGAATCGCCGCGCAATTCATTTCAATAAACGGGTACTCTTGTCGCAAGCCATTACTGTGTAGGATTCCAGCCGCATGACCTTTACCTGAACCAGTCTCACCTTGAATCATTAACGTACTCATTGGCACTTGGCTCAATTCTTCAAGCACGCGACGATGTTCCACTGTGACATCACTGGAACCCACTATGGAGTCAAAACTATGCTTCTTTAAACTATCGGCTGCGTAGTCGGCTAGGCGTCGGCGTACTTTTGTCGACCGCATCGCATTACGAATGGCCGTTGAGACACGTTTAGGGGAGCATGGCTGGCTTAGCTCACGATAACTAAGGTCATCAATCCGGTCAGCCAACTCATCGCTAACCTTGTACAACAGAAAAACCCACTCGTGCACACCCAATGAGTCCTTAATACCCTCGAGTTGAATAATATGCGTTTCACTGAGCTGTTCAATATCGACCAATATTACGTCGGGCTTTGAGCCTTTTTCATCGATTAAATGAACCGCATCGTCAACGCTATTTGCGTGACTAAGTCGATAAGGCAGATCTTCCAAATACGTTTGCAAGTTGCTTTGATTGGAATCCGCTTGGTGAATATAAAGAAGACTACTGGCCATGTGTTTCATCTTTTCTCGGGGGTCAGCTGCTCATATTAGCACTGAATTGCTGACTCACTAAGCAATAAAGCTAGCTTGAGACCAGTATGAGATTGGAGAGGTAGGCGTGGATCAATTTACTGCAACGAAAACCGCCTACAAACTTGATCCGCACAATATCATTTGGACCACGTATCGGGATTTAAACCAGTTTAAAACCGACGCTTTCACGTGACTATGCCAAATTTTGCATGAGATTAATGTGCACGGGGAAACCAACTTACATCAACTTCTGAATAACGGTTGATAAAGTCGCTTAGCTGGGTCAATTTTTCGCAGTCAAGTAATGTGATATGGCCTCGATCGCGCCGAATGAGCCCGTCGTCCTCAAGCTTAGCTAACCCGTTGCTAACCGACACATTAGTCAAACCGACCGCGTCACCAATATCAAACTGAGAGAGCGGGAGCCTAAATCGATTATTAACGACGCCCTTAGTAATCTGTAACCGCGAATGAATCTCAAGCAGCAGGTGCGCGATCCGCTCACGGGCACTCATCCGGCCGAGCACACTTAAACGATCAAGAATCACAGATTTATCGATCATCGCAAGGGTATACAACAACGCGGTTAATGTTGGCGACTGCCTGAAAATAACGTCCATAGAGCGCTTCGGAAAAGGACAAAGTTCACAACTTTCAATTGCCATTAAGTTACTGGTCGCGTGCTCAAACGGTATGTCCGACGCACCAATCACGTCACCGGGGTAATGCAATTCTAGTAGCTGACGGCGCCCGTCTTGCAAAATCGCATAGGTAATTAACCAACCTTTTCTTACCACATAGAGGTTCTTAATTTCATCTTTAACGCTCCAGACTAACGTGTTCCGCGCTATCGTTTGCGTATCTTTTTCAAGGTCTGCGAGCAAGCCAGCATCGACCTCACCTAACTCAATAAATGCACTCAGCTTTTCAACTAAACAGCTTTTACCGGTGTCACGCATTAGAACTTTGCTCTAATCGCTCAGGCTTGTTTGCGCGATCGGGCTTATTACTCAAATAGAATAATTTATAACCCGACTCGACGATAAAACGCCCCTCAGTGGTGTTAAACAATATGTCGCCGTTTGGCTTCAGTGCAAACAGCATTAGCGCGCTTTCATTGTCTTGGCGCCACTCTGCGTACGAATACGCATCACTTAAATCAGTAATCCGGATCTGCTCGCCATCGTTCAACCGTTTTTTCAATTTGGTATAAGCGGTACCTTCTTCCCACAATATACGGCCACTATTTTTGGCACTTGATACATGTCGCTTGAAGCGCTCTGATGATTGATTCGGGGGCAGCACAAACACGTTGCGCGCGCCAAACTCTTCACGAAAACTACTTGCTTGCGTTAGATTGTATTCGAAGTGATTCGAGAGCCCCATCATATAGCCATAGGTCGACGTATTTAGATGCATCAGACCATGATCAGAGCTCGGGTTACCGTAATAAGTCTTGATGCCGGAAATTCGCGCGTTGCGCAGCTGGTCCCAATTGGTATCACAAATAATGGTGTCAACTTCAGCTCTTTCGAACGCCTTAGCAATGGCAATTGACAGCGGGTTTGCGCCAACAATCAGCACACCATGAGTCTTTGGCAGCGCAACCTTTAAGAGCCGTGCCACCGGGCGAGCGGTTAAACTTTGAAACACTACCGTGCCAATAATGATCATAAATGCCAACGGCACCAGCTTCTCAGCCCCGACAACCCCTAAATCCTCTAAACGAAGGGCAAACACCGCCGAGACTGCCGCTGCCACGATTCCGCGCGGCCCAATCCAAGCCACCAGCGCGCGCTCACGCCAAGTGAAGTCCGAGCGCAAAAAGCTAACGGCTACTTTGAGTGGCCGCGCAATGAATTGCATAACAATCAGCAACAGTAGGGCACTCCATCCCAGCGCCACAAACCCAGCAACATCGAGCCTCGCAGCCAACACAATGAATAATGCCGACACAAAGACCACAGTGAGGTCTTCCTTGAATTCCAAAATCGAGTCAATGTGCACGTCGCGCATATTGGCCAGCAACATACCCATTACCGTCACCGCCAGTAAACCGGATTCATGCATCAGGCTATCGGATAACGCAAACACCAAGCACACGGCTGCCAACGAGCCGAAGTTCTGTAGCCGTTCAGGAATGAAATGATTACGTAGTAGCAGGCCGAATAAATAGCCGGCGACTAATCCAACAACCAGACCAACCAGAACCGTGCCACCAAACACATAGAAAATTTCGCTGATTTCTGCGGTCGATTGTTGGACCACAATCCACTCGAACACCAATACCGCAATCAATGCGCCTATGGGGTCAATAACTATTCCTTCCCAGCGCAGTACGTCGGCGATTTTAGGCTTAGGCCGAACGGTTCTCAGCATCGGCATAATCACAGTCGGGCCGGTGACGACCATGATCGCACCAAAGAGCGCAGACAGCTCCCAGCTCAGGCCCATCAAGTAATGCGTAGCGAGAGTCATGAGAGAGCCGTTGACCGCCACGCCCACGGTTACCATTCGGCGCACTGGACGACCAATTTCGTTTAGTTCACTGCGCTTTAGTGTCAGCGCGCCTTCAAAGAGGATCACCGCCACCGACAGAGAAATATACGGAAACAGTAAGTCACCAAACAGGGCATTCGGATCCAATATTGAGAACACCGGACCCAATAAGATTCCGGCAATCAATAAAAACAGGATTGCGGGCAATTTAACGCGGTGCGAAAACCATTGGCAAAGAAAGCCGACGAAACCGATTAAACCAAGTAGTAGTAATGACGACATCCAAGTAACACACATTAAAAGAGCGGACTCTCATGGTAAACGCTAAGCGTCGCTGCACTCAAGCCTTGTTTCTGACACAATGTAAGGGTTTCGAACTATTCTTATAGCCTCTGCCATGATGTCGTTGTTTACTATTGACCCTGCTTTGTTGGCAACCAACCTGCTACAGCTACTGATAGCCTTTGTCTTACCGCTGTTTACCGCTTGGGAACGAGAGAGCGAATCACACACCGCTGGGCTGCGTACCTTTCCGCTAGTATCAATGGCAGCCTGTAGCTTTACTATATTGGCGATGACCATGTTTACCGACGCCGGCGCGCAGGGTCGGATCGTTGGGGGCATTGTTACCGGCATTGGCTTTATTGGCGGTGGCGCAATCCTCAAACGTGATTCAGACGTCAGTGGAACATCAACCGCCGCAGCCATATGGTCGACTGGCGCAGTCGGTATCGCGGTGGGGCTAGGTCGTATCGAAATCGCCATAGCACTAAGCTTTATGACCTATATTTGTTTGAAATTATTTGGCCAAGTTAAGAAAGAGGTGAAAATAAACAATGGAGATTAGGTCACACGGAATCTAACCGTTCACCTACCTAATCTGAGGCAAAGTTATTTTCATATGATTGAAATACCAAAATGACGACTCTTAAAGGACATAGTTTTTCACCAGACTTTATTCAATTAGTTAAAATAAACTACCTGAGTTGGTTGGTTTATTTCATTCTTTACAACTGTTACAGCTTATTTTGGCGTGGATACGCAACAGAGACTGACTACAGTTATGTGGATTCTTTAGCTTGGTTTTCTAAAGAGTGGGGAATCTGGCTAATCATTAGCCCAACTATAATATGGCTACTAGAGAGACTACAACTAAGATATTCACTGCCAGTGGCACTATTATCCGCGGGTATTATTTGCCTTACTTTTACTTGTTTAGTAAGGATTCAGCTCAATTTTGGTGAATATCCACCTTCTTGGATAGCAACCACCATTATTATGTTGCCCAAATATCTACCGGCCTATGTGACTATTGCGAGCGTTTGGTACATTTATAACAACCGTCAGGTCAGATCACTAACTGAAAAGCCATCGAAAAAGAATAAGCATATCGAAGACCAAACTAGTATTAGTGTCGAACACCAAGGCTTGAGCTTAGTTTTAATCCCGAAGCAAATTTATAGCCTGAAAGCATCAGGAAACTACGTTGAAATAGGTTGCGAGAACTCTCACTATTTGAAACGCACCACTCTTAGAGAATTACTCAAGAAATTACCTGAAGGAAGTTTTTTACAAATACACCGTAGTCATGCAATTAATCTGAACAAACTGGTCAAATTAACCAACCTAGCAAATGGCAACGCTTTAGCGACTCTATCGAACCAACAAAAAATTGTTGTTAGTAAAAAATATAAGGCCAACGTCAAATCTATTTCGATCATTTCTGCCGCATAACACATTAGAGATATAGGGTCGAAATAGGACTCTATAGATAACCAATAGTCGTTCGCCCCAAAAAATGTTCTCTCGTCCCTAGGCCCTTGTTTGTAGAGCTTCGCACCTTTTAGGATGCAAGCACGAACAATATAGGAGACGTAAATTGAACATACACAATCAACGTATTACAAGAGTTATCCATTGGACAATGGCCATTCTCATAGTGACTTTGCTAGCCCTGGGGTTGTCGATGAAAAGCAATCAATGGTATGACTACTATGCCCTGCATAAATCATTAGGTGTGCTAGCGATTTTGGCAATATTTTTAAGGTTGATCTGGCGAATGCTTTATCCTTGGGAGTCATCAACAAAAGGTTCTAAGCGTGAAAAAATCGTAAAGTGGGCGCACCGATGCTTGCTTGGGTTACTTACCTTAATGCCTATGGCTGGCATGTTAGCAAGTGGTTTTGGTGGTCACGGTATTGCGTTATTTAGTTTGCAACTGATTCCAAGCAACTATGATGAAAAGGGGCAAGCAATGCCCTTTGATGTCACGTTAATGGATTTTGGCTATCAAGCTCATGAGATTATCGGCTACCTAATTATTACTCTATTGAGTTTACATATAGTGGCGGCATTAAAGCATCACTTTCTCGACAAAGATAATACCCTGAAGCGAATGCTAGGAATTCAATAGCTGAAGTAATTTAGCTCTATTCACTCGCAATATCGTTAACACTTTAATAGGGACTTCGCTTGCCCTCGGAATGACAGCGCAAGTCATTGTGCTTTTGTCTCGGCAGCGTTATATTTGAATGCATAGATTATGTAACGACTCACATTCACACTTGCTACCGAGAAAGTCAAGAATCCTCAAGTTAAGGCAACTATTTCTCAATGAAATTTGACTACGTCATAATCGGCGCAGGATCGGCCGGATGCGCCCTCGCATATCGATTAGGTGAAGACCCGAATGTGAGTGTCTGCGTTCTGGAGGCAGGTGGCTCCCACAAGAATCCATTGGTATGGATACCCGCAGGCGTAATTGCCTTGTTGCCCAAGAAGATCAAGAACTGGGCATTTAACACAACGCCGCAGTCCGCATTAAACAACCGAGTCTGCTACCAACCTCGTGGCAAAGCTTTGGGCGGCTCATCGGCTATCAACGCGATGATCTATATTAGAGGTGTACCTCAAGATTACGATGCTTGGCGCGACCAAGGCTGCGAAGGCTGGGGCTTTGATGATGTGCTGCCATACTTTAAGAAGTCCGAACATTGTGAAGCTGGTGCAACAGCCTTGCGCGGTCAAGGTGGGCCACTCAATGTGGCCGCCGTTACTGACCCCAGCCCACTAAACGATCGGCTATTTAACGCTGCCGAAGCGATCGGTTTACCACGTAATCAGGACTTCAATGGCGCCAGCCAAGAAGGTGTAGGCTATTTTGAAGTGACGCAGAAAAACGGGGAACGCTGGTCCGCTGCTCGTGCCTACCTTGAGCCAGCTATCGCAAGAGGCAATGTCACGGTATTTACCCACGCACATGTCGAACAGATATTATTTGACTCAGTAACCACTGACGGACAAGTTGATGAAACAACCGCCACTGGAGTACGCGTACGCATTAAAGGCAAGTCGCACACCATTAGCGCGAACCGTGAAGTAATTCTGAGCGCGGGCGCTTTTGGCTCGCCTCAACAACTTATGTTGTCCGGCATCGGCGATAAACAGCAACTGTCAGAGCATGGAATCAAGCTGATAAAAGACTTACCCGGCGTTGGCAAGAATCTACAAGATCACCCTGATTACTTACTCAGTTTTAAATCTTCATCGTTAGAAACTGTCGGATTTTCGATCCGCGGTGGTTTAAAGTTTTTCGCGGAGATGGTTCGCTACTTCACAAAGCGCCGCGGCCTATTAGCCACAAACTACGCCGAATCTGGCGCATTTTTACGCGTTGAAGATGACGCCCCGTCACCGGATACCCAGTTCCATCTAGTTCGCGCATTGGTTGACGATCATGGACGAAAGCTTTACTGGGGCCACGGCTACAGCTTTCACGTCTGCGTCTTACGACCTAAAAGTCGCGGCCAAGTGACATTGCACAGCGCAAATCCACATGATGACCCCGATATCGATGTCGCTTTTTTGCAAGACCCGCGTGACTTTGAGGTTCTCTACAAAGCTTCTAGGCTCGCCCAAACCGTGTTCCGACAAACGGCATTTGATGATATTCGCGGCAAACCTTTATACGCCAGCGACGAAGACGACGACACCCTATTCAAAGCGGACATCCGGGCTCGTTGCGACACGGTGTACCATCCAGTCGGCACCTGTAAAATGGGCCACGATGCAATGGCGGTAGTGGATTCTCGTTTGCGCGTACATGGAATTAAAAATTTGCGTGTGGTGGATGCATCAATAATGCCAACCTTGGTATCTGGAAATACTAATGCGCCGACCATCATGATTGCCGAGAAAGCCGCCGACCTAATAAAAGCCGATAATCAGTAACATTCGCGGTTAGATTAGTTGACAAACGCCGAACCTTAAATGAGAATGATTCTCATTTAAGGTTATCTATTGGAGGGTTCAGCGTGACCAGACAACACGGCGCATCCAACAGCGCAAACAATTTACATAGTCAAAAGCGATCAGAGCTGGTGTTTAGAACACGACGCGATTGCTGGGTCATTCCATGCCAATGCGAACTGGTTAAGCTTCTAATCCAACACCAAAAGCTCGATGCCAACGCATTATGTTTTGACTCAGGCTCGCAATGTCGGGAATTTATACGCCAATTATTTCTTCTCGCATTAGAAGACGAGGTACGCACCTTCCAGCCATCGTCAATTGCCGAATTCGCGCGTTCTACCTTGAAACTCAACAGTCGCACGCTGAATATTCAATAATGCCGCAGCGCGGTAACACGGCTTGACCGCACAGATGCCCACCCGTTTGAGTTATTGCTCAGCGTTTACTCGTGCCAAATAATCATCTCTGACTTGATTCATCACCGCTTCTTCATAGGGCCTCAAGCCACTTAGCACCAACACTTTAGACCCCGTTCCGATTTCCGCCCCTTGATGTTTAAAAACAAACTCCAAAATTGCACGACCACGCTTACCGGTGACTTCAAGCTCGGTGCCGGACAATTCAAGCTCCACATGGTCAAAATCCAAGTGGTCCAATTCAAATGACATTCGCTCATAGATAACCAATGGCCGCTTGGGGTTTACCATCACGTCGTGCTGCTTGATCAGTGGCAACAATATATGTGGAAAATTGCGCCCCGAAAACGCCACATACTCGCGTATCACCGATTCGATTTGCGCTTGTTGATGACCAGCATCACCTTGATATTGCACCGCCATTACCGGCTTAGCACGCTCATTCTCTACGGCAAAAGAGACCTCATCTGAGGGCTCAACCTCAGGAAAATTAAGGATTGCATCACCGGCTACCAGCTCTAGAAACTGAAACCCCATGCTGGTATGAATCCCGTATTTCTGTAGCGTTAGCGCAAACAATAAGTCACCAGGCACACAGAACCGCGACGAGTCGGGATCATGAATCGGGTTGTAGTCACCGGCCACTTGTTTGGCGAACTGACTACCTTGATCGGCGCTCACCTGAATTTGGTTTGCGCTAATGGATGAGTGATACGGGTCGAGGAAAGACATTTATTTAATCCTAGTGTGCCGCGACACGCAGCAAATACGTAATTGTGTGAGGTTTTTTCGGCTAACCGAATATACCTTTGAGAGTAAAGAAAATAATTATCGAAAAGCCGGCACCAGCAGGCAATGTTACGATCCAAGACATAAAAATATTACCAACTACTTTGAGGTTTAGTGCCCCAATACCGCGTGCCAAACCAACGCCTAACACGGCGCCAACCAAGGTATGCGTAGTCGAAACCGGCAAACCCCAAGTTGAGGCAAATACGACCGTCGTGGCAGCTCCGAGCTCAGCAGCGAAACCCCGACTTGGCGTTAACTCAGTGATTTTTCGCCCAATGGTTGCCATCACCTTGAAACCGTATGTGGCAAGACCCACCACAATACCCAGGCCACCAAGCACCAAAATCCATCCAGGAAGAGCTGATTTAGTTGCAACTTGCCCGCCCGACTCAATTACGCTAGCAATCGCTGCCAATGGTCCTACTGCATTTGCGACGTCATTTGAACCGTGCGCAAAGGCCATCGCCGCCGCCGTAAATATCATTAATATGGCAAACAAATTCTCGACGTTGGCGAAGCGATTAGCTTTGCCCTCAACCGCTGTATCCTTAACACGTCGAAGCATCAGCGCACCAATTGCCGACACAATCAAACCTGCGATAATCGCCAACGGCAGTCCATTCAGAAACTTACTACCGAGGCCAAAATCTAAGTCTAGCGCAGTATTTTTAAGCCCTTTGAGAACAGTCACCATGGCGATCATAAAACCCACGAAAAACATATACAGGGGCACATAACGTTTGGCGTTTTTAAACGGGTCTTCGGTGTCCAATACCAGTCGTTGCACGCTGGTAAATAAAGCATAAGAAATGGTGCCCGCCAATAACGGAGAGACAACCCAACTGGCGACAATGGTTCCTATTTTTCCCCAATTGACCGCATCGACAGAAATACCCACCGCAGCAAAACCAACCAACGCACCAACAATCGAGTGAGTAGTAGAGACTGGCCAGCCTTTCATGCTAGCAATAAGTAACCAACAACCGGCTGCCAGCAAAGCTGACATCATGCCAAACACCAACAAATCAGGTTGATCATTTATTAATGCCGGATCAAGAATGCCTTTGCGGATCGTCGAAGTAACTTCACCACCGGCCAAATAAGCCCCAGCAAACTCGAATATGATCGCGATAAAAATAGCTTGTTTTACCGTTAATGCGCGGGAACCGACGGACGTTCCCATCGCATTAGCCACGTCATTAGCGCCAATTCCCCAAGCCATGAAAAAGGCGAAGATACAGCCGAGGATTAACAACATATGACCGTGTTGCGCGATAATTTCCATTAGTATGCCCCTTTATCTAAATTGTTTGAGCCACGTTGATTAACGCGCGATCAATAATTGTAATTTGCCACCAGCACTTTGCGCCGCATCCGCCAGAGCGCCGACCCATTCAATGACTTTATATAGAAAAATAACATTGATAGGTGAGAGAGACTCTTCGATCTCAAATAGCTGAGCTCGGACTTTTATTTGCAACTCGTCATTCTCATGTTCCAGTCGATTCAACTCTTCAATTAAGGTCTCAACCACATCCAGAACGCGTCCTTTAAAACCCAGCTCCAGCAGTTCATCCATTTCATTAACGGCTTTAACTGCTTGGGCTGACGTTTCGATTGCGAGGCTAACAAACTTACGCATCAACTCACTGATTTCAACCGGAATCGCCATTTTACGACCCACCATGATACCGGCGATGTCTTTGGTACAGTTCGCGATCTTATCTTGTTTGCTAATCATTAATAGCAAGTCGCCGCGGTCGACCGGCATCATCAAACTGCTCGGTAAATTGGTACGAAGCTGAGTCTTGGCATCATCAGCATCATGCTCCAACTTAGCTATTTGCTGGTACAGGTCTTTTGCTGTGTCCCAGTCATTCACCATGGCCGCTTCCATAAACGGTTGCAACAGCTCCGCGCATTGGTGGGCTAACCCAATATGTGTCTGAATTGGACGAATCGGCGACTGGCCGAATAAATTACTAAAGGGGCTGCTTACCATATTGATTTCCTAATCATAAGTTCATATCACAAAGTTCGACACTGCCGATGCGCATTCTTACGCCGCGCTAATCTTGATTGTAAAAATCGACTCGGCCACTCTCAATCGAATATTCCGCACCAACGATTTTTAATTTACCCTTACGTACCAACTGGCGCAATTGCCTGGAGCGCATTTGCAAGCCATTAACAGATTGCTCAACATTAGCGCGCATAGCTTGATGAATAAGGTCAGTGCGGTCGCCGTAATTACCTGCGTTGACAATCGGTAATACGGCTGGAGTCACGCGGTCAACAATCGACGCAATGTTTGGTGAAATAGTATCTTGATCGACCGTTAAAGCATCCACCGTAGCGTTAATCGCACCACAGTGAGAATGACCTAATACCACCACCAACTGAACATCGAATTGTTGACAAGCAAACTCAATGCTACCAATTTGCGACGGCGCCACTATGTTTCCGGCGACTCGAATCACGAACAAATCGCCAAGACCGCAATGAAACACTAGCTCGGCCGGCACACGGGAGTCAGAACAGCCCAAAATAACCGCGAAGGGCTTTTGTTTCTCGCCAAGATTCACTGGCTTGAGGTGCGTAGTAATTTCCGAATTAGCGGCGGTGGCACTGATAAAATGCTGATTACCATCAATCAACTTTTGTAGGGCTTGATCTGCTTGCATAATATTATTTTAGTAACCTAGCTTCCTTGTAGTAACGGATGGCACCAGGATGTAGTGGGATTGAGATACCAGCGTTCGAAAGCTCATGTTGATCAAGCTCAGACAACGAAGGATGAAGTGATTTAAAATCACGAAAATTTTCGACGACCTCTTTAACGACGTGATAAATCGCCTTAGGCGAGGTCGATTCTGACGCAACAAAAGTAGCGCCTAAGCCAAATGATTCGGTGTCGTCCGCTGCATTCAAATACATACCCTTAGGAATTCTACCGGTTCGGTAATATGGATGTCGCTGTATCACCTCATCGACACTATGCCCGCTAATGGACACCATGCGCAAAGCGCAGTCAGATGGTAATTCAGCTAAATAATCATTTAAACCACTCGACAACAATAATCCAGCATCGATTAAACCGTCGCATAACTGAACCAGCTGCTTAGAATCGCTCATTGGGCGAACTTCTTTAAAATTCTCACTGCTCCATTGTTTGACCGCGAGAAAATCATCCATGATCCGATGTTGCAGTGATCGCGTATAACCGAAACTCACGGTTTTGCCAGCTAACTCATCAAATTCTTCGACTGAGCTGTCTTGCTTCACCAGCAAAATGATCGGGTCGGCTTCTAAAGCAAACACCGCACGCAAGTCTGAGTTCGGCCCATCTTTTTCAAACACGCTGGTGCCGTGGTAAGCATGGAATTGCCAGTCTGATTGAGCAAAGACTAGGTCAAAGTTACCGGCGCGAAGTTCTTTCAGATTATAAACCGAGCCACCTGTGCTCTCCAGTGAACAGCGAATACGATGTCGAACTTTGTCTCGATTAAGCAAGCGACAAATCACGCCCCCTATGGGAAAGTAGACACCCTGTACACTACCGGTTCCAATAAACAAATGCGTATTTTTGTTGTCGACTGTCGGCGCCGGCTCAACAACGTTCTCTAAGCCAATCGGCGCAATGCTCTCAGTCGACTCACCACAGGCAGCCAGCAGGCTGACGAAGCAAGACAAATGCACAAGTTTGAGAAATCTCGACATATTTGTGAGTGGCGTTAAGTTCGATGACGGACGATCTGCGTACTATAAACAACTTCTCCAACTAACTCTAGGATGGACGATGGTAATCACGGTGACGTATCATGTAAGGCATGATATTTACTACCCAAGAATTAGTCACTGAATTTGCTGATGTGGTGCTACAAACCCACGGCAAACATACTCAGTTTGACCGATCTGCCAGCCCTGACCAAGCTAGCGCCAGCTGTTTAATATTTCTGCAGAGTGCCGAACTGTTGCCTCCTAGCGCCGCGGTCATTATTACCTCAGTTGAAGTTGCCAATAAAATTCTAGACCACACCGACAGCTTCATCGTCTGCGTAGCTGATCTCAGACTAGCGCAATCGGCAATTAAACGCCGCTATGATCCATACCTCAATGCCGATCTCGAGTGGGATGCGATTCATCCTAGCGCAGTAATCCATGCTTCAGCGCGGCTCGGCACGGGCTGCCGGATAGGCCCAAATGCAGTGATAGGCAGTGACTGCATATTAGGCGATAGAGTTATTGTTCGAGCGACTTCAGTGCTTGAACACCAGGTCGTCATTGGTGACGACAGTGTCATCCATAGCGGCGTTAATTTGGGCTACGGCACGCACATTGGTAAGCGATGCGTAGTGCAATCCGGCAGCGTTATAGCCAGCGAAGGGTTTGGCTTTGCACCAGATGCTAGCGGTCAATACCATCCTATTCCGCATACCGGGGTAGTGGTATTAGAAGATGATGTGCACGTCGGCGCCAACAGCTGCATTGACCGAGGAACATTCGGTGAAACGCGATTGCGTCGAGGCGTTAAGATTGACAACTTAGTACATATAGCCCACAACGTTGAGGTCGGTGAAAACACCGTACTCACAGCGCAAACCGCAGTAGCGGGCTCATCAAAAATTGGCAAACAAGTCATAGCCTCAGGGCAAACCGGCGTGTTAGATCACAAGAATGTTGCGGACGGCGCGATTTTATTACATCGTTGCGGCGTTACCGAAGACATACCCAGCGCGGGAATGTGGGCAGGAACACCAGCTCGCCCGCTGAAGGAATACGTACGCAATTTAGCCTTGGGGAAAAAAGTCGCTCGGTTGGAAAAAACGCTCAAAACATTGCAGGCTCGCCTCGACGACGACAGTTAGATGCCGAACAAAAAAACTGAATTAAAATTCATTCTGATACCCAGATTGATCAAACTGGTCATGACCCTGATAACCATGACCTGCCGCGTTCGTTGGCACAACAAGACAACATTAGACGAGCTAACACACTCAGATCGCGCGTGGATTCTTAGCATGTGGCACAACTGCTCGACCTTTGCGCCATGGGCTATGCGTAATCGCGGCATGACCTGCATGGTTAGCGCTAGTCGCGACGGAGAATATGTAGCACGCCTAGGGGCACTATTTGGCAACAAGACAGTAAGAGGTTCAAGTTCCAAAGGATCTTCTTCAGCAACGCGCGCCGTATTAAAGCTATTAAAAAGCGGAAATGCCGTTGCGTTGACACCTGACGGTCCGCGAGGACCAAAATATCAGGTTCAACATGGCGTACTGTGGTTGGCAGCTGTCGGTCGGGCACCGATCGTGCCATTTCATATCGAAGCAAGCCGGCAATGGGTTTTGAATAGCTGGGACAACCACCGCTTTCCAAAACCGTTCTCGACTATCCATATTGGCATCGGTACGCCAACCTATATTGATCGCGCGCAATTCAAACAACACCCTGAACAAGTAGCTGAGCTGGTTCAGTCGGCCATGATGGAAAATGTAAACAAACTGAAACGCGCTGCAAACAGCTAATCCAAATGGTCGTATCCGACCAAAGCAATAATTAGTAAGGCGCTAACCGCGGGTCAATTAACTTTCTTTTTTTACCGAGTAGACCATCGGGCGTACGCCCACATGCTGCAGTTTATTTTTCGCCGTTTTAGCCTTCCGCCGATCCTCATACGGGCCAAGGCGCACCCGATAGAATGTGCCGGTTTCAACAGATGTTCGTGCTTGAGTAATCGATTTAAACCCTTTTAACGCTAACCGTGCGCGCAATTTTTCAGCATCGGCCTGCTGCCGAAACGATGCCGCCTGCACGTAATAGACCAGACTGTCGTCTTTACGCGACGGCGCGGCTTCCGGTAAGTCATCGGGCATTACCTGTTCGATATCAGGTAATACCAAATAAAAATCAAATTCTTTCTCAGTGCTCTTCTCTTCGATCAACTCAGCAATGGCTTCATCATCATCAATCGGCTCGGAACCAATATTATCGATAAGCGCTCGCAAACCAGAGCCTAATCCGTCGCCGTCATGTTGCGCACCGGCAATTAGCTTACCCAAAATAATGCCTGTCACCAGCACCACGAGCAGCAAACCCCAAGGAATACTGCCTGCTCGACGGTTTTTTTTAGACTTGGCCGGCGGTTTCTTTTTAATTCGACGTGCTTGCGCCATTTTCACTCACCTAATTCGTTAGTAGCGCTAGAATCACATTGATTCCGGGGCACCGACGCCGATGATATTCAAACCATTTTTGAGCACTTGTCGGGTCGCCGAACTCAATGCCAGCATCGCTGAGCGTGGCGCTGGATCAGCGTCCAAAATCTTACAAGCGTTGTAGTACGCATGAAACGCTGTGGCAAGTTCACGCAAGTAGTAACTCACCTGATGTGGCTCATAATTTGCAGCGGCACTTTGGATTACTTCAGGAAAGCGTTCAATTAAAGTGAGTAGTGCAATCTCATGCTCACTGCTTAATAGACTAAAATCAGCGTTATCTAGCTGGTCACAGACAATCTCACGTTGCTTAGCAGTTTCAAAAATTCGACAAATTCGAGCATGTGCATACTGCACATAATACATTGGGTTCTCGTTGCTTTGCGACTTGGCTAAATCTAGATCGAAATCCATGTGTTGCTCAGACTTACGCTGCGCATAAAAGAAGCGAGCCGCATCCGACCCAATCTCGGTTTGCAAATCACTTAGCGTAACGAATTTTCCACTACGCGTGGACATTGGCACTTTCTCTTCACCGCGATACAACACGGCAAATTGCACCAACAGTACTTTCAGCTTTTCTGGGTCGAGATTCATCGCCTGCAAGGCGGCCTTAACACGAGGTATGTAACCATGGTGATCGGAGCCCCACACATTAATCGCCAAATCAAAGCCGCGTGCTAGCTTGTCAGCGTGGTAAGCAATGTCAGAGGCAAAGTAAGTTGGCTGACCATTTTCACGTACCACCACACGATCTTTCTCATCGCCATAGGCCGTGGTTCGAAACCATAGCGCACCACCTTTTTCATAGATGTCGCCGGACTCCTGTAACTGCTCTATCGCGGCCTGAATCTTGCCGTCGGTGAACAAAGAGCGCTCTGAAAACCAGGTGTCGTAGTCCACTCCGAAGCGACTCAGATCATCGCGGATATCGGCTAAAATTGTGTCCAACGCCAAATTGAAGAAAATCGCAAAACCGGCTTCGCCCAATTGCCTCTTAGCAAGTTCAATCGTGGCGTCTAAGGCGGCTTCCAAGTCCAAATCGGCCCGTGCCGACTCGATATCGTCGGCCGCTAAGCAGTATTTACTCGCGTGCTGTTGCGCTAACTGTTGCCCCATCTCTGCTACATAGTCACCTTGGTAACCATTTTCTGGCAGCGCGACTTCTACGCCGCTGGCTTGTAAGTAGCGAATCCAAACGCTAACCGCCAAGATATCCATTTGCCGACCCGCATCATTAACATAATACTCTCGTTCGACCGAGTGACCGGCGGCAGTCAATACGCGTGCAAGCGCATCACCGTACGCCGCTCCACGACCATGGCCCACATGTAGAGGGCCAGTCGGGTTCGCCGAGACAAATTCCACCATAATCCGCTGACCAGAATCAGCAGCTGCCAGTCCGTAGCGATCCGCTGCGGCAAAAACTTTGTCTAGCACGGCATAGCGAACATCTGAGGCAAGAAACACATTAATAAATCCCGGCCCGGCAATATCCACTTGCGTAATCAATGGGTCGCTCGGCAATGCGGCAACTATCAGCTCTGCTAATTCTCGCGGGTTTCGTTTAGCCGGTTTGGCTAAGGTCATGGCAACATTAGTCGCAAAGTCACCATGCTCACGTTGCCGGGTTCGCTCAAACTGCAAATTTACTGCATGCTCAGCCGGAATTACCTCATCATGTTTGAGTTGATCAAGGGCTTGGGCAAACAATGCTTGTAATTGGTCTTTCACGGGGTTCTCTCAATCGGCCATATGCCGTTAGTAGCGGGCCTGGAATTTCTGGAGCTGGATTTTAGCGCGTTATTTCCAGATAAAATAGACTTCTTGAGCAAGGAATCAGGCTACACGTCGGTGATGCCACCAAAAGTGCAGACCTTGCGCGTTTAGTTCGGCATCCAGCTTGACCCAATGCCGAACCACGGCCTCATCAAGACCCGCTACTTGATTCATGCAGCGTTGTACTAAATAGTCTTTTAGTGAGTCAGCCAATGCATGCTCAAAGTCGTCTCCGGCATCCGCAGCTTGCTGCGTCAACATAACGTAATCATCGATCTGCTCATGCAAACCGGCTATCTGCGCAGACGTCGGTTGTATCGCGCCATAGTGCGTCAGATACAGTGTTTCTGGCTGGAGGCTCATCACCTTATCGATGGAACTGTGTAGCGCCTGCGGGTCGAATTGAACAGGCGTGGTAGTTGGCATAAGAAACGACTGCTCGCCATTGCGAAGAGCCCGATACGCAATACCCAAGGTATCGCCGGTAAACACACTGTTTGTCTGAGTGTCTAAAATACAATGATGATGACTGGCATGCCCTGGGGTATCAAAAAACCGTAATTCGCGACCGGCAAAATCGAGCGCATCGCCATCCTGGGGTTGTAAAATGCGGTCTGCGTCGATAGGCACAATAGTGCCATATAGCGCATTGAACTCCGACTCGCCGTACACCGCACTCGCGCCTGCGATCAGTTTACTGGGGTCTACCATATGTCGGGCACCGCGTGGATGCACCACCAGTGTGGCATTGTCACATAAACGCATAAGCTCGCCAGCACCGCCGGCATGATCCAAATGAATATGCGTCAAAATAATTAGATCAACTGCCTCAACGCCGAGTCCAAGCTCCGACAATTTGGCAACCACATGAGGCACTGAAAACACCGTGCCAGTGTCGACGATGGCCACTCGATTATTCGACAACAACAGGTGAATCGAGGCGAGCTCAGGCTCGTGATATAACGCGTCTAATGTAATGATGTCAGAGTTTGGCTGATAATTAGGCATTCGATCTCAGTGCGGTGTTTTGATTAGTTATAACGAGATTAGTTGTAAGCTAATGCAGCGTCGAGGCTTGTTGTGAAAGTGTAACATTTGAAATCCAATTATTAATGCATGGCATTTCACGTAAAAATTGAAAATTATTAAGCATGTTTCTAAATCATTAAATGTGACAATGGCCGGCAGCCGCTCTGATAAGCTTTGCGCAACTCACACCGGCTTAGATTAGTGGACAAATGCAAGCAATAAATTTAGGCTGTGAACTGCTAAACACCCGATTAATTCACCAAGGAGAAGCCTTATGAACAACAACAAAAAGACCGCCACCACCGCCGCATCAATCTTGGCCGCCGCCCTAATGTCGAACGCATCTCTCGCGCACGCCGGCAAAGAGGGTTATGAAAAGTGCCAAGGCGTTGCCAAAACCGGCATGAATGACTGTGGCGCTAATGGCCACGGTTGCGCGGGCTTGGCTGCAACAGACGGGGATGCAAATGAATGGATTTATCTACCCAAAGGCACTTGTGCGAAAATCGTAGGCGGCGTGGTAAAAGCACCAAAACCGAAAGAGAAATCAGACTCTTAGTTCCAAACCGCACGCACGGCATGAAATCGGGTTTAGGGATTCGCTCCGAGCTTTTCCAACAAGTCGCTCACACTAAACCTGATTTCGGATTCTTAGAAGCCCACTCGGAAAATTACTTCGGCGCCTCATTGTTGCGCGCCAAGCTACTAGACTTGCGTGAACAGTATCCTATCTCGTTGCACGGGGTTGGTCTGTCGCTCGGTCGCGCGGACAAGCTGAGTGTGGCGCACCTAAATGCATTAAAGTCTTTGGTTGACGATATTCAGCCAACATTCGTGTCAGAACATTTAGCATGGAGTGCTTACCAGCACCACCATGTTCCGGATTTACTACCGCTGCCATTGACCCCAGAGTCACTCACCATAATGTGTGAGCATATCGATCAAATGCAATCGTTTTTAGGTCGGCAAATACTTATTGAAAACCCATCTAATTACTTACTGTTCGATCAACTGCAGATACCCGAAGCCGACTTCCTAAACCACCTGGCTAGCACCACCGGTTGCGGCTTATTGGTGGATATTAACAACGTGTATGTTAGTGCTCAAAACCTAGATCGCGACCCGATGAAGTTTATTAACGACTTATCTAGTGCGGCGATCCATCAGTATCACTTAGCCGGTCACACACCGGTGGTGTATCAAACCGAAGCGGGGCAAGAAGAGTTACTAATCGACACTCACAATCAACCAGTATCTGCCGCTGCCTGGGGTCTCTTTGAAAAAACCCTAGCGCGACATGGGAGTCGGCCCACACTGATTGAATGGGACTCAGACTTCCCAGCCTTCGACGTTTTACTGAATGAATGCGAACAAGCCAACCAGCGACTTGCCAATGCATCGCCAATTGTAAAAACCCAGTCCGCCACACACCAACATAGTGGTAGTGGCGCCAACAACTTGCCGCTAGCGCAGCAACAGCAGCAATTTCTGAACAATATTCTCGGCAGCGAATCCGATCTCGCAGAAATTCAAGCGGCGCATCAATCGCGCATTCGCATTTACCGGAACAACGTAAGCGGTGCATTGCACCGCTATTTAGCTGATATCTACCCGGCCACAGAAGGCGTAGTTGGCCACGACTATTTTCGTCAAATAGTGCAGCTCGCGACTCAATCAACACCGCCGACCGACGGGAATATTCATAATTACGGCGGTGATCTGGCCACCGTTTTGGATGAATTCGAAGGCCTCGATCAAAAACTACCGTACCTAACTGATCTAATGGCATTTGAGTGGGCCTTACATTCGGTTTACTTCCAAGAGCAATCAACGGAGCTCGACCCCAGCAGCATTAGTCAAGACGCACTCCTGACAGAACCCATCGCCTTTCGCAAAGATGCAAGGATGATGGTATCAGACTACCCCATTTACCAGATCCATCGACAATCACTGCCCGGCTTTGTTGGCGAGGTCTCGATAAGACTCGATCAAAGCCAAGACGCGCTGTTGATCTACAAGCAAAACCATGCGGTTGAATCTTGGCTACTCGACAGCGCCAGCACTGTTTTATTGACCGCGATTCAGGATTCCAACAGCTTGTTGCAAGCAATCAGCGCGGTTGAGGGCGTGATACCGCCAACGCAACTGTCATCGGCCTTGGCGCAAATATTGGAACGTCGAATTTTGGTAATTACCTCCGAAGACATGGCTGACTAATCGGCCGCGACAGTAGCGTCGAACGCACAGTTTGCTATGCTTCACACATGGCTGAGAACACTATAATTGTCGGACGGTATGCACCTAGCCCCACGGGCACACTGCACTTAGGTAATTTGCGTACCGCGATTCTTGCTTGGCTGCATGCTCGACTACAACACGGCGTGTTCTATTTGAGAATGGAAGACTTAGATACCCCTCGAACGGTAGCGGGGAGCGCAGCGGCAATTGTTAGCGATCTACAATGGCTGGGACTCGATTGGGATTCAGACATAATCTATCAATCGCAACGCGACACCCTGTATGACTCCGCCCTAGCCACGCTCAAACAGCAAGGCCTCATCTACCCCTGCTTCTGTTCGCGCAAAGATATACAACAGGCCGCCAGCGCACCGCATGTCACTGCTGGCGTCTACCCTGGTACATGCGCCAATTTGACTCGGGATGAAATCCAACAACGACAAAAGAGCAAAACACCGGCTTACCGCGTCCGAGTAAAGGCGTCACTGCAAGATTCAGTTGGCGATTTTGTAGTAAAACGGGCAGACGGGCTTTTCGCCTATCAATTAGCTGTAGTTGTCGATGATTTAGCGCAAGGCATTACCCACGTTGTGCGCGGCAACGATTTAGCCGACAGCGCCGAGCGACAGCAGTACTTAGCCAGCCTATTAGCCCCCAATCGGGCTCCTATTACTTATCTTCATGCGCCGCTAATGTTGGATTCCGACGGTAACAAGCTCGCTAAGCGTGATGGCTCGGATTCCTTAGATACGATACGAGAGCAAAATATTACGGCGGCCGAGTTGATCGGACAACTCATGTTCGAGCTCAAACTAATTAACTCGCCGACTGCAATCAGCCTCGACACCTTACGTAGCAAAGTATCGATAGCGGCCTTAACCGCTCAATTAACATGAGCGGCGACCAAGACCGCCCAGTTATCCATGATTGCCTTAGTGGAAACGTCCGCCAAGTTTCCGCGCTTAGTGGTGGCGATACTCATCGTTGCTACCGCGTAGAGTTATTTGACGGCGGCAGTGTATTTGCAAAGCTTAATAGTGCGAACAGAGCGGATACACTAGCAACCGAAGCCGAGTCATTGCTCACCTTGCGTGCTGTTGGAGCAGATTGGTACCCCCAGGTACTGGCACAACACCAGTCAGCGCAAGGTTCAGCGTTAATACTAGACTATCGAGAACTCACTGAAATTACGCCAAAAACATCAGCCGAATTAGGCTGCTTGTTAGCACGTCAACACCGCTTAACTAGTCCTGAATTCGGATGGTCGCACGATAACCACATAGGCTTATCACCTCAGATCAACGGCTGGAGCAGCTCATGGTTGGACTTCTATCGAGAAAAACGCCTAGTACCACAACTGCAGCAAGCGATACAAAATGACCTCGATTCCGAATTGCTCCGGCGCATTGAACATCGAATATTTCATCTGGACGAAATTTTGGATTATTCTAAGTTGCAGCCTGCGTTACTTCATGGCGATCTGTGGACCGGAAATGTCGGGTTTGACGTTTTGCATAACCAAGCCTTTTTGTTTGACCCAGCTCCCTACTATGGAGACCCAGAGGCCGACCTCGCAATGACATATTTATTTGGTGGTTTTTGCCCAGAATTTTATGCTGCATACCACGAGTTGGTGCCATTAAGACACGGCAACGAGGAACGCCGAGCGATTTACAAGCTATACCATGCTTTAAACCACTTTAATCTGTTTGGCCGCATATATACTGGCTTGGTAGCACAGTGTCTGGAATAAGACACGCATTTTAAACTAGTTTAAAATGGTGACGATATTTGCAAATATGCGCTTGACGGCGTTAACTGACAAGCGTACCCTGAAATTGTGTAAATGCATCCAGTGTTCTCGCAAGATTACGTCTGGGTGAATTCCAAGGGGAATCCTACCGGCCCAATTTGACACCATTAGCATCCACCCAACCCGTGCTTCTGGACACATTGTCAATGGAAAGGTCTAAAGTACTTACCCTCCTAGGGAATATCGAATATGCTCAGGCAAGCAACCCAACCCGTGTTTCTTGAGCCTTTCGGAGGGTAACCCTTTTTTTGCACACCGCCCGCTGGAGCTCCCAACCCCTCCAGCGGGTTTTTTATTGCCTATTGCTTTTAGCCCAACCTTCAGCACGGCTCCACATTGCCAGCAACCAGCATTGATTCACAATGCTCCAAAGGTAATGAGCCGCTTTAGCGAAAGCGGTGAACCCAGAGTTAGCTCAGCTATTGAGGCAAGCCTTTAGGCAAACCCAGCTATGTACGCAAAGATAAGCCGGCGCCTTAACAACGAACCTAGCAACACACGAAAGGTCTCGCTAATCTTTGCCATCCAAGAAGTCGGCCCGACTGCGTAATTTTTTACGCGCACGTATTGCATTGAATGGATCATCTGGGTCAACGGTTGGCGCGTTCACGCTCGTCTCTTTTACAGCAGCCGGCGGCTTAGTTTGTTTGGTTAAACGCGATCGCAAACTATGATAGAAAAAATAAGCACCGATGCCAGCCGCAAAAGCCAGCCACTTGTAGACAAAACTTAGACCACTACCCGACTTATCTTCCTTTAGTACAGTGTGAGTCAAGAAATCAGAATGAATACTGCTAACCAGAAATAGGTACGCAAACAGCAAAAATGTCGACACAATAATGTGTTTGTACTGCTTCCAAATAAGCGTAACGAACGCAATTCTAAAAACCTGTTTAAAAATCATGACAATGCCTCCCAGCCTACCCGAACAGGTTGAGACCTAGCAGTGCTAATACCGCCAATAGACCTTTGTCGCGAATCGAATGCCTGATTTTATCTTCTTCTTCACGTACCACTACTTCAAGGTCTTCAACGCTCATTTTACGCGGATCATTGCCCGCCACAATAATTCTGGTGCGTGCACGATCAATCGCCTTTTCGCGAATATAACCACGATACTTAGAGGGTACATTGCTAATAGACCTAATCGGATTCATGTGTTTTACCGTGACAGCATTTTTCATTTTGTATTGGAGTAGTGTAAACCGCACCTTGTTGAAAGCATAAAAACTTGCTAGAAACCTTGATTATGACCTAACGATGCTTATTAAGTGTAGGTGGCAGCGGCTAACTTTGTTAGAATTCGGCGCCTAGACTTTATATTCATTTGCGTCCGAATCTCGGAATTGCAAGACTTCGTAATTATGAGCTCATCAGCAGATCGTACCGCCAACATCGTCCGCAATACCAGCGAAACTAAGATCGCGGTAAAACTAAACCTAGATGGCTCGGGTAAAACCCGCTTCGCTACAGGCGTGCCTTTTCTCGAGCATATGATGGATCAAATCGGTCGCCATGGCTTGATCGACCTCGATATCGAATGCGAAGGCGACTTACATATAGACGACCATCACACTGTCGAAGATATCGGCATCACCTTAGGCCAAGCCTTTTACAAGGCGATTGGCGATAAAAAAGGAATTCGGCGATATGGCCACGCTTATGTGCCGTTAGACGAAGCCTTGAGCAGAGTCGTCGTCGACTTCTCTGGCCGCCCAACCTTAATGCATAGCGTAGATTATCGTCGCGCCAGAATTGGCGGCTTCGACGTCGACTTGTTCGATGAGTTCTTCCATGGGTTTGTCAATCATGCTCGCATGACAGTTCACATTGACAGCATCCGAGGCAAAAATGCCCACCATATCGCTGAAACTATTTTCAAAGCATTTGGTCGCGCACTGCGTATGGCACTCGAGTATGACGACCGCTCAGCCGGAGTCATTCCTTCCACCAAAGGCAGCTTGTAACACGTCACCATGCGCATCGCTGTTATAGACCTAGGTATTGGCAACTTACGCTCAGTGCGCCAAGCACTGCATGCAGTTGCACCTAACGCACAAATAGATATTACCGATCAGGCATCAATAATCGACGATGCCGACCGTATTGTACTGCCCGGTCAAGGGGCTATCGGCACTTGGTTTAAATCGTTACACGAAAAGTCACTGGAACTCGCCGTTAAAAAGGCGCTGACAGAGAAGCCGGTGCTCGGTGTCTGCGTTGGCATGCAAGCCATGTTTAGCCATAGCGACGAGCACGGCGGCCAAGCTGGTTTCGACCTATTCGAAGGCCAGGTACGACATTTTTCAAACTTCCATGACGACTCCAAACAAAAACTGAAAATCCCGCAAATGGGCTGGAATCAAGTACAGCAGACCCAGCCGCATGCTTTGTGGCATGGCATTGACGACCAGAGCCATTTCTATTTTGTGCACAGCTACTGCGCCAACCTTGCGCAAAACGCCAACCAAGAGGTGGTGCAAGGTGAGGCCGATTACGGACATCACTTTATTGCTGCAGTAGGGCGTGACAACATTTTCGCCGTACAGTTTCACCCTGAAAAAAGCCATAACGACGGACTGCGACTCTTAAAGAACTTCACTCTGTGGAACCCGACACACCGCGAGCACTAACTCATGCTACTTATTCCAGCAATTGATATAAAAGAAGGTAAATGCGTCCGTTTACGCCAAGGCTTAATGAAAGACTCAACCGTTTTCAGCGATAGCCCGCTGGCGATGGCAGATAAATGGGTCGAGCTAGGTGCGAAACGCATCCATTTAGTCGATCTCGATGGAGCATTTGCCGGCGCACCAAGCAACGCAAAAGTAATCAACGAAATCGCCAAGAAATACCCCAATGTGCCGATCCAAATTGGTGGCGGCATTCGTGACGAAGCAACCATCCAAGCCTATTTGGATGTTGGTGTGCAATACGTGATTATTGGCACACTAGCCGCTAAAGAACCTGAGTTCATTAGTCGAATTGCACCACAGTTCGGTCCTCACTTAATCATCGGCCTAGATGCAAAAGATGGCATGGTGGCGGTTGATGGATGGGCAACGTTAACCGAGCACCATGTGATTGACCTCGCTAAACGATTCGAGAACGACGGCGTACAAGCCATCATCTACACCGACATCGCGCGTGACGGAATGATGCAAGGCGTCAACTTGGAAGCAACCAAAGCCTTAGCTGAGGCCGTTAACATTCCAATTATTGCTTCGGGTGGCGTCGCTAATATGCAAGACCTTATCGCGCTGCAAGACATCGCCGACAGCGGCATTTCCGGAGTAATCACCGGCCGTGCTATTTATGAAGGCACCTTAGACTTCGCTGAAGGCCAGCGCTACCTCGATCAATTTCAAGATCAATAGCATGTCATTAGCAAAACGTATTATTCCATGTTTAGACGTCGACAACGGACGAGTTGTCAAAGGCGTCAATTTTGTCGGCATTCGAGATGCCGGTGATCCAGTGGAGGTTGCCAAGCGCTATAACCAACAAGGCGCTGACGAAATCACCTTTTTGGACATCACCGCGACCTCCGACAACCGTGACACCTTGCTGCACGTGGTCGAAGAAGTCGCCAACGAAGTATTTATTCCGCTAACCGTTGGTGGTGGCGTTCGAGAGTTGAACGACGTTAACCGCCTGCTTAATGCTGGTGCTGACAAAATTTCGGTGAATAGCACCGCGGTATTTAACCCGGACTTCGTAAAACAAGCCAGTCAGCATTTCGGATCACAATGCATTGTGGTCGCAATCGACGCCAAACAAACGCGCTGGCAAAGTCGCGGCGATACCGCCGATCGATGGGAGATATTTACCCACGGTGGCCGGCGCGAAACGGGCATCGACGCAGTAGAATGGTCGATCAAAATGGCTGACTACGGGGCCGGTGAAATATTGCTCACCAGCATGGACGGTGACGGCACTAAAGCGGGCTACGACCTCGCGCTAACCCGCGCCGTGTCAGAAAGCACACCAATACCAGTGATTGCTTCCGGTGGTGTGGGATCACTAGAGCACTTAGTCGACGGCGTTCTAAAAGGCAAAGCTGATGCCGTACTAGCAGCTAGTATTTTCCATTTCAGTGAATACACCATCGAAGAAGCCAAGCTCGCAATGCGCGAGGCCGGCATCGACGTACGACTTTAATTCACAACCATTAGCAGATTACAGAAATGAGTAATTGGTTAAAAGAAATTAAGTGGAACGAGCAAGGCTTAGTGCCCGCCATTGCTCAGGAAGCCGGAACCGGCATCAACTTGATGGTAGCCTGGATGAATGAGGAGGCCTTGCGTGAGACCGTCGCCTCCGGATTTGCCGTATACTTCTCTCGCTCACGTCAGCGTCTATGGCGCAAAGGTGAAGAATCTGGTCACCAACAGCATGTCAAAGAGGTTCGGCTCGATTGTGACGCCGATGTTATTTTGCTCACTGTGGAGCAACAAGGCGGAATTGCTTGTCATACAGGCCGACATAGTTGTTTTTATCGGGTATATAATGAGGGCGAATGGCAGGCCGTCGATGCGGTCCTAAAGGACCCCTCCGACATTTACACTTAGTTTTTTATGGCTTCCTTTTTATGGCTTCTATGACATCTAACGATACGCTGGCTCAAATTCATGCGATTCTGCATGAAAGATTAGACGCTGACCCAACATCGTCATACGTCGCTTCGCTGTATACTAAGGGTTTAGATGCTATCCTTAAAAAAATCGGGGAAGAAGCAACCGAAACTGTCATGGCCGCTAAAGATGGTGATACCGACAAAATTGTTTATGAGGTTGCCGACCTATGGTTTCACACCATGGTGCTGCTTGCACAGCAAGGTTTGGAACCCAAGCAAGTGATCGACGAACTGGCACGCCGGATGGGCACCAGCGGAATAACAGAAAAGAACTCGCGTAGCGAGAGCTAATTTAAACTGTCTCGTGCATTGTGCGAGACCGACCTAGAGGAATACAAAATGGGTATCGGTGGAATTTCAATTTGGCAACTTTTGATTGTCTTGGTGATCGTAGCGCTTATTTTCGGCACTAAAAAGTTACGCGGTGTTGGTAGCGATTTAGGCGGCGCAGTCAAAGGCTTTAAAAAAGCTATTAACGACGATCAAAAGGAAAACGACGACGTTGTCGAAGAAGCTGAAAAAGCTGAAACTGAGAGCAAGTAAGCAACTCGCATGTTAGATATCGGCTTTTTTGAATTACTTGTAGTTGGCTTTGTTCTCATCGTCGTGATGGGGCCAGAGCGACTACCTGAAGTCGCAAAAAAGGCCGCATTTTTCATTCGCAAAGCACGCCAAGGCATGTATCGCCTGCGCAATGAAATGCAATCTGAGATCGAAGGCACACCGTTCGGCGATCTCGAAAAGGCCAAACAAGAAATGGCCGACTTTAAGAATGATATAAAACAATTTGGTCGCGATCTGGCCGATTCAGCCGATACCAAAATTGATGTAGAAAAACCGTCGTCAGAGCAAGACAAAACCGGCGATAGCTAACGACTAAGCCGCATTACCAATGCGCTCGGCTTCCAGCGACCAACACGGCATACTGATCCTCAACACGAGAAGCTAGCCTCTCGCGGACACAACATCATGAGTGAACAACTAGAACAGCAAAAGGAGACATTCGTATCGCACTTAGTCGAGCTGCGTAACCGTTTGCTGTGGGCGAGCGGGGCAGTGTTAGTGGTATTCGTTTGCCTCGTACCATTCGCCAGCGAGCTATATCACTGGTTTGCCGAACCGCTACTCAGAAGCTTACCCGAAGGCGGCAACATGATCGCCATCGACCCACACGGCACGTTCTTCATACCATTCAAGTTAGCGTTTGCTTGTGCGTTTGCTATTTCAGTACCGTGGGTTTTATACCAGATCTGGGCGTTTGTGGCTCCGGGCCTGTATAAAAACGAGAAACGCATTGTGGTACCTCTAATCGTCTCGTCCACATTATTATTTTACCTTGGCGTGCTGTTCGCCTACTACGTAGTATTCCCGCTGATTTTCGATTTTTTCGCTAAGATGACACCCGAAGGTGTCGCGCTCACGCCGGATATCGGCTCTTACATGAGCTTTGCATTAAGTCTGTTCTTCGCATTCGGAATCGCGTTCGAAGTTCCAGTCGCTATTGTTCTGCTTTCGCGCATGGGCGTAATCTCTGCCGAAGGCATTGCTAAACAGCGCCCATATTTCATTTTAGGCGCGTTCGTGATCGGCATGTTAATGACGCCGCCGGACCCCTTTTCACAAGTAATGTTAGCGGTCCCAGTCTGCCTGTTGTTTGAAATCGGCTTATTCTTTGCACGTCGCCTAGAGAAAAACCGCGCTACCACAACACAAGAAGAAACCTGATGGAGTTAATCAATTGACTGCAAAAATCATAGACGGCAAAAAGATTGCCGAAGAAATTCGCCAAGAAGCCAAGCTTGAAGTCGCGGAGCTAGTCAAACAAGGCATTCAGCCATGCTTGGTAGTGATCTTGGTCGGTGAAAACCCAGCATCAAAAGCCTACGTAGGCAGCAAGGTACGCGCCTGCCAAGAAACTGGCATAAAGTCACTCAAAATCGAAATGGCAAGCAATGCGAGCGAGGCTGAATTGATGGACGAAATTGATCGACTCAATGCCGATGACACCGTACATGGCATCCTGGTGCAATTACCGCTGCCGCACCACATGGACGAAGAACGCGTAACAGAACGCATCAGTCCAGCCAAAGATGTCGATGGTTTTCATCCTGAAAATGTCGGCAAGTTGAGTATTGGAATCGACTGTTTGACGCCTTGCACGCCATCTGGCATTCCCGAACTAATTACCCGTAGCGGAATTAGCATGTCCGGCAAACATGCAGTGGTTATCGGCAGAAGCAATATTGTTGGCAAACCGATGATGAACATTTTGGTACAAAAAGGCGCAAAAGCTAATTGCACGGTAACTTGCTGCCATAGCGGCACCGATCATTTAGCCAATTATACTCGCCAAGCCGATATTTTAATCGCGGCGATCGGCGTTCCAGAATTCGTAACATCAGAAATGGTCAAAGAAGGCGCTACCGTTATTGACGTCGGTATAAATCGCGTTGAAGACCCAGCCCATTCGCGCGGCTACCGATTGGTTGGTGATGTGGACTTCGACGATGTTAAAGACACCGCTGGAGCCATCACGCCAGTGCCCGGAGGAGTCGGCCCAATGACTGTTGCTATGCTGATGAAAAACACCGCTAAAGCGGCTCGTTTAATCCATAATCATTAGCCCACACTAGCTGTTTGGCGAGGCTCTTCATTAAGAGCCTCTCTAACTCAGCGATTCAAGCTTACTGCGCAGGCTCGCTTAGGATGTCAGCAAGCACGCTAAGCAGCTGTTGCATTTCGGTGTCGGTGCCAATAGAAATCCGCAAAAAATCACTCAGTCGTTCTTTATCAAAGTACCGCACCACAATGCCTCGTTCACGCAACTTCATGAACAAAGCGCCAGCATCGGATGTTTGATGCGCAGCAAACACAAAGTTAGCTGACGATGGCAATACCGTAAAGCCGAGCTTCTGCAAGCCAACCGTGGTGCGCTCACGAGTATCGATCACTTTCTGACGACTCTGCTCAAAATAGTCAACATCCAAAAAAGCCGCCTGCGCTCCCGCCAAGGCTAAAGCATCCAATGTGTATGGATGAAAGCTATTCTTGATGCGCTCTAAGCCTTCTATCAGCTCAGGGTTTGCCAAAGCAAATCCAACCCGTAAACCCGCTAAACCGCGCGACTTCGACAAAGTTTGAGTAACCACCAGATTCGGGTAATCAACAATGAGGCTCACGGCGCTCTCACCGCCGAAATCGACATACGCCTCATCTACTACTATGACCGACGATGAATGCCGCTCAAGCAATGTCTTTATATCCGCAAGCGGAACTGCAATACCGGTTGGCGCGTTTGGATTAGCGAAGATTATGCCGCCATTGTCCGCACTATAATCATCAATGTTTAAGCTAAAATCGTCACGCAGTGCAACCTGTTGATACGCAATATCGAAGAGCGCACAATAGACAGGGTAAAAGCTATAGGTGATATCCGGAAACAATAACGGTCGATCCTGCTTGAGCAAGCCACGAAAGACGTGCGCAAGCACTTCATCAGAGCTATTTCCAACAAACACACTATCGACCGAAAGCCCAAAGTGGTTCGCAATAGTTTGCTTCAACTCGCCAGCATTAGGATCTGGGTATTTACGCAACCCATCATGGTTGGCAGCCGCAATCGCCTCAATTACTTTAGGCGACGGCCCATACGGATTCTCATTAGTATTGAGTTTAACTAGGTTGTCGATTTTCGGTTGCTCGCCCGGCGTATAGGGTGTCAACTGGTGCACAATGTCTGACCAAAAACGGCTCATATTCAATCGTAAGGTTGGTAATAAAGCAATAGGTTACGATCATTCAGCCTGCGTTAATACTTGCATAGCTATAGTGATCTCGTACGGTGAGTTTATCATCGTGTTTGATGTAAAAGGCGCAATATAAACTGCTAAACTGTTCGTTTACACTAGCAACAACTGACATAACTGATACCCACACGGGGGTTTTATGAAAAATTTATGGAATAATTCTCTGATTGGCTTAGGCATCGCGTTTGCGCTGCTAGGCCTCTCCACAACCGCCACAGCGCAAAGCAACTATGGCGCACAGAATGCCTTCGTTACTGTTTACGAAGACTGTAATTTTAACGGCACAGCCAGAAACGTACCCATCGGCGAATACCGCAGCCTTAAGACCATTCGCTTTGCTAACGACCGCATGTCGTCGATCAAAGTACCGCCAGGCCTAACTGTAGTGATTTACGAAGACGACAATTACGGTGGTGCTTATGCCACTATAGATCGCGATATAACGTGTTTTGATCGCCAATGGGACAATACTGTCAGCTCACTGCGAGTGTTAGCCGATAACAACAATAACCGCGGAGATCGAAACGACCGTCGACGCGACAATCAGCAACGCAATAATCAACCACGTAACGACACTGTTACCACAAGCAACGAACCAAGCCGAAGAATTCAAAGCGAATGTTTTACCTTTAAGGCTTATACCAACGGTGGTAACGGCAGCTTACGCTTCCACGGCAAGGGCGATCTATATCGATTTGACCGTAAAGCCGCTAGCTCACGAATCTGCCATAACGGTAGCTTGACAATGGAAATCGGCAAAACCGAGCGCGCAACAAACGTTATTGTAGAGCTTGACGGCAAACGCTATCGCTTCGCGTCAAATGAACAGCAAGATGAGTTAAAGAACAGCTGGTATCGAAAATATGTTCGCCTAAGTGTTGGCCGATAAACATAGCTAAGATTTCCAAGCAGAACAGGCCGCGGCGTAACAACGTCGCGGCTTTTTTTTCATCTCAGCTATTTTCGTGCACCCAGGACTCTATTCTAAGCCCCTGTACGCGCTCAAATTCCTTTGTGTTGTTGGTTACTAGGATAAACCCTCGACTGCGCGCATGCGCGGCAATCATGATGTCGTAAGCCCCAATCATTTGATCTTTGAGCTCAGCCTTTAGCTGGGCAAATTGTTTGGCGGCTTCTTCATCGTAATCCAGCACATGCAATCGGCTCGCAAACCCATCCACGATTTCTATGTTCTTAGGCGGATTGCTTGAGTTCTCGGCGCCAAACAGAAGCTCACCTAGGGTTACCGTCGAAATGGCCATCGCTCCAGCATGGACATTAAACATGCGCCGAACCTCATGTGGTTTGCGTTTGATGGTGTAAATCGACATGTCCGTGTCGAGTAAGTATTTAATCATCAAACGCTTCTCTCGTTTGCATCGCGGACTGTTTACGATCGGCCATGAAATCATCGGTCACGGCAACTGCATCAAACCATGAGTCCCAGCTCTGATTGACCGGTGCAACAACACGGGTAACACCAACGGTTGTAATGGATACCTCGCTCACATTAGGCGGGAAGGCAACCGCCTTGGGCAAGCGAACTGCCTGGCTCTTATTAGATTGAAACACTTTGGTTGTCGTCTTCATAGCAACCTCCCCATATAAAGTATATCCCTATTGTATATACATAAAATTAATACGTCCACAAAAACCATATTCCGACTAACGGTGTGACAAACAGGTTTTCATATGAAATACAGAAAGGTATAAATGGGGTAATTATAGGCGACCGTATATACTTCATTGGCTATACTTAATTTAACAAGCTAAGGATACTTTTTAAAGGAAATCATGCCTCGACAAGAACAAGTTATCAGCATATTCATTGCTTCGCCATCTGATGTTTCAAGTGAGCGAGATAAGATCGAAGAAGTGGTTCATGAAATTAACTCAACACATGCTCGCGAGAGAGGGATGCGGTTTGAACTAGTTCGATGGGAAAGTTATACCTATCCAGGTATTGGTGTTGATGCGCAAGATGTAATTAACAATCAACTCCCAGATGATATCGATATATTTATAGGCGTCATGTGGCACAGATTTGGCACACCAACCAAACGATCTAAATCGGGCACGGCAGAAGAGTTTGAGCGTGCTAAAGCAAGGTTTGACGAAGATAGCGAAAGCATCAAAATAATGTTTTATTTTAAAGATGAACCTGTTTCGCCTAGCCAGCTAGACACCAACCAAATGGCTAAAGTAAACGAATTTAGAAATAGTTTAGGTGAAGAAGGGAGTTTTTTCTGGAAATTTAATAGCTTAAATGACTTTGAAAAACATATTCGGCTTCACCTGAATCGCCAGATGCAAGCATGGGGACAAGCAAACCACACCAAACGAAATACTGATGAGGGTACAAATGCACCTCAAACCCAACACACAAATGACGAAGATTCCGCATTCGAAGATGAATTAGGTCTATTTGATTTAGAAGATATAATAGAAGAGCGATTCAAAGAGCTTACAGATATAGCCAATCGAATTGCTGAAGCAACTAGTGAGCTTGCGACCAAAATAACTAGTCAAACAGAAGAGATAGATGCACTACCAAAAGACGATAGCGGAAATGTTGATCGCCAATTAGTACGGAAAAAAATGAACCGTTCCGCCGCGGAAATGAATATTTTTTCTGAAAGAGTGTCTACTGAAGTATCACTGTTTAATAACGCAATGGATGCCGGCATGAATGCATTCATACAATCAATACAACTATTATCTGATTTTGAGTCTGATGATAATTCAATCGAGCGAGCCAAGTCAGCTCTTACAACCGTCACTGATCTTAAACAAAATATGGAAAGTGCAAAGGACGCACAAGTAAAATTTCGTGATTCAATTAGTGCCTTGCCTCGACTGACAGTCATCTTTAATAAAGCAAAACGCCTTTCAATCACAACAGTTGAAAAATTCATCGCTGAGATAGAAAGTGGAAAACGGCTATTAAATGAGGCTGAAAAAAGCTTACGTGAAATAGTTGACCATGAGAAAGCAGAATAATAATTGCGACACAAGAGAACAACTAAGTAACTTCATAGAAGATGAAATCTGTCGTCTGAGTGGGCGTGTGGACATTAAATCCTTAATCATGACCAGAAGACGGCAAAGAGGCACGCCGTTCAGACCCCAAAGCCATGCTGAAGCCCCTTAGAGGTCATTGATGCCGGCGCGACTATGTTGCACTTGAACCCTCGATAGACAGTGGATTCATTCACTAGGATTTTCGGATTATCCTCGAATGGCCAGAGTAGGCGCTGAGCCCCCTGTAATCCCCCCATTTATAACCGAAGTTTTAAGTGGAGAGTTAAGCTGCGTGCTTATCGATAACCCCAAAACGGATCTCTGTACTATCTTTCGCACACTCAAGCTCGTAGTGGCTCTGTAAGTTAAGCCAAAAATCAGGTGTCGTTCCAAACGCACTCGATAGGCGCAGCGCAGTATCACCGGTAATGCCGCGCTGCCCATTAATGATGGCCGTCACTCGATTTGCCGGCACCTCGATGTGCTTAGCCAACTTATTAGCACTGAGCCCCAGAGGCTCTAAAAATTCTTCATACAGAATTTCACCCGGATGAATGGGCTTAATGGTAGTCACAGATTTCGACATTTTCGACATCTCCGTTATTCCAGTTAAAACAAATCCGCCATTGGCGGTTGATACGGATAGAGTGCTGCCCCAAACGATCACCTCTTAATGGCTCAAGACGGTTCCCAGGAGGCACTTCTAAATCACACAGCTCAGTGGCTGCATTCAACATCACAAGCTTTCTAAGCGCGGCTCGCTCAATGTTGGCAAACCGCTTTGAACGCCGACGCTCGAAAAGAAGTTTGGCATCTTTGTTCGCAAAGCTTTTGATCATAGTATAGCTTAATACGCTTTACGTACTGCGTAAAGATTGTTTGCTAATTATTCTTCCATGTATTAAGCACCATCTCTTTTTTCTCACCGCCCATGACCTGCAGATATATCTCGGTCGTCTGAGTGGACGTGTGGCCCATTAAATCCTTAATCATAACCAGTGGCACGCCATTCAACACCATATGAACCCCAAACCCATGCCGGAGCCCTTTAGAGGTCGCTTTCTTGCCGGTAATGCCGGCTGACACCATGTTGCGCTTAACCCACCGATAGACGGTGGATTCATTGACAGGTATTTTAGGATTATCGTCGGACGGCCAGAGTAGGGCGTTCCGGCCTTTTTTCTGCTTGGCGAGTATATCGAACGCCAACACGACCAGGTTCATCACTTCCTCAGGGATCGGAATGGATCTAAACTGGGCTTGCTTAAGATTGCCTTTTTTATCCACACGACGTTTTTTGATGGTGCGCAAGTTGATGATCGACTCGTCGACGTTTACCCGGTCGACGGTAAGCTCACGAAGCTCAGTCGGACGCGCACCGGTATAATGAAGTAGGGTACCGAAGATCACCGCGTTGCGATCGGTGTCTTTACGCACGGCCGCTAAAAAACGTTCGCGCTCATCGGCGTTCAAATAAAGCGGCTCACCGCTTGGTGAAAAAATGCGCATCTCGGGCGCGACAGGGGCATTCATGGGACTAATTATGGCACGCATGGAAAGACTATACAAAGTCGTGCATAAACGTCATAAAAAAGCCCCCAGAAGGGGACCTTCAGGCTACCGCGGCTTAGCCACTGCATGACTATTAAATGGAGTCGTGTGGCAGAAAGTTGCATCTTGCAGCCATTGTCAGATTTTATCGAATCTCTACTTTTGAAGTATCAGGTGAAATTCGAACATTCACAATTTAAATCTGACTTTGAAAGTGTATAGATATCTCTACTAGCGTGATCACTCACATTTTCCAATCTTATTTTTTTTACGTTTAATAGATAATTTCTAGCTAGAATTGATTTTCCTCTAATTCTTCAAGCAGTATCACTTCAGCATCCTCTGCATCCATTGCTTCAGCAGCTGCTTCCATTGCTTCATCCACCATTGCTTCAGCTGCTGCTTCCATTGCTTCATCCATTACTTCAGCTTCAGCTGTTGCTGCTTCCATTGCTACATCCACAGTATCTTCGATCATTATCTCAAGTTCTCGTTGAGCAAAGACTGACATGAGTTTTCCCGCGTTTAGATGGCTTCTGCAATCAGTAAACCATCTGCACTTGTCAGTTATGGCGCTTAAATTCTTACTAAGCTCTGAGTAAATTTGGGCTGAATGTATATCTCCCTCTATCAATGCTTTCTCCCTACTTCGATTTAGATGTCCAGCTAAAAGCGGCTTGTCCAAGAATTTGTCCATATACACATACATCCTCCTCTCAGACCACATATCTCGTCGCTCCATAAGAGCAAGGAGTATGCATCTCTTCGATATGTCAATATCTGAGTATTCGTTTGATGGTGCAACTTTTGTCGCCCATTCAAATATGTCGATGTTCCTAAAACTGTTTGAACCACGATCCTTTAGTTCACTTAATAGTTGACCGCTAGAGACTGATTTATCCCTTAGTAACTTTTCTATTTCTTGCGCTTTACGACTTACGGGTAATTCGGTAATCATCTGGAACAAGTCAGCAGATGTGGTAAAAAAACTGTAGCCCCGCGCGAGGTTCGAAGTGCTCGAACCAATACCTATGACTTTTCCCACCTGATTCAACATTGGGCCGCCACTTTCACCTGCCTGAGTTGCTCGGTTTAATTTGTAATACACTTGGTAGCTAGATGCGAATTTTTCTCGTGTTCGCGCTCCGATATTCCCTGGCCAGGATTCATAGTCTTCACCTGTTAAGGTGATATTGCTACCTGGGTAACCAAGAGTAATAACGGGCTTACCGCTGTCTTCGAGCTTGAAATTAAGATCGAACTCATTTGACCGGCGAAATGCGAGTTCCATGAGGCTCTTGTCTGTGATTTCCAGTATCGCAGCATCGATGGGGGCTACACTATTTTCATGTTGGTCCCTCTCAGAATACCCATGGTTTACTCCCGCAACGAGTATGAACTCAAACCTATCTATAACATCCTTTGATTCAGGTCGGTACCCCCTGATTTTTAAGTTGTTACCATCAACAACGTGGAGTGCGGTCAAAAACAATCCTCTCTCAATGTCTATCAAAAAAGCAGTGCCTGAGCGGAGACGCCCATCTTCGAGATAGACATTGAGTTTCACAACTGACCTGTCGTACTTTGTTCTAGCAGCTCTCTCGGTGATCGGGTTATCTAAGGATACGTTAGTAACATCGCATTGAGCCCCAATGTCAGGAGACACACCCGGCAACTGAGCCAATGCGACGCTACACATAGAACTTAACCCCAAAAAAACCAACCTAATGCTTTTGTGAAGCATGATCTGCTCTGACGGTTGACTATTTGAATGTGATAGTCATCGTTTGAACGTTTGCTTCAGAGTAACTGCCGCTTGCCTCTATGGATAGGAGCTCGATAGAGAAACCTCCAGAGGTCTCATTCTTTACTATAAATTTCTGTTGAATTGATAAGCTACCTAACTCCAATGGCACGCTGGCGTGTGCGCTGGCTTTTGATACACCGTCAGCTGCGGCAATAATCATTTTAGCAATACTATCAGAGATCTCCTCCGCACTGGTTGGAGTGACTCTTGGCACTTTAGGAACCAATGTAATCGTAGTAGTCTGAGAGGCTTCGCTAGTCCATTTTTTCCCGAAAGAAAATATCAAGAATTTAAACTTTGGACCACCATCGCGTTTGACAGCCGTGTTCAAGTTCAGTGTGACGGACTGTAGGTTAGGGAGACTGTCTGCTGCCAATCCTTTTTTTGCAATATCTATTCCGTTCTGAATTTGTTCAACGACGCTGGCTATTTCTATTTCGCTTTCCTGTGCATCACTTGCTTTGGTGCTGGCTGATAACATGATCGCGAAAACTAGTGTACTTAACTTAATGAGATTCATTTCCTGTTCTCCATTTCCAATGATTAAGGCTGATGGCCAAGATGAACAGTGTGAATTCCCATCTTGCCCCCCTTTTTCAGTATACAAATGTCAATTTTCAATTAGTAGGTGCAATATTCAAAAATGATCTAGATCTGTTTCTATTAAGTAGAATAATGTCTAGCAAGAGCGTTTTTGGGTCGTGCCTTCACAACTGGGCGTGGCTCGAACTAAATGGAATTCAAGTGACAGATTGACCCTGACGGACATTCAGGGTGTACTGTTTATATCGTGCGACACATGCTCGCTGGATGGGGCTGCAATGCTATTAGCTAGAAACGTGCATCAGCTAATTTGCCCTAAGGAGACAATTGAGTCTTTAGCCGCACCTTTTGCGTGCGCGTATGAACGCAGTGAATGGCAGTTCTTTTAATCATCCCATCTATATTCAAGATACCAATTCTTTTTTACGTAACGATACGCACTAACATTAGATAAAAGGTCCTCTGGAGGTATGTCCAATGACTCGTACAATGGACTGGGGTTTTCAGGCTTATACATGAAGCCTTTTTCTGAACCGCCAAAAACAAACCCTGATGAGTGACTAATTAACCTGACAGATTCACCACCCCAACTCCGTAGACCTCCGTCTAACTCTAAACGCACAAATATATCTCTATATTCAGCCAATCGGGCCTCAGATATTTTGTTTTTTGGTTGTACCCAGCTCGGATGAACTACACTCATACCGTCCTTTTCAAACATTAAAAGTAAATTTTCGAACTCAGAGAAATTACTCTCTAAATGATTGATCATTTCAGAATCAGTTGGGAATTGTGGTGGCCCAGCAGGAGCACATGCAAGAATTGTGGGAATGAAAAAGAATAGAAATAAATTTCTCACCAAAGACGGTGAACGCCTTACAAACAGGAGCGCGTTTTCTGCGCGTTCGAGGGAACGAAGTGGCTGGCAGTTTTTAAACTTAACTTTTCTTTTCACCTTCAACTACCTTTAGTGATACCTCAACTTCTCCAGAACAGTAATCGTCGAAATTTTGAATTTGAATTATACCAACCTTTAAAGACACCCCAGATAGTTTGCTAAGCGATTCACTAAAAACGTTCTCGATCTCTTGAATCGAGAACGTTTTTAGTATTTTCGCAACATTTACATGATCAAATATATCAGCGAACATATCTCCAAAAACACCATCAGCTGGATCTTCGTTCGCCTTGCTTTCATCTTTTTTAAGCTCTTCCAGAGTCTTAGTTATTAGTAAGTTATGCTCTTCTCTAAATGCGATTACGATCTCGTGCTCTGAGTAATAATCAAGAGTCTTGAGAATGCTTCCAATCGAAGGGTAATATCGCCTTTGCACGTCAATCATTGCCTTGGTCATTGGAAGTGCTAGTTGGGAGTACAGCTTCTCGATCAGGTCAAATGACTCGGACTGTAATGGGTGAATTCCGGGTTTCATGTATTTCTCCTGATAAAGTTGTGGAAACGCGATAGTCGAACAGAAAAAGCCTTTAACTTGTTGTGTATATTTATTGTTGGTTCTCTAACCATTTTTCCTCAAACTCCTTTTTTGCTCGAATTCTCATGTTAGCGCATTCAACCATGTGCTTGTCGGATTTGTAGGAAAGACAATCCTCTGGGGTTTTGAAATACGCTCTCCAAGCTTTTTCCTTATTCTCCCGATTTGCTCGTTTAAGCTCGACTTTTCTTTCTTCTATTTTATTTTGTAAAATCACCGCCTGCCTTTGAGCCTCTATTTTTTCTCTCTGAAGCTTGATGCTATCTCGACCGCTTTGAAGGATGGCTTGGTTTGTTTCAGAGATCATCTCTGTGACCTCCTTAAAAACATAGTGGATATAGGCGATGCGAAACAGAAATATGAGTAAAGCCCCCAAAAAAACACCCAGTGCAACTTTAACAATTGTATCCAATACATCACCAATTCATTTATAACAGCGAGACCCCAAACGGATATAAAGCCGTCCGTAGCCAATTCGCAGAGCAAAACTTCTTTTATTAATCGCCTTTCTTGTGCTTGTGGGGCTTAAGTGACGGTGTATTTCCCGGAGTTTTTTTATTATCGCGTTGCCGCCTATCTGGTTTTCCGGTTGATTTAGCCGTTCTTTTGGGTCCTGGTTTAATTCCCATAATCTTCTCCATTGCTTAGCATTTTCTATACGCTGAAGTACAAACTAATTTGAATATGGCTGCTAAAAGCTAGCCTAAAAGTTCAGAAACTCTCAGAACCGGCTTGCAGTTCACTTTAACAACCGAGTTCTCCAAAGAGTACGAATCTGGTCGAAGAGTCTTTATTGTCTGCACTGATACTTCCTCTCCATAATAGAACACTGGATAATTGTCCTCAAACCTTTTGCCACGTAAATTCTCGCGGGGGATCGTATGAACTCAGTAGCTTCGTCCTTGAAACTATTTTGTTCCAGTATTCGATAGGGATATCAGCGATAACACAACCATCGTACTCAAGTAATAATAAGCCTTGTATCGCCGTTAATACCAGCTTACCTGTTAAGTGCTTAGGAAGGTGGAGCCCGATAGGAGTATCTATACGGAAACGACCATTTTTATCGGTTATAAAAAAAACTCTCCCCGTTTACTGCAGCTAATCAAGTCACTCCATTTCGGTAAGAAGCGCTATTTTCGGGCAACCAATCATTCGCCAAGCAGTCTATTGTTGGCGCCTTACGCTCGGACACAACACTCTCTACGTTAACGAGATTTACAGTAATATCAATTTTCACGCCAATAAGATCTACATGTTCTCTTCTTTTACCGAGTCCAAACATAAACAACCTCCCGCGATATAAACAGATATGAGAAAAGATCCCAATCAGATCAATACTATAAACCACCAGAGCCGTAAAAAAAATCATACGGTGGCAGGACCTGAACCTGCGACCTTTTTTACACATTTATCTATATTTTAATAAAGATAGTGATGTTGATAAGTTGTGTATTTATGAATGATCAAATTAAGAGGGAGACTGTAAACTGAACTGTGTATCTGCTTAACGCAACTTGTTAAGGTAGATACTATGACTAAGAACAAACTCTCTGCTCAGATTGAGCAGCTCC